>CALCKX010000126.1 GCA_937966115.1 uncultured Chloracidobacterium sp. | reverse complement strand
GGCGATGTAGCGCCCGTCCGGCGAGTAGCGCGGGTGGGTGTCCGAACCCGGGCTGATGGAAATCCGTTTTGGCTCGCCGCCGGCCAGCGGGACGAGAAAGATGTCGTTGTTGGTGCTGATGGCTTCGTCGCGGTCGGTATTGCGGGCGAACGCCAGCTCCTTGCCGTCCGGCGAAACGTCGTAATCGCGCCCGCCAAGGCTGAACGGCGGCGCGTCGTAATCGCCCGGCGTGAGGTCCAGCGCCGGGCCGCCTTCAATCGGCGCGACGAAAATGTGCGCCCGCCGCCCTGCCTTGAAGCTGTCCCAGTGGCGATAGAGCAGCCGGTCGGCAATCTGGGCTTTGACTTGGCTTGCCTCGGCGGCCGCATATCGGCGACGATTGCAGTCTTCGTCCGGGCATTCGGGATAAACTTCCGCGACGAAAATCACGCGCCGCCCGTCGGCCGTCCAGAGGACCCCCGAAACGCTCGCGTAAAAATCCGTGACCTTGCGCGGCTCGCCGCCGTCAAGCCCGACCGTCCAGATTTGCGCCTTGCCGTCGCGGTTGGAAACGAACGCCAGGGTCTTGCCGTCGGGCGACCAGCAGGGGTCGGTTGCCGAGCGCATCCCGAATGTCAACTGGCGGGCTTCGCCGCCCGCGGTCGGCGCCACCCAGATATCGTACTGCACGCGATTCGCGGCCTTGTCGGTCACGCCCTGCGCGTAAGCGATGCGTTTGCCGTCGGGCGCGACCACCGCGGCGGCGATGCGCCGAAACTTCATTTGATCATCGAAGGTCATCGGGCGCGGCGCGGCAAGCGCGGCGCTCCACATAAAAAGCGCCCAGACCAGCCCACGGGCGATGCGACGTAGCATGAACCGCTAAGCTCCTGAAGAAGGTGGAAAACAAGGTTTCGCCTAGTGTAGTCCGTTCGCGCCCAGCCTGTCACCGGCGCGACGGACGGCCCGGGGCAGCGTCCCCTTTGAAAGCCGCCCGCGCCGCGCGGGCGGCAAGCGCCAAGCCGCAAACGCCAAGCCGCGCGCTTTCCCCGGACAGGAAAGCGCGCGGCTGGGAAAGCTCGGTTATTGAGCGGGTTAGCAGCCTTCCGCGTGCGCTTCGAGGACGCGCAGCAGCCGCTGCCGGTGGTGGATGACAGCCTGACGAGCGCGCCGAAAATCTTCCAGCGCCTTTTCATCGGACGATTTCACGCGGAGCCGCCGGAGAGCGTCGCTCGCCGCCGAGCGCGCGCGCATGACTTCGCGCATGAGCCGATCGAGCATTTGGGCCGTCGTTCCGCCTAATTGTTCTTCCAGGGCCTTGATACGCGGATTCTTCCTGGACATAACTTTACCCATAGGGTGACCTCGCTTTCGAAACGCGTCGGCGTTCTTTTAGTTTCGTTGATGTAACGACTAACGCCCGAGGTTGGAAAAAGTGCCCGGAATTTTCCGGTTTTCGCCCCTGCTCATCGTCGCCGCCGTCGCCGCCGAAATTCAGGATGCCTTTGTTGGCTGGTCGGGCCTGGCTGTTGAGCGCCTCCCGGTGGGCGAGCTAAGCCGAGTCGGCCCGCGAGTCGCGACGCTCGTGACGGGCGTCGGCGCGGCGCGCGCCGCGGCGGCAACCGCCTTGGCGCTCAGTCGGCAAGACTATGCCGCGCTTCTGCATGCTGGCGTTGGCGGGGCTTATCCGGGCTGCCAGCTTCGCGCCGGCGACCTCGTGATCGCCGCTAGCGAGTGCGACCCGCAGTCCGGCATCGTTACGC
The DNA here is from genome assembly GCA_937966115.1 of uncultured Chloracidobacterium sp. Lineage (GTDB taxonomy): Bacteria > Acidobacteriota > Blastocatellia > Chloracidobacteriales > Chloracidobacteriaceae > Chloracidobacterium. Next base: position 10,108 of record CALCKX010000126.1, on the reverse strand, counting down.
CCGACGGCTACCTGGACTTGGGCGGGCTGGGCTTTCCGCTGACCGGCGATTTTCCCAACCGGCTGGCGCTCGACAGCCCGTGGGCCGACTGGGTTGCCCGGCAGCTTGCGCCGGCGCCGCGACTGCCGTTCGCCACCGTGCACTGCTGTTCGGGAACGGATGCCGCGGCCGCCGCGCTGCGCGACCGCTCGGGCGCCGCGGTGGAAAACATGGAAGGGCTGGCGGTGGCTTGGACGGCCGCCCAGTTTGGCGTCCCATACGCCGCCCTGCGCGCCATCAGCAACTTCACCGGCGACCGCGACCGCCAGCGGTGGGATTTTCCCGCCGCCTGCGCCGCGCTGGGGCGCGGATTGAAAGCTATTCTGGACGCGGCGACCGCGGAAAGCGGTCGGGATTGTTGGTGAAAACCGCGTCCACGTCGCGCTCATAGAGGAAGTGCCGCATTTCAGCTTCCACATCAGGGAAATCGCCAGTGGCGCTTGACTTGAAGGTGTAAAGCGTCACCGAAAGCCCCGCCGCGCGCGCCCAGCCAATCATTTCCGGCGTTTGCGCCACGATGCGCTTGGAGGGGCTGATCCCGTCGGCAAAGCGGCGAATTCGCCGCATGCCAGCCGGCGAAATCCAGTCGCCCGGCGCTTCATCGTCAACCAGGAAAACCAAGGGCAACCGGCAGCCGAGCCGGCGCAGCCGCCGCAGGCTGGCGGCCTCGAAGGATTGGATAATCACCGGCGTCCGCGGGTCGGCGCCGGGACGATCCAGCCCGTTTTTCTTCAGGATGTCGAGCAGCGCCCGCGGCAGATCAAGCCCAAGCGCGGCGTAGCGCGCCGGATGCTTGGTTTCCGGGTAAATCCCGGCTTTGCCGCGAACCGCGTCAATCATCTCCTGAAAGGTCAATACCTGCTCGCCGGCGAACTGCGGGCCAAACCACGCGCCCGCGTCGAGGCGCTTGATTTCCGCGAGCGTGAAGTCGGCGACCGGCCAGACTTGCCGGGCTTCGCCGCGGATGGTTTCCAGCCGCCCGCGGTCGGGATAAACCGTCCGAACATTGGTCGTTCGCTCCAGCGTGGCGTCATGGAGGCAAACCAAAACGCCGTCCTTGGTCATCTGAAGGTCTGGCTCGACATAATCCGCGCCTTGCGCGATGGCCAGGCGGTAGGCCGCCAGCGTGTGCTCGGGCGCGTAGGCGGATGCGCCTCGGTGGGCGATGTTGATCTTGCGTCCGCGGGGATACTGCCCCGGCGTCATCGGCGGCAAGCTGGCCAGGATGACGGCGACGAGGCCCGGCGCCAGGGCAGTCCGAAAAAATGAAAGCGGCATAGGCGCTTCTCCAAAAATGCAAATTCGAGACTGGAAAGCTACTTCGCCTGACAGGCAAGCAGAAGCATCTTCGCTGGAATTTACGGCTGTGTTACATTCGCGTAATGGGCGCTTTTTAGGCTAGCGGAAAGTGAACTTCTGAATCGCCAAGCTTTTGGTTCACGTAAATGACTATGCGGCAAGCCCGCGGGTATGCGTCTCCGTCCTGCCTGGAAAGAATCAGGAGCGTCCACGGGGGGTACGAAAAAATGGATGCCTGTACGCTGGACGGGCGGGTGCAAGGGTTGCGCGATAAAGTGCTGCTGCTGGGCGGGCAGGCGGAAGACTCCTTGTCGCACGCTGTTGGAGCGCTGATTCGCCGCAACTCCGCGCTGGCGGAACAAGTGATCCGCGACGACGACGCAATCGACTCGGTGGAGTTGGAAATCGATGAAGCTTGCGCCGACCTGCTCATCAAGGCCGCTCAGCTCAGCGCGGCCGATTTGCGATTTGTCATCGGCGTGCTGCGCACAACGCCCATGATCGAGCGCATTGCCGATCATGCGGTCAACATCGCCCGCCATGCGCTCCGCCTCAACGATGAGCCGGAGCTGAAGCCCTACATCGCGCTGCCGCGGATGGCGACGCTGGCGCAGGAGATGCTGTCCGACGCGCTCGACGCGCTGACCCAGAGCGACGCCGCCAAGGCGCGGCAGACCATTCGGCGCGACGACGAGGTGGACCTTCTTTACCGCCGCATTTTTGCCGAGCTGACGACCTTCATGACCCAGGACTCGACGGCCGTCCTGCGGGCGGCGGAGTTGTTGTTCGTCATCAAGCATCTGGAGCGAATCGCCGACTACGCTACCAATGTTTGCGAACAAGTCGTTTATCTCGCCGAAGGGCGCGCCATCAAGCATACCTCGGACGCTTGGCGGCGCGAGTGAGCGCGCGACCCAAGGCGCGCTAGGGCGGCGCGATTCACTGCAACAGGCAGCCTGCGAGGGAGATGCGTTATTGATGAAACGAAACATTGTGATCATCGAGGACGATGCCGATATCGCTCAGTCCATCCGTTACAACCTTGAGCAAGACGGAAGCTTTCACGTCACGATCACGACGACCGGGGAAGCCGGGCTGCGAACGGTGCTGGAGCATCCGCCGAATCTGATCTTGCTCGACCTCAACCTGCCGCTGATGAATGGCTTTGAGATTTGCCGGCGGCTGCGGCGCGAGGAGTCCACGGCCCAGATCCCGATCATCATGCTGACAGCGCGCACGGATGAGACTGATAAGGTGCATGGCCTCGGGCTTGGCGCGGATGACTATGTGACGAAGCCGTTCAGCGTGCGCGAGCTGATGGCGCGCATCAATGCCGTCTTGCGCCGCACCGAGGGCAACGCGGCGTCGGTCTATGACGACGGAACCTTGTTCATTGACTACAGCCACTTCATCGTTCGCTGTTCGGGAGCGGAGGTCAGCCTGACCCGCAAGGAGTTCGCGCTGCTCAAGCTGCTGGCGCAGAGCAAGGGGCGCGTCTTGACGCGCGAGTATTTGCTCGACCGGGTGTGGGGGATTGACTACGACGGGGAGACGCGCACGCTGGATGTGCACATTCGCCGGGTGCGCCAAAAGCTCGGCGTGGAGGGCTACATTGAAACGGCGGTCGGGATTGGCTACCGCTTTGTCGAAGCCGGCAAGTCGGCTGAGACTGGGAAAGTCGAGGCTGGGAAAGACGCCGCCAAGGCGAGCAAAGGCTCGAAAAAATCATGAGCTTTCGACTTGACCAGTATTCCCAGCCGCTGCTTGAAGCGGTGCTCGGCTCGCTCCGCGAAGGGATTATCGTGATTGACCGCCAGACGGAGGTCGTCCTTTACAACCAGGCGGCGGTGGATGTCTTCAACCTTTCGCCGCTCATGACCGGGCCGCTGCGCTTGATAGACATTACGCGCAACAAGGCCATTCACGACGGGTTTCGCCAAGCGCTCGAGGAAAGTCGCCCCTTTGACGCCAACCTGGAGATTTTTGGCATTCAGGAGCGCACGTTCAGCTTCCGGGCGACGCCGCTGATCATGCCCTCCGCGCACGAGGTCGTCGGGGCTATCGGCGTGTTTTTCGATGTCACGCAACTGGTGCGGCTGGAGCGCGTGCGCCGCGAGTTCTTCGCCAATCTCTCCCACGAGCTGCGCACGCCGCTCACCTCGATTCTGGCTTATGTGGAAACCCTGCTCAACGGGGCAATCTACGATAGCGAGAATAACCTTCAGTTCCTGCGCATCATCAACAAGCACGCGGCGCGCATGCAGAATCTCGTGCGCGACATCGCCGACCTTTCGGCAATCGAGGCCGGCGAGTTCAAGCTGGAGCCGGTTTCGATTGAGCTCAAGGCGTTTGTGGACAACTTGTCGGTCCTGGTGGCGCCGGAAGCCGAGGCGCGCAAGGTGCGGTTTCGCAATGAGGTCGCGCCAGGCGTCCAGGTGCAGGCCGATCCGCAGGCGCTCGAGCAAATTCTGATGAACCTCATCATCAATGCGGTCAAGTTCAATCGTCCCGACGGGGAGGTGACGGTCACCGCCTGTTTCGAGAGCGACCTGCGAACGCTGATCACGGTGCGCGACACCGGCGTGGGCATCGAGGCCAAGCACTTGCCCCGCATCTTCGAGCGGCTGTATCGCGTAGACAAGTCGCGGTCGCAAGAAGTGGGCGGAACCGGGCTTGGGCTGGCCATTGTCAAGCACTTGGCGCTCAGCCACGGCGGCGACGTTTCGGTTGAGAGCGCGCCAGGCGTCGGCTCGGAATTTCGTGTCCGCCTGCCCCGTCCGCCCGCGACGGCGCAGGCGGCGCCGTAGGTCGCCGGCGCCAGAGCCGCTCGCGCGGCCCGCGTCAACGCCCGCTTCAATAGCGGCTGATCGGCGGCGGCGGCGGCGATAGGCTGATGTCGCCGGCGCGCGTCGTGATGCGCTTTTCCATTTCCTCGCGCGCTTGGTCGGTCGTCGTCTGAATGCCTTTCGTGCGCAGAACGAACTCATCCCGGTTGCTGGCCCCGGCCAGCGCCTGCTCGTACGAGATCAAGCCGCGCGAGAGCAAGTCGTGGAGCGACTGGTCGAAAGTCTGCATGCCGTATTGCGATGTGCCCTGCGCGATGGCGTCGCGGATGTGCGACGTTTTTTCCTGATTCACGATGCAGTCGCGGATGTAGGAAGTCGAAACGAGCACCTCGACGGCCGGCACGCGCCCGCTGCCTTCCTTGTTGCGCACCAGCCGCTGCGAAATGACGGCTCTGAGCACCGAGGCCAGTTGCAGGCGAATCGCCTGCTGCTGATACGGCGGAAAGATGGAAACGATGCGCGTGATGGTTTCGGTCGCGTCGAGCGTATGCAGGGTTGACAGCACTAAATGCCCGGTTTCCGCCGCCGTCAGCGCCGTCTCGATGGTTTCCTGGTCGCGCATCTCGCCCACGAGGATCACATCCGGGTCCTGCCGCAGCGCGCCCCGCAGCGCTTCGTGAAAGCTGCGCGTGTCCACATCCACTTCGCGCTGATTGACGAAGGACCGCCGGTCGCGGTGGAGAAACTCGATTGGGTCCTCGATGGTGATGATGTGCTCGGTTCGGTTGCGATTGATGCAGTCGATGATCGCCGCCAGCGTCGTGGACTTGCCCGACCCGGTCGTTCCGGTCACGAGCACCAGGCCGCGTCGCTCCTCGGCGATTTTTTCGATCACGAGCGGAAGCTGCAACTCCGTGACGGTTCGCACCGACATCGGGATGACGCGAAAGACCATGCCAACCGCGCCGCGCTGCTGAAAGACATTGCACCGAAAGCGCCCTAGCCCTGAGACGCCGTAGGCGATATCCACCTCGCAGGCATCCTTGAAGCGTTGCTTCTGGCGGTTGTTCATGATGCTGAACGCCATGGCGAGCGTATCTTCCGGCGTCAAGCGCTGGACATCCGCCAGCGGCAGCAGCTCGCCGTTGACTCGAATAAATGGATGACTGCCGGCTTTGATATGGAGATCGGAAGCGCCCTTGGAGCAGGCAAAAGCGAGAAGCGTGTCAATCGTGAGCGGGGATTGCATAGCGGGCCTCCCTGAGGTGACGTGGCGTTGAGTTGCGCTCGATTAGAAGCTGTGCTCGATGCTGTCGAAATAAGTCATGCTTTTGAACTGCCGGTAACGGTCGTTGATTTCATCGCGGGTCAACGCTAGCAGGCGTTCCGTTCCAAACGCTTCAATCGTGAACGACGCCATGACCGAGCCGTAAATCATCGCCTTGCGCAGGGACTCCTCATCCAAGCCGCTCCCGGTCGCGGCCAGATAGCCCAGGACGCCGCCCGCGAACGTATCCCCGGCGCCGGTCGGATCGGCGACGCTTTCCTGCGGAAAGCCAGGAATGGCGAAGAAAGAGCCGGCGCCGAAGAGCGTGGCGCCATACTCGCCCCGCTTGACGATCAAGCGCTTCGGCCCCATAGCCAGGATAGCCTTGGCGGCGCGGATGACGTTTGGGTCGCGCGCCAACTGGCGGGCTTCCTCGTCATTGATAATCAACACGTCCACGCACTGAAGCGTCTCGCGCAACTCGTCGGGCGTCCCCTGAATCCAAAAATCCATGGTGTCCATGGCGGTCAGACGCGCTCGGCTCTGCCGCCGAACGTCGCGCTGAAGCGATGGGTGCGCGTTGCCGAGAAAAAGGTAGGGAATGTCTTGCTGCGCGGCGGAGATGCGCGGCTGAAAGTCGGCAAAGACATTTAGCTGGGTGTCAAGCGTCGTCCGGGTGTTGAAGTCATAGCCATACTCGCCTGTCCAGCGGAACGTTTTTCCGCCGGCGCGCCGCTCAAGCCCCGACAAATCAATGCCGCGCGCATTGAAGACGCGCTCGTGCTCGGCGGTGAAATCGTCGCCGACAACCCCGACGATGCTGACGGGCGTGAAGAAGGAGGCGGCGATGGAAAAGTACGTCGCCGCGCCAGCCAAGACCTCGGCGCGCTCGTCAAAAGGCGTCTTGACGTGATCGAAAGCGACCGTCCCCACAACGAGGATGCTCATGAGTTATGGATTCCTAGGCGCAGAGTTGGGAAAATCTTCGCTTCGCAGAATGAAGAAAAATCCATTTGAAAAGCAAGTCTGAAAAACTCGGAGTTGGCCTGAAAAACGCCTGGCAAGCGACTCATCGGCAGCCGGCGCGCGGAAATCGCGGAAAAGGGCTTCGCGCGCCGCGGCGATGCAGCCTTTGCTGAAGGCAAAGCGCTTCGATTGGCCCCGCGCGGCGACAGCTGAGGCAACTGAGACGATCGCAGCCAGGGACGACGACTTTGGAGGTCATCGCGTCCGACCGAGCGGCTGCCGCAGGATGGATGCATGGCCTTTGTCTACTGGCTTCTTTCGCCTTACCTGCTCTGTTGGCTTGCGTTTCTCGGCGCTGACCTCGTCAGGCTGCGCGCCAACAGCAACCGAGCGCCGCTGGACTTGACGCTCGCCCTCGTCGGCTTTGGATTGCTGGTCGCTGGCGCATTGGGATCGATTGTCAGGCTGGCTTGGTTTCCATACCGGTCCGCGACGACCTGGCATTGGCTTGGTTTCGCTTCGCGCTTTGCGGCGCTGATCCTTTCTCTGCTCCTGGCAAGCGACTGGCTTGGCAGTCATATTGCGTGAGCCGGCAGGGGATGAGCGCGCGACATCGCCTTTTGGCGGGCTTGACCATCCCGCCGCCGGCGGGCGGCGGATTTTGACGCGGCGCTTAGGAGAACTGCTCTGTGAAACCCGAAAACGTTACATCCGTCCGCATCGGGCTGACAGCGCTCGCGATTGGGATGGGGGGCCTGGGCTGCGTGCCGGCGCTCTTCGCCCCGATGATGCTCGCTGCGCCGGGCGCGACGCGCAACCCGGCGACCTGGTTGCTCGCGTTGAGCGTCGGGACGTTTCCCATCGCTTGCTTGGCGGGGGCGGTATGACGTGGCTCCAGCGGCGCGCGGTCTGGAGCTTATGGTGGCTCGCGCTATCCCTTGTGAACGTCGCCCTCGGAATCCTGGCCCTGGCCTGGCTCAGCCTTGCCTATGGCGGCGCATTCAACGGTTGAGGCGCGGGGCGCGCCGTCAATGCCGCGCGGCATCCGCTGTTCCCGACCGCGGAGCGGGGCTGGGTCGATCTGACTGCCCGTGGCGACGGATCGGGTTGACTGACAGCTTGACATCCAGCTTGACATCGGCGCGGCCAGCCCAAGTCGGCCAAGCGGCTGGGCGAGGCGTTCGAGCGGCGGCTGGCAGGGCGGCGAGCCGGCCGCTCACTGGCTGAGGAGCCAATCGAGCAGCGCCATGCGGACGGCCACCCCGTGCGTCACCTGCGCCTGAATCAGGGACTGCGCGCCGTCGGCGACGTCCGACGCGATTTCCACCTCGCGGTTGATGGGGCCGGGATGCAACACCGGGGCGTTGGGCTTGGCCCAGTCCAGCCGCTCGCGGGTCAGCCCGAAATGCGTAAAGTATTCGCCGAGCGAAGGGAAAAACGCGCCGCTCAGCCGCTCCTGTTGGATGCGCAACACCATGACCGCGTCGGCCTCGGCGAGGGCTTCCCGGAGCGAGGCGGCGACTCGCACCGCGCCGGGCCGGCCGTCGGCGAAGCGCTCGATGCCGGGAGCGCGCAGCGCGCGCGGGCCGCCCAGCCGGACGCGCGCCCCCATCGTGGCCAACAGCCGAACGTTCGACCGCGCCACGCGGCTGTGGCGAATGTCGCCCAGGATGGCGATTTCAAGCCCTTCCAGCCGCCCGAAATGGCGGCGCAGCGTGAAGGCGTCGAGCAATGCCTGAGTGGGATGCTCATGCTCGCCGTCGCCCGCGTTGATGAAATGCGCCTTTGAGAAGCGCGCCATAAAGCGCGGCACGCCGGCGACGGCATGCCGGACGACCACCACGTCCGGCAGCATGGCGTCGAGCGTCAGGATGGTGTCGCGCAGGGTTTCGCCCTTGGCCAGGCTCGACATGCCGACGACGATATTGACCACCTTGAGGCCAAGTCGCTTGGCGGCCAGCTCAAATGACGTGCGGGTGCGGGTGGAGGCTTCTGAAAACAGCGTCACCAGATGCTTGCCGCGGAAGCGGTCGCCCAGGGCATTCGGGGTGGCGGTCGGCGGCAAGAACCGCTCGGCCCGGTCGAGCAATTCCGTCACGAGTGCCGGCGTCAGATCTTCGGTGTCGAGAAAGTCCTTCATCGGCAGCGGTCGGGCGCTGGCTTTCAACTCAACAAGCTGGCTTTGGCTCAACGATGAGCGCCTGCTCGTCGCCGTCGATGTCGGCGACCATGACCTTGACGATTTCGGTCGCCTTGGTCGGAATCCGCTCGCCGACGAAATCCGCCTGGATCGGGACTTCGCGGTGGCCGCGGTCAATCAAAACCGCCAACTGCACGCGCCGGGGGCGGCCTAGGTCGAACAAGGCGTCGAGCGCTGCGCGGATGGTTCGCCCGGTATAGAGCACGTCATCCACGATGACGACCGTCGCCTGCGCGAGATTATCCGGCATGGCGGTGGCGTTGATGACCGGCTTGGGCGCAACCAGCGACAGGTCGTCGCGGTAGAGCGTGATGTCGAGCGCGCCGAGCCGCGGCCGCGCGCCTTCGAGCTTTTCAATCGCGTCGGCGATGCGCTCCGCCAGCGGCACGCCGCGCCGCCGAATCCCGGCGATGATGAGGTTCTCCGCGCCGTGATTGCGCTCGACGATTTCAGACGCCATCCGCGCCAGCGCGCGCTGCATCGCGGCCGCGTCCATGAGGCGGACTTTCTCGATGAACTCCATAAGCAGTCTGGCCAACAACGGGAGTGAACCGGCGCGCGGCCGCTGTTTGTTACCATGGCGCTTGTGGCACCTGAAAAGCAAGCCGGTAGACAGGTTGGTCTTTGCGGGTGACTGGTTTAGATTGCAGCTATGATTCGTACAGCTGCTTACACCCGTGACTTGTTGCCGGCGTCGCTGTCAAGTGACGGCGATGCCTCGGCGTTTGTTCACCGTTTCCAGTTTGTTGAGGATATTGCCCGCGATTGGTTTCGTCGCTATGGATTTCAGGAAATTCGGACGCCCATCTTTGAGCGAACCGAGCTTTTTGCGCGTGGCGTTGGCGCTGAAACCGACATTGTGACGAAGGAAATGTACACCTGGCGTGACCGCGCCGGTGATGACGGCGAAGGTGAAAGCCTTACGCTGCGGCCGGAAAGCACCGCGCCGGTGGCGCGCGCCTACATTCAGCATCAGATGTGGAAGCGCGCCGAAATCGCGCGGCTGTTTTACATCGGGCCGCAGTTTCGGCGCGAGCGCGGCCAGCGCGGGCGCTACCGGCAGTTTTTCCAAATCGGCGCGGAAACGCTTGGGGCGAGCGACCATCCGGCGCTTGACGCGGAAGGCATAGAGCTCATCCTGGGCATTCTGTCCGACGCGGGGCTAGGCGACCTCGAGCTGCGCCTCAACACGGTGGGAGACGCCAAAACGCGCGCGCGCTTCGTGGCGGCGATTCGGCAGGCGCTCGCCGACCGTCGGGAGGAGCTTTCCGAGGATTCCCGGCGGCGCTTGGAAACGAACCCGCTGCGGATCCTCGACTCCAAGGCCGAGCGGGATCAGCCGCTCATTGCCGCCCTGCCCCCCATCTATGATTTCCTCGCCGACGACTGCCGAGCGCACTTTGACGCCGTCCGGCGGTACCTTGACGCGGCCGGCATTGCCTACGTCGTGGATGCCCGGCTGGTGCGCGGGCTGGACTACTACACGAAGACGGTTTTTGAAGTCGTGTCGCATGCGCCGGGCATCGGCGCGCAGAACGCCCTGGCAGGCGG
>CALCKX010000125.1 GCA_937966115.1 uncultured Chloracidobacterium sp. | reverse complement strand
CACGCGGCTGACGGGAGAGACGGCGCCGGCCATGGCGATGGAGCCGCTGGAGTTGGAGTTTGACCCGCCTCAGGGCGGCAAGAACCCGCGCGTCAGCCCGGATAGCGCCGCCAAGCCGCGCGGCTCAGCGACCGGACGGCGCTAAGCAAAACCTTAGCCCGGCGGGCCGACGCTCGCCGGGCGCTTCCCTGCGGTCACGCTCGGCGCGAGCGTGACCGCTTTTTCTTGCGGACATTCGATTGCCCGCTGCGTCTTTCAGGGCTTTGCGTCTTTTAGGGCCTTGTCACGCGCCGGCAAGATAGCCGAGCAAGCGCGCGGCGGGCGACCGTATTGACAAAAAAAGAGGCGACGCCAGCAGGCATCGCCTCGGAGGACAACGAGTAGCGCTTACGGAATCAATAGTCGCCCATTCCCGGCATGCCCGCTGGCGCGCCGCCGGCCTTCTTCTCTTCCGGCAGCTCGGTGATCAGGGCTTCGGTCGTGAGCATCAAGCCCGCGATGGAAGCGGCATTCTGGAGCGCCGTGCGCGTGACCTTGGCCGGGTCAATGACGCCCGCCTTGACGAGGTCCTCGAATTCGCCCGTCGCGGCGTTGAAGCCAAAGCTTTCGGACTTCTCGCCCGCCACGCGGTTGACAACGACCGCGCCTTCCAAGCCCGCATTGATGGCAATCTGGCGGAGCGGCTCTTCCAGCGCGCGGCGGACAATCTGCACGCCGAACCGCTCTTCATCTTCGCTAACCTCAATGTTTTCAAGCCCCTTCTGAGCGCGCAGGAGCGCCACGCCGCCGCCCGGCACGATGCCTTCCTCGACGGCCGCGCGCGTCGCATGCATCGCGTCCTCAACGCGGGCTTTCTTTTCCTTCAGAGCTGTTTCGGTCGCCGCGCCAACCTTGATGACGGCCACGCCGCCGACCAGCTTCGCCAGCCGTTCCTGGAGCTTCTCGCGGTCATAGTCGGAGGTGGTGTTCTCAATCTGAACGCGAATTTGCTCGACGCGCGCCTTGATCTTTTCGGCCTTGCCGGCGCCTTCGACAATGGTCGTGTTGTCCTTGTCAATCGTGACGCGCTTGGCGCGGCCCAAGTCTTCAATCTTGACGTTTTCGAGCTTGATGCCAAGGTCCTCGCTGATGACCTGACCGCCGGTCAGCACGGCAATGTCCTCGAGCATCGCCTTGCGCCGGTCGCCAAAGCCCGGCGCCTTGACGGCGCACACCTGCAACGTGCCGCGCAGCTTATTGACGACGAGCGTCGCCAGCGCCTCGCCATCCACGTCTTCCGCGATAATGACGAGCGGCTTGCCCTGCCGCGCCACTTGCTCGAGCAGCGGGAGCAGGTCCTTCATCGCGCTGATCTTCTTTTCGTTGATGAGGATCAGGGCGTTTTCGAGCGAGGCTTCCATCCGCTCCGGATCGGTGACGAAGTAGGGCGACAGATAGCCGCGGTCGAACTGCATCCCCTCGACGACTTCGAGCGTCGTTTCGAGCGACTTCGACTCCTCGACCGTGATAACGCCGTCCTTGCCAACCTTCTTCATCGCTTCGGCGATGATTTCGCCAATCTGCTTGTCGCCGTTGGCCGAGATCGTGCCAACCTGGGCAATCGCTTCGCCCTTCACCGGCTTGGACATCTCCTTAACGCGCGCCACGGCCGACTCCACCGCCCGGTCAATGCCGCGCTTGAGCGCCATCGGATTGTGGCCCGCCGCCACCAGCCGCGCGCCCTCGCGGAAGATCGCCTGCGCGAGCACCGTCGCCGTCGTCGTTCCGTCGCCGGCCACGTCCGAAGTCTTCGAGGCCACCTCGCGCACCATCTGCGCGCCGGCGTTCTCTAGCGCGTCCTTGAGTTCGATTTCCTTCGCCACCGTCACGCCGTCCTTCGTGATGGTCGGGCTGCCAAACTTCTTCTCGATAACGACGTTCCGACCTTTGGGACCGAGCGTGACCTTGACGGCATCCGCGAGCTGGTTGACGCCCCGCAGAATTGCCTGCCGCGATTCTTCGCCATGAATGACTTGCTTTGCCATAACCAATCTTTCTCCTTGAGAATGCTTTCCGTAAAGTCTTTGTCCGTGAATCCAGTCGCGCTTTCGCGCGGGCGACGCCGCCCAGACGCCAAAACGGGCAAGCTCAGCAGGTGAGTCTTGCCCGTCGCGTCGAATCATCACTTGGCGGCGGCTTTGCCTTTAGCGGCGCTTTCGAGGATGCCTAGAATTTCATCCTCGCGCATGATGAGGAATTCCTCGCCGTCAATCTTGACTTCCGAGCCGGAATACTTGCCAAACAGCACTCGGTCGCCCACTTGCACATCAAGGGGCGAGCGGCTACCGTCTTCGCGCAGCTTCCCGCTGCCAACGGCGATCACTTCGCCTTCCTGCGGCTTTTCCTTCGCCGTATCGGGGATGATGATGCCCCCGCGAACCTGCTCCGTTTCCGTGATGCGCTTGACGATCACGCGGTCGTAGAGCGGACGAATCGTCGTAGCCATACTCTATTTACTCCTTAGCTTAAGTGTTGATTCGACTTGTATTGGGGGCGCGGATTAGCAGTCGCGCCCGTCGAGTGCTAATATAGCGCAAAATGCGCGCCTGTCAAGACCGGGGCTGGCAATCTCCGCCGGCGACCCGCTCAGCCGCGGCTTTGACGGCTATCCAAGCCGCCCGGCCCGAGCCGCCCCTGCGCCCGCCAAACGCAATAAGACACCCACAGCAGCCCCGCGAAACCGCGCGTCATCGCCCCCGCTTGGGCGGCGACGCTCGGCGTCGTCAACTGCGCGCGCGCATCGGCCAGCAGCGCCGTCGGGCGCTGGATGACATCCCAGCTATTCCACCGACCAAAGCGGCCCAGATAGACGCCAAACCCAGCCAACGGACAGACCAGGATCACCGTCGCCCATCCCGCGCGAGCCGAAAAGCGCGCCTCAACCCACTCGTGGGCAAGGCACAGCGAAGCCAGTCCAAGCCACAACGCGACGATGGCGAATGAAGCGATGAGCAGAATGTCGAACCAGAGCGGCGCCCGCCCGTAGGGCGACAGGTGAATGAAATCGGTCACCACGTAGGGCGCATTGGGAAAAAACAGAAGCCACCCGCCCAGAAAGGCGCTCCCGACGCTGCGCCGGCGAATCCGCGACAGCCACAGAGCCAGGCCCAGCGGCACCGCGGCCAGGAAAAGTCTCCAGGCGAGAAAGGCGAAGCGCAGGTGGCCGGTCAGCCGCCACCGCAGGAATAACAACCCCAGACACCATATGACGGAAAGCCCGAGCGCGCCCAAGACAAGCTGCTGCCGGGCGGCGCGCGCGGGGGCGACGTCATCGGCGGCTCGCTTTCCAGCGCGCCCCGGCGACGCTTGGAAACGCGCCGTCACAGTCGCTTGAACAGCAAGCCGCCGTTGGTTCCGCCAAAACCGGCCGCATTGGACAGCGCGTAGTTGATCGTCGCCGGGCGCGGCTCATTCGGCGTGTAGTCCAGATCGCATTCGGGATCAGGCGTTTCATAGTTGATCGTCGGGGGAATTGTCTGGCGCGCCACCGCCAGCGCGCTGTAGCAGGCTTCAATGCCGCCGGCCGCGCCGAGCGCGTGACCCGTCATCGACTTGGTTGAGCTTACCGCCAATCGGTAGGCATGCTCCCCAAACGCCCGCTTGATGGCCACGGTTTCAAATTTGTCATTATACGGCGTCGAAGTGCCGTGCGCATTGATGTAATCCACCTGCTCCGGCTTCACGCCGGCGTCCTGCAAGGTGGCCAACATCATCCGGTACAGCCCATCGCCTTCCGGGGCCGGCGCGGTAATGTGGTGAGCGTCGCCGCTCATCCCGTAGCCCGCCAGCTCGGCATAGATCGGCGCGCCGCGCGCCGCCGCCTGGTCATAGGCTTCGAGAATCAGAATCCCCGCGCCCTCGCCCAGCAGGAAGCCATCACGCTGCGCATCAAATGGGCGCGAGGCCCGTTGCGGGTCGTCGTTGCGCGTGGACATCGCTTTCGCCGCCGCAAAGCCGCTCACGCCCATCGGCGTGATCGCGCCTTCCGTGCCGCCGCACGCCATGACATCGGCCTCGCCGCGCTGGATGAGTCGAAACGCCTCGCCGATGGCGTGGACGCCGGCCGCGCAGGCCGTTGCTGTCGCCCCGCAGGGACCCTGCAAGCCGTGGCGAATCGAGATGTAGCTCGCGGCCATATTGACCAGAAAGCCAATCATGAAATACGGCGAGACGTGGCGCGGGCCGTCGTCGAGAAGCCGGGCGTGCTCGCGCTCGATGACATTGAAGCCGCCGATGCCGCTGCTGACATACGCGCCGCACCGGCGGCGGTCGAGGCGCGTCAAGTCGAGCCGACTATCGGCGAGCGCCTCTTCAGCCGCGGCGACGGCATAGTGAATGTAGGGCGCGGTTCGCTTGACTTCGCGCGCATCGAAGAACCGCCGCGGGTCAAAGTCCTTGACCTCTGCCGCGAAGCGCGTGTCATAGCCGCTGGCGTCGAAGCGGGTGATGGGGCCGGCCCCAGACCGCCCGGCCAACAATGACTGCCAGTTTTCCTCGCGCGTGTTGCCAATCGGCGTCACAATACCAATGCCAGTCACCGCCACGCGCCTTTTTTTGGGAGGTGTATCCATAGCCTCAACGATAGAAAGCCGCCCAGGCGCTCGCAAGGGCCTGGAGAAGCCGGGCGGGAAACATCATGCACAGCCAAGCAATCGCCCCAGCGCCTGCGGCCCTGGATTGAACAGCAGCGCCGCCGCGCCAATCTTGACCGTCGGCACGACGCGCCGCCCGCCGCTCCACTGCATAATCCGTTCCGGCGCGCCGGCGACGCGCTCGATGTCAACCTTCTCATACGACGCGCCGGCGGCGTCCAGGTAGCTCTCGAGGTGGCGACAGTCGGGGCACCAGTTGGCGCTATACACCGTGACCGGCTGTCCGGTCAGCGCCACGCCCACCCCTGGCGCGTACGCCGGCGCCAGCGTGTCCGGGCTGGCGTTGAAGAACACGGCGCGAATCTTCTCCCCGATCCTGACAATCGGGAACGCCGCCGGCGCGTCATCCGTCCAGTTGGCCACCAACTGGCGGGCAGCTTCATCCTCGGCGACATTGATCGCCTTGAAGTCCGCGCCAAGCCCCATGAAAAAAGCTTGTAGCCGACTGACTTCCGCCGCGCGCCCGCCATCGTCATAGATATAAACCGCTTCATCCAGCATGCCGCTCCCGCCTTTCGCGCCCCGGCGGTCAGCGCGCCGCCTGGGCATTGTGATTGAAATCGTTGACTCGCAAAGGGATGGAACCTAACATCCGGGAACGCTCAACGATGTTTTCATTCCCTTCGTTCGCGCGCCGAGAGGTTAGGTTATGGCGTATTCATCCGAAGGTCGAAAGAACGTGTATACCGTCGAGACGCCGCGCGGCAAGGTCGCCATTCCCGATAAGTTGTACTTCAAAATCGGCGAAGTGTGCGAGATTGTCGGTGTCGAGCCGCACGTGCTGCGCTACTGGGAGCAGGAGTTCCCGCAACTCGCGCCCCAGAAAAGCTCCGCCGGGCAGCGCATTTATCGCCGCAAGGATGTCGAGACCGCCCTCCGTATCAAATCGCTGCGCGAGGATGAAGGCTTCACGATTGCAGGCGCGAAGAAAAAGCTGTCCGCCGAGCGCGCCTCCGCCGGACGGCTCAAGGTCGTGCCAATTGAGCGCCTGACGGAAGCGCCGTTCGCTGCGCCATCCGAAGCCTCTCCGGCGGAAGTCGCGGCGAAAGCGCCGCTGCGCGCCGACGAGGCGCTGGCGACGCTGCGCCAAGTTCGCGCCGGACTAGAGGAAATCCTCGCCTTGTTACGCGCCGCGCCGCGCTAGCCCGCCTTTTCTAGGCGCGTCAGAGCGGCGCAAGCGGGCGTTACGAGCAGCTTGCGGGGCTTCCCTTCCCGGAACGCGCCCGCCTCATTCGCCGGCGGCCGCTAGCGCGGTCGCGTAGCCGTAGCGGACGCGCTCGACGGCGCGCCCAGGCTCGGCGGCGGATTCTATCGTGATCACATCAAACGCCTCGGTCGCCTCCAGCAGCGACAGCAGGTTCTCTCCGAAGAAAGCGACTGAATCGCTCGTCGCCGCCGCCTCGAGGGGCGCGGGCGACGCCTCGCCTCTGGAGCTTATGATTCGCATGGCCTGCCGGTAGCCTGGCGCGAGCGCCCGCAAGCGAATCGTCGCCTGCCGATGGGCGGTTGCCGAGACCTCCGGCTGCGCTGAAGGCGGCGCGGACAAGCGCGCCTTCAGTCGCTCCGCATAGGCGACCGAGCTGGCGATGACCACGACATCGCCGCTGACGAAGTAGGCGCCGGAGCGCTCGAGCGCCGTCGCCGCAAGCGGGGCCATCACGCCCGTCGCGCTGGCTTGCCACGCAATCGGCGGAACCGTCCCGGCCACGAAGAGCCTTTGCCCGATGGCGCGCGCCATCGCGGCTTCGTAGGCTTGGGCATTGAAGGGACGCCCGCAGCGAATGGCGATGGCGCGCTCGAACGTGACAAACGGCGAGCCGCCGTCAACGCTGGTCTCGCCCAGTCTGGCGATCAGCCGCGGCTGCGCAGCCCGCAGCAAGGCGGCTAGCTCCGCCTCTAGCGGATCGGAGGGGCGCGCCGCCGCCTGGCGTTGCCCGGTCAGCGCGAGCGGCGGCGCATTGGGATCATCCAGATCGCGGTCGAAACGCTCGTCCAGGCGCTGGTAGCGACCGCGGGTCGCCCTGTCGTCTGACTGGTCTTCAATGACCCGAACGCGCGGCCGCTCGGCGACCCGCGCCAGACGCGCCGCCGGGAATACGACCTGCGCCGCCGCGGCCGCCGCCCGCTCCGCGGCGGCATCCTGCGCGGTCTCGACGGCGACAAACGGCGCCGCGCCGAGCAACTGCCGCGCCAGCGCCTGCTGCTGGGCCGTGAAGGCCGCCGGCGCCGGACGGCTGGTCGTCAATGACCAGCGCCGCTCCTGCACGCCGTCGCGCGCGAATTCGATATCCGCCAAAGCGGCTTCAACGCCGTCAAGCTCAGTCGCCGCCGCGCCGTGCACCCAGTAATAGCCAAAGTAGGGCTGCTTGCGCAGGCGCGGCACATCCGTCCAGAGCGTCAGGTCATGGGGCGCGAATTCCTTGGCAATGGCGAGCGTTGGAGCCATGGTCGAAAGGAGGTCGTCGCCGCCCTTGCCGGAGAGGTTGTCGAGCGCGCGTTGCATGAGGGCCTCGCTGGTCGTCACGATAAGCTTGCCCGGCGGCGTCGCCACGCACAGCCCCTGACGCAGCCGCCCGCCGTCCGTGGCCAAATCGCGCGCCAAGTAGGCCTGCCCGGTCGCGGTTGTCCGGGCTTCAAACACCCCCTTGCGGGCGAGCAAAGGCGTGGCCGCCGCCTGCGTCGCCGACAATTCGGTCACGAAAGCCAGCTCGAGCTTGCCCATGTCATACAGGGCGATTGCCGTGGCTTTGCCGGCCATTTGCGCCACAACGTCCTCGGTCAGCGTGACGCCCGCCTCCGTCTCGAACTCCCGGATGCGCTCATTGAGCTTGGCCCACAGCCGCGACCGGCGAAAAGCTCTGTAGCTATCGCTGGCATAGTAGCGGTCATGAAGCTGCGACTTCCGCCAGCGCCCAAACAGGTCGCCAAAGTCGCGCGCCTGCAAGTACGCCAGCGCCCCCTTGGGCAAGACGCGCGCCAGGGCCAGCCCGTCATTGGCGCTGGCGCGGCGGTCGGCGGCGCTGACCAACGCGCCCACCACCACCAGCGAAAGCAAGCCTCCGTAGGCAATCCGACGCAACTGAGCAAGCGGCATATCGAGGAGGTCCTTTCGAGCTTTCCGCAATCTCATTTCACTCTCACTTCACCCGCGCGAGCACATAGGTCAAGTCGTCGTGCGGCGGCGCGCTGCCAACAAACTCCTGAATGGCTTTTGACAGGCGGGCCGAGATTTGCTCGAGCGGCAGATCAACCGACGCCGCCAGCAACTCGCGCGCCCGATCCTCGCCAAACTCCTCGCCCTGCGCATTCGTGGATTCGGTCACGCCGTCCGTGTAAAGAAACAGCAAATCGCCCGGCTCGAGCTGCGCCTCCTGAACCTCGTAGGCGCCCCAGTCGAACATGCCGAGGCAGAAGCCGCCGCTGGCGAAGCGCATCCACTCGCCGGTTCGCGGGCGGTATAGCAAAGGCTCGTTATGACCGGCATTGATGGAGCGAAACTGACGCGTCTCGAGATCGAAGACGCCATAAAAGAACGTGATGTAGTTGTACGACGGCGACGCCTTGTAAATGGCGCGGTTGAGCCGCGTCACGGTCTCCGCCAAGTCATGGCTTTCGACGAGCGCCCGAAAGCTCGCCTGGAGCGTTGACACGAGCAGCGCCGCCGGCGTGCCTTTGCCCGACACATCCGCGATCACGAGGCCCAGCTTCGGCTCGTCGAAGCGAATGTAGTCATAATAATCGCCCCCGACCTGACGGCAGGAGATGTTCAGGCCGACCGTCTCGATGGTGGCGAGCGACGGCGAGCTGTCGGGCAAGATTCGCCGCTGAATGGCGGCCGCGACTTCGAGCTCCTTCTCGATGCGCTCTTTCTCGATGGCTTCCGCGTGGAGTCGCGCGTTCTCGATGGCGATGGCCGCCTGCGTTGCCAAAGCGGACAAAAACTGCTCATCGTCTTCGGTGAAGGGGGCGTAGCCGTCGCGGCTCTGCTTGTCGCAAACCATGAGCGCGCCAACGGCTTGACCGCTGACGATGAGCGGCAGGATGGCGTAATTTTTCGGCCCGCCGCTTTCTCGCTGATTGAGCCGACAGCCGCGCTGCGTGGCAATCGCGACCTCATGAATCTCGCGCGGATGCACCTGATCGAGCGGCAGGAGCGCCTTCAACGGATACTCAGCGTCCAGACCAAACGACGCCGCCACGCGCAAGCCCTCCTTTTCCAGCGAAAACAGCGCGCCCTCGCTGGCGTCGAGCAGCATTACGGCTCGCTGAACAATCTCGCTCGCCATCGGATCAAGCTCATGGAGCGCGCCAATGGCCAGCCCGACATCGTACAGGGACTGCATCTCCAGCACTTTTCGATTGAGCCGGAAGTTGGCTTCCCGAATCTCGCCGATGATTTGAAAGTTGTAGAGCGCGAGCGAGGCGTGCTGGGCCATGGTCGCCAGCAACTGCAAGTCATCCGACGTGTAATCGCCCCGCCCGAACTTGTCGCCCAGGCTCAGGACGCCCACCAGACGGCTTCCCACCGCCAATGGCATCCATAAGCGCGCTTGCAAGCGCGTCAAGGCGGACGGGTCAGGGAGCGCCTGGTCAGCCAGCGCCTGCCCCCTGGTCGCCAAGTCGATGGGCTTCAGGTTCAGGCGCAGCCGCTCCGCCGCCGCGGCCGGCAACGCAACTGCCGGCAGGCTCTCGATGCCGCGCCCGACCACGGGGCGCAACTGCTCCGCGGCCGCGTCATAGAGCAGAATGACGCCCTTCGAGGCCGTCAGCGTGCCAAGGATCAGGTGCAGCAGCTCCCGCGCCGTCGTCTCGAAACTGCCCCCGGACGTCGTGGCTTCGCCAATGTCGGCCAGAGCGGACAAACTGTAAAGCAGACGCTCGATGCGCTCTTCGCTAACCGCCGCGGGCGTGGCAGGCGCGGTCGTGGAAGGTAATAACATGACAAGCTCTCAGACAAGCGCGGGCGAGCCGTCCAGGCCGCCCCGCCAGGACAACGCCGCTAGCCAGCAATGGCTTCGGCTTCGGTTTCATAGACGCGCGCATACTGCGTGAGTCCCATGATTTTGAAGGTCTTGGCGATAATTGGCAAAAGGCAGCAGAACGCCATCGAGCCATTCAGCTCCTGGGTTTTCTCGATCATTTCAATCAGAATCGAAACGCCGATGCTATTGACGAGTTGCGTCTTTTCCAGATTCAGCACGAAGTGGCGATAGCCTTCGGCCGTCCACCGATTGAATTCGTCCAAAACCTTCTCGCCGGCGAGGTTATTGATATAGCCCTCAACCGCGATCACGATGAATTTTCCAGCTTGGCGAGCTGTGACCTTGAAGACTTCGCTCATAGGCTTTGCAAGCGAGCCGCGGCTCGCGGCTTGACGCGCATTACGAAACTGGGTTAGGCAAGCTGCCTAACCCTGATTGACAAATCCCAATTCGACGAACCCCGACTTGACGCTACCCAAGCTCCGCCAACCCGTCAGGCGCACTTTGGGCGACGCTTCTTCATCACGAGCCGCGTTCCCTGCGGGCTGGTGAAGTACTTCACCTCGTCCATCAGGCTTTCCATCAGCACTCGCCCGTAGCCGCGCCTTTGCAGCGGGCGCACATTGGGCTTGCTGGACGCGTCGAATCCCTGCCCGAAGTCCTGCACCACGACTTCCAGCTCCTCATCGTGAATCGCGAACTCAACCAAGACCTTTTGGATCGCGCTCCCGCTATGCTCGAAAGCATTGATGATGCCCTCGATAAGCGCCAACTTGATTTCCGCCACGCAGTCGGGGCCAAACTGCATCTCCTGCGCCACTCGCTCCGCGACTTTCGTCGCTTCCAGCTCTTTGTCGCAGGCAATCGGGATTTCAAGCTCAAATCGCTTTGGGACGTTGGCGCTCATCGAAAGCCTCACCGTGGCGACCACAGGACAAGAGAGAAAGCGCGAGGACGCGCCGTTGGCAAGGGCAGGGTTCAAGCGGAGCGCGACGCAGAGCTTCCGCTCGCCGCCGGCTACTTGACCGGCTCAAAGCCTTTGAACTCATACGTCACCCCCAAAGTAAGCCCGCTGCGGGGGCTAAACCGCGTCAATCCAGCCGCGCCGGCGAGGTCCCACTGAAACCCCGCCGCCCGAAACCGAGCGCCCAGACGCGCCTGCGCCTGGCTTTCCAGCCCGGGGGCTGGAATGCGCGGGTTATAGCGCCCCGCCACTTCGCCGAGCAGGTCCACCCGCTCCGTCACGCGGCAGATGGCGGCCAGGCCGTACGTTAATACGTCTTGTTGCGCGCCAGGTTCAACCGTGCTCGTCAAAATTCCGACGCCCAGGTTGCCAAAGACGCTGACTCGCTCCCCGGCGAAGCGCTTGCCGACCAGCGCCATCGCAAACACATTGGTCGCGTTCGTTCCAATGCCGCGCGACTGGTCGCTGTTGGGGAGCTGTACGCCGATCCGCGCGCCAAAGCTTGGCCCGCGGCGAGTTTCCTTGCGCAGCTTGATTTTGGTCCAGAGCGTGAAGTCGCTCGCGCCGGAGGCGGACGCCGCGCCTGGCGCGACCGCGAGGGGAATGGCGCTCGCCCCGCGCTCGCGGATGCTCAAGTAGTCGCGGAGGCTGCCTTCAATCGAAAAGCCGACGTTGCTGTTGAGACCGAGATGAACCCCCAATACGACCGGGCGATAGAGATCGCCGCGCAGCCCCGACAACCCGAAGCGCTGACTTTGAAAGAAGTCCGCGCCAGCCTGAAGGCGAATCCGCCCGGTCTCCACAAGCTCGACGTCTTCGGTCAGGAGCGGGCGCTGCTGAGCCGCGCCGGTCAGCGAAAGGCTGCACAGCGAAAGGCTGCACAGCGCAGCGCCACACAGGGCGAGCGTTTGGGCGAGCGGGCGACTTGAACGCTTCGGACTTGAACGCTTCAGCGGCCGCTCACGGGCAAGTAGAGAAAAGCCCATAACCAAAAATGCAGCTCCGCATCAAGGTGGCGCGACTCAGTTGGGCACGACCCGCGCCGAGCGAAATCCGAAGTCGCGGCGCAGCTCTTCGCTGACCTGATTGGCCGTTGTCAAGTTATACAAGCCGACTTTCACCAAGTACAGCTCATTTCCTATTTCGGGCGTCGGGCGCGTCACAAAGGCGCTCGTGAAGCCTTTGCGATTGAGCTCGGCGACCAGCCGGTTGGCTTCCTCGGCGGTGGCGACTGCCGCTACCTGCACGGCATATCGCGCGTCAGGAAAAACGATGGCGCGCTCCAGCGGGCGCTCCAGCGGCGCCGCGACTGGGGGCGGCGAGCGCTTCGCCGCCGCGGCGAAGGGGGCGAGCTTGCCGACATTGACGCCCAGCGCGAAAAACGCGGTGCAGGAAAGCACCCAGACCGCATAGCCGATCGCGACCGACCGCGCGCGCCGC
>CALCKX010000124.1 GCA_937966115.1 uncultured Chloracidobacterium sp. | reverse complement strand
GGCTCAAGCACAATCGCCCCTGGCTACACGGGTGGGTTTACGACATTCACACCGGGTTGATCCAGGAGCTGACGTTGATTCGTCCCGGCGATTTGCCGGATGATATTTACCGCTACGAGTTTTCGCCGGAGTCACTGTAGTTGCTGCCCATGGCTACTGTGATGCTTGTCACCGGCAGCGCGAGCGGCATTGGTCGTCACGTTGCCGAAAGCTATTACCGCGCCGGTCACCGCGTCGCCTTCGCCGACTTATCCGCGCCACGGCTGGAACAGATTTGCGCGCAGCTGCCGCCGGAAACCGGCGGCGCGGCCCTGCCGGTGGCCTTTGACGCGCGCGACGAGAAGGGCTGGGAGCGGGCCATCGCCGAGATCGTCGCCCGCTGGGGACGGTTGGATGTCCTGCTCAACATTGCCGGGTATTTACACGTGGCCGAGCTGCTGTCCGCCCCCTCGTCCGCCGTCCATGACCATCTCGACATCAACGCCAAGGGCGTCATCTTCGGGACGCTGCTGGCCGCCCGGCAGATGCGTCGCCAGCCTGCCGGCGGCCACATCATCAACGTCGCCTCGCTCGCCGGCATCGCCGCCACGCCCGGGCTGACGCTCTATTCCGCCTCGAAGTTCGCCGCGCGCGGGTTTTCGCTGGCCGCGGCGCAGGAACTCGCTCCCTACAACATTGCCGTAACGGTCATCTGCCCGGATGCCGTTCAAACCCCCATGCTGGACCTGCAAGTTGACCGCCCGGAAGCCGCGCTGACGTTTTCCGGCGGGCGGATTCTGACGGTGGCGGAGGTTGCCGCCGCCATCGAGGACGCGCGGCGGCGGCGTCCGCTGGAAGTGGTCATCCCGCGTCACCGGGGCTGGCTGGCGAAGCTGACCAGCTTGTATCCGCCCTTGTCTGGCTGGCTCGTCAAGCCGCTCCGTCGCCGCGGCCGCCAGCAGCAGGCCAAGCGACAAGCCGAGCGCCAAGAGAGCGAGCGCCAAGAGAAATTGTCGTGACGACCGCCCTGCCCGCTCCGCCTTCGCTTGCCGAAATCGTGGCGGCGCGGCGCTCATCCTGCGCGGGGCGCTCGCTAGCGCCCGCCGCCGACCTCCAACCCGCGCCAGGCCGCTTTCTCGCGGCGCTGGCCGCGGACCGCCCATCGCTCATCGCTGAAATCAAGCCCCGGTCGCCGAGCGAGGGCGTTTTGCAAGCGGCGCCCGACCTGACGCGCCTGTTGCCGCTCTATGCCGCTTACGCGGCGGCGATTTCCGTCCTGACCGAGCCGGATTACTTTGGCGGCAGCTTTGATCTGCTGGCCGAAGTCGCCCGGCGCTCGCCGCGGCCCGCGCTCTGCAAGGACTTCATCGTCCATCCCGCGCAGGTTCACGACGCGCGCCACGCCGGCGCGGAAGCCGTGTTGCTCATCGTGAAAATTCTCGATGACGCGCAGCTTGCCGACTTTCATGCCGAAATTCGGCGCTGGAACATGACCCCGGTCGTCGAAGTGCAGACCGAAGCTGAGCTGGACCGGGCGCTCCGCGTTGACCCGGCGGTCATCCTGATCAACAACCGCGACTTGGCAAGCTTCGAGATTTCGCTCGATACGACAAAACGACTTGCGCCGCGCGTCCCGTCCGGTATCGTAACCATCGCCGCCAGCGGGATTCACCGCCGCGCGGACATCGAGACCCTGTTGCCTTACTGCACGCGCTTTCTTGTCGGCACCAGTCTGATGCGGGCGGCCGACCTTGCATCCGCCTTTGCAGACCTGCTCGGACAGGCGCGCGCCTAGAGCCTATGTCCAGCCACTTCGGAGAAGTTTTCCCGCCGCCCGCCTTTGACCCCGAGCGGTATGCCGCCCGTCGTCGCCGTGTCTTCAAGCAGCTTGGCGACGATGTGATGATCCTCTACAACCCGCCGGAAGCGCACCGGACGCATGACCTGTATTACCGCTACCGCCCGGACAGCGACGTGTATTACCTGACTGGCTTTGAAGAGCCGGACGCCATCCTCGTTCTGGCCGGCGGGCCGTCGCCGCGCCTGGCGATGTTTGTCCGCCCGCGCGACCCCGAGCGCGAAGCCTGGGACGGCGCGCGGGCCGGCGTCGAAGGCGCCCAGGCCATCTATGGCGCGGACGAGGCGTTTCCGATCGACGCCTTTGACGCGCGCATTGGCGCCTACCTTGAAACAGCCCAGACCCTGTATTTCAAATTTGGCCGCGATGAGCATCTCAACCAGCGCATCATCGGGGCGTTTCGCGCCGCGGCGCGCCGCCGGCATCGGCAGGGGCCGGCGCCGTCAATCATCCGCGATACCCTGCCGCTGCTGGGCAAGCTGCGGCTGGTCAAAGATGCCGACGAGCTACAGCGGATGCGATGCGCGGCGGACATCGCCGCCGAAGCGCACCTCCGCGCCATGGAAGCGACGCGCCCGGGCTGGTACGAGTTTCAAGTCGAAGCCGAGCTGGAGTACGTCTTTCGCAAGCGCGGCGCGCTGGGCAGCTCCTATACCTCGATTGTCGGCGGCGGCCCGAATGCGACCGTGCTCCACTACAACGCCAACAATGGCCTGCTGCGCGACGGCGATCTGCTCCTGATTGACGCCGGGGCGGAATATGGCTACTACGCCAGCGACATCACCCGCGCGTTTCCCATCGGCAAGCGGTTCACGCCAGCGCAGCGCGACATCTACGCGCTTGTCCTGGAAGCTCAAAAGTCCGCCATCGAGGCTGTCCAGCCGGGCGCGCGCTTTGACGAATACCACCAAGTCGCGTTGGAAACGCTCATCGAGGGGCTGCGCGACCTAAAGCTGCTGTCCGGCTCGCTGGATGAGATCAAGGAAAAGAAGACGTATATGCGCTTTTACATGCATCGCGCCGGCCACTGGCTGGGCAGCGACGTGCACGACGCCTGCGCCTATTTCACCAACGAAACCGAAAACGGAAGCTTTCTCTATGAGAAGCTCCGGCCGGGCTGCGTGGTGACGGTGGAGCCGGGCCTATACTTTGCGCCGGGACTCAAGGGCGTGCCGAAACGCTACGCCGGCATCGGCGTTCGCATCGAGGACGACGTGCTCGTGACGCGCGCCGGAAATGAAATCCTGACCGCTGCCGTGCCCAAGGCAATTGACGAGATTGAAGCCATTCGCCGCGCGGCGCTGTCCAACGGAGTCTCCGCTGATGAGCGACCTGCTGTTTGACACGGTGAAGTTCTGTAGCAGTTGCGCCCGCCGCGCCACCGACGGCGACGTGGCGGCGTTGGGGACGCGCCTGCGGCCGCTGTTTCAAAAGCAGCTCGAAAAGGAAGGGCTTGGCGGCTGCGTCGCCATGAGCAGCCGCCCCTGCTTCGCTAAGTGCCCGGACAACGGCATCACCGTCGCGCTCAGCGCGAGCGACGACGCCCTGCCGCGCGAAGTCTATATCGTGACGTCGCTGCGCGACCTGGATTATGTTTACGCCCGCTTGCGCGGGGAGGTCTAGCGCCTCGCCCGCCCCATCTCTGCAAAGCCAACCCCTGCATAATGAACGCTTCCGTAATGAAAGCCTTTCCATCCTGCCTCGCCCTCATCGCGACGGTTGGGGTAATCGCTCTCGGCCTGCCAGGCGCGGTCTTGGCTCAGTCGAAGTCCAAGCCAAGCGACAAATTCCGCCAGCTCGACGAAATGTTGCCAACGCCGAACGCCTATCGCACGGCATCGGGCGCGCCCGGGCACAAGTACTGGCAAAACCGCGCCGATCACGTCATCAACGTCGAGCTGGATGACGAGCGCCAGCGCCTTCAGGCCAGCGAAACCATTACGTACGCCAACAACTCGCCTGACGAGCTGCGCTACTTGTGGCTTCAGCTCGACCAGAACATCTTCGCCAAGGACAGCGACGCCTTCCGGTCGCAAACCTCCGGCGGGCTGGATCGCGTGCCGCTGTCTGTGCTGGACAGCTTGTTGCGCCGCCCGGAGTTTGACGGCGGCTACAAGATCACGTCTGTCCGGGACGCCAAGGGGCAGCCGCTCAGGCACGTCGTGGTCAAGACCATGATGCGCGTGGATTTGCCGACGCCCCTCAAGCCCGGGCAGCAGACGAGCTTTTCCGTGGACTGGAACTACAACATCAACGACGCCGTGAAGCTCGGCGGGCGGTCGGGCTACGAGTACTTCCCGAAAGACAAGAACTACATCTACGAAATCGCCCAGTGGTTTCCGCGCATGTGCGCCTACACGGACTATCGCGGCTGGCAGCACACGCAGTTTTTGGGCGCCGGCGAGTTCACGCTGGAGTTCGGCAACTATCGCGTGGCGATTACCGTTCCGGACGACCACATCGTGGCGGCGACCGGCGTTCTACAAAATCCGAAGCAAGTGTTGACGCCAGAGCAGCTTGCCCGCCTCGAGCAAGCCCGCGTGGCCAAATCGCCGGCGCTTATCGTGACGCCAGAAGAAGCCCGCCGCGCCGAGCAGGGCCGGCCGACCGGCAAGAAGACCTGGATTTTTCAGGCGGAGAACGTCCGCGACTTTGCCTTCGCGTCGTCGCGCAAGTTTATCTGGGACGCCATGGGCCACAACGTCGAGGGCAATCAAGTCCTGGCGATGTCCTTTTATCCCAACGAGGGCAACCCGCTCTGGGAGCGGTACTCGACCCACGCCATCATTCATACGCTCAACGTCTATTCGCGCTACACCTTCACGTATCCCTATCCGGTGGCCATTTCCGTCAACGGCCCCGTGGGCGGGATGGAATACCCGATGATCTGCTTCAACGGGCCGCGCCCGCTGGAAGATGGCACCTATTCGGCGCGCGCGAAATACGGTCTCATCAGCGTCATCATCCACGAGGTCGGGCATAATTTTTTCCCGATGATCGTCAACTCCGACGAGCGCCAATGGACCTGGATGGACGAAGGACTGAACACGTTTCTGCAGTATTTGGCGGAACAGGAATGGGAG
>CALCKX010000123.1 GCA_937966115.1 uncultured Chloracidobacterium sp. | reverse complement strand
GCCGCCGATGTGCTGCACGAACTGCCGCTTGACGATGCCGTTGAGGTTGTTCTCGTACTCGTTCGCGTTCAAGCCCGGCGTCTGGTAAAACCAAAAGCCCGTCCCGTGAAACTCGTTCGTCCCGGAGCGGGTGATCATATTCACTTGCGCCCCGCTGCTGCGCCCGTTTTCGGCCGAGGGGTTGCTCGTGATGACGCGAAATTCGGCCAGCGCGTCGGGATTGACGCGCGTCGGCGAGAAGTTCGAGCCGCCGGCGCTGGTTTCATTCGTGTCAACCCCGTCAAGCGTGAAGTTCACCGCGCGGTCGCGCGCGCCATGCACGTGAACGCCGCCGCCGGTATTCGCGCCGACCGCCACGCCGGGCTGAAAGTTAATGAAGTTGAGCGGGTTGCGCCCGCGCGCGCCGACAATCGGCAAGGCGACGACCGCTTGCTGCTCGACCAGGTTGCCCAAGTTGCCGGAGCTGCTGGTTTGAATCCGCTCGGCAGCGCCAGTGACCTCGACCACTTCCGATGCCCCGCCGATCTCCAGCGTGACATTGACGGTCGTCGGTTGACCGACGCTGACGACATTCCCCTTCAAAACCATCCTCTTGAAGCCTGCCGCCTCGACCGTGACGGTATAGACGCCGACTTGAACCGCGTCAAAGACATACCCGCCGCTTTCGCCGGACTGCGCTTCAAAGGCGGCATTGGTGCCTTCGTTGATCAGCGCGACGCGCGCCCCAGCGATGAGCGCGCCGGATGGATCGCGCACCGTTCCCGTCAGGCGCGAGGTCGTCCCCTGCGCCCAAGCCAACGTCGAGCAGACAAGGCAAAAAAGGGCCAAGACCGACGGCATCAGATCATGCAGCCAAGCGCAGGACCGACGACCGGCCGCGCGCGCAAGTTTCCAAGCAGGCATGGCAAACCTCGCAGAAGTTTTACAATGGCATTTTTTTATAGCTTTCTGAAGTTTGCCCTTTTTCGTCTTTGTTGTCACGCGCTTATGCAAGGGAGACGAAAGACGGGCGTCACATGTCGGCAACTTCGGGTTGCCGTCTGGCGCGCAACCGGCTATCTTGGCAGCGTTTCGCTGTATTTCGCCTTCACCACTAAAAACGCTCATCTTGTAACGCCTGCTCGCGAACGGCTGACGCGCCGCGCAAGCTCCCCGCAGCGGGCGACTTGATCGATCCGAGAAGCTTCCCCGGTTGGGCTGAGCGAGGGACTGGTCTTGAAGCTGGTCGTCTTTCCTATGCGGAAACTCCGGCGACATCGCCGCGAATGGCAGGCTTTTTTCAGTCTCTGGCTGTTCATTGGCCTTTATCTCGCGACTCCGGCGCGACACAGCGAGCCGACCAGCGCCGTCGAGCTATTGGCGGCGGCCGAGGCCGCGCGCATCGCGCATGCGTACCCGGCGGCCGCTCGCTATGCCGAGCAAGCCGCCCAGCTTGGCGATGCCGCCGCCCAAGCGGATGCGCTAGCCGAGCTAGGACTGATCTATCTTGCGGCGGAGTGCCTCGAGTCGGCCACGCAACGCTTCCAAGCGCTCGCTCGCCGTTTCCCGGATGATCCGCGCGGGCCGACCGGACTCGCGGCAGTCGCGTTGGCGGAAGGACGCCTAAATGACTGCGAAGCGCGCCTGGCGGAGCTGCTGAGTCGCTACCCTGACGCGGCGGGCGTTCATGTCATCAGCGCCCGACTTTTCATTGAGCGCAACCAAGTCGCGGAAGCCCGCCGGCATGCCGAGCGAGCGGTCGCGCTGTCGCCCGGCAGCCCGGAGACGCTCTCCGCCTTGTGCGCGGTGCGCGTCATGGAGCGCCGGCCCGATGAAGTGCGTCGCCTGGCCGAGCGCATCCTGGAACTCCAGCCGGACAACATTCGCGT
The DNA here is from genome assembly GCA_937966115.1 of uncultured Chloracidobacterium sp. GTDB lineage: Bacteria > Acidobacteriota > Blastocatellia > Chloracidobacteriales > Chloracidobacteriaceae > Chloracidobacterium. The sequence continues at coordinate 3,434 of CALCKX010000123.1, read as the reverse complement.
TCGTCGGACTTACGCCCAGTACATCCGCAGCCGCAAAGCGCATCCCATCCCGCCGGCCGCGGCGCGAGTCGCCTACGCCGCGGCCCAGGCGGCGCGGCAACGCAATGAGCTGGATGAAGCCATCGCGGGTTATGACGAGGCGCTGGAACGCCATCCGACATTCTTCGCGGCGCTGCTGAGTCGGGCGGCGCTGGCGATTGAGCGCGACGAGATTGCCTATGCCGAAGCGCTGGCGCGGCGGGCGCTGGCGCTCGATCCAGCGCACCCATTGCCGCATTTGCAACTGAGCTTGGTCAACTTGGCGCGGCACGAAGCGGCGGCGCGCGAGCTTGGCGCGCGCATTCCCCGGCTCGCGTTCGCCGACGCCCCGCCCGTCGTGGCGGATATGGCGGATCTGGCAGCCGTCTTCCCGAACTTCGACACGCTGACGGCGCGCCAGAAGCAGGTGGTGCTCGCCACCATCGCCCCGCTCGCGCGCCTGTTGCCGCAGCTTCGACGCTGCGGGGCCAGGCACTGGATTCTCCCGCTCGACCGCCAGCTCGGCGATCTGCCGGGTTGCGAGCCGCTCGCCGAGCGAGCGACCTTTGACGGTCGCTACTACGGCAGCCTGCGCGGCGTCGGCGGCGTTGTGACCGTTTCCGGCATCGAGACGCTGCGAGCGGTCGAGTATGGCGGCTTCAACACGCTGGCGCACGAGTTCGCCCACCAGATTCATAGCTGCGCCCTAGACGCGCCCACCCTGGCGCGCATCGAGAAGCTTTACGACGCGGCCGTCCGCGAGGGACGCTCGCTTGACTACTATGCCGCGTCTGACAAGTTCGAGTATTTCGCGCAGGGGTATGAGGCGTATGTTTCCGTGGTCAAGCGGCGGCCGGCCAGCCCGACGGCTGGGCATACCCGCGACGAGCTGGCCCGCCGCGATCCGCAGCTCTTCGCCCTATTCGAGGAGCTTGCCCAGCGCGGCGCGGCAACGGCGACCCGCCAGCGCTAGACTCGCCGCCGGGGGCCGCCTGCCGCCCCAAGCCGGACCTCGCTGGCCTGGCTTCAGCGACTCGACCCAATCCGCTAAGCTCGCTCCCGAGGAAAGCTCCCGCCAGGCCGCGCTTTCCCCGCGGCATCGCGCTCGCCCTGGGATGGCCGCGCCTTGCGCCAAGCCTCCCCGCTCGCTCCGCCCCAGCGCCAAGGCAATTGCGCGCGGCTCTCGATTTCGTCCGGCAACCGGCCCCGCTCGACAGCGAGCCGGCGCCTGGGCAGCTCAACGAGCGTCCTCGCCTCGCGCGCCCGCTTCCGCGCCGCCCGGCGATGGCGCAAGCACGCAAGCGGCGCGAACGATCCAGGCCAGCGCATTCAACAGCCATCCGCCGCCCATGACTTTACCCCCGACCAATGCCTTTGCCGCCGCGCTTCGGATTCGGGATGGGGGCCGCGGCGCGACCGACACCGAGCTTGAGATGCCTCGGCTTGAGATGCCTTGGTCGTCAACGGTCAGCCCGCGCCGAGGCCGCAAGCCGCCGGCTGGATTTGCCGACGCGAGCATAAGCCGCTACCCTAGCGCGTCGGCGCTGACGCGTCGCCGGCGCGTAACTCGTTGGGGCTTGCCTTGGAGCGCTCGAAAGCGATGTATAGCCTGCAATTTGAAACCATCTACCCAATCGTTGAACTCAAAGCCAAGAAGGGCGTGGCCGTGACCGAAGTTGACCCGGACGGCCTCGGCGCGAGCGCGGGGCTTCGGCCGGGCGACCGCATTCTGGCGGTCAACGGGCGCAAGGTTCGGGATTATCTGGATTTTCAGTTTTACAGCGGCTCGGAAGACCGCGTCGCCTTGACTATCGCTCAAGCGGATGGCGCGACTCGGGAAGCGGTGGTTGACGTTGGCGAAGGCGACATCTGGGGCCTCGACTTCGAGGCGTTCAAGCCCCGGCAGTGCGGCAACGAGTGCCTGTTTTGCTTCTGCGAGCAGAATCCGCCGGACGCGCGCCCGTCGCTCTTCTTTCGGGACGAGGACATTCGCCTGTCGTTTCTGCACGGAAACTACACGACGATGACGACGCTCACGGACGAGGAGTTCAACCGAATCGTCGAACAGCGGCTTTCGCCACAGTATGTCTCGGTTCACGCCACCGACCCTGAAACGCGCCGGCGCTTGCTGGGGCGTAAGCAGGCGGATGACATTCTCGGCACGATGCGGCGACTTCTAGCGCATGGCATCGAGCTGCACGCGCAGGTCGTTCTCTGCCCAACCATCAACGACGGCGACATCTTGCGCCGGACAATTTACGATTTGGCGGCGCTCCGCCCGGAAGGCGTCAGCTCAGTCGCCATCGTGCCGCTGGGACTGACCAAACACCATCGCAAGCGCCATTTGCTCGTCGCGCCGACAGACGCCTGGGCGGCGTCGATCATCGAGCTGGTCGCGCCGATTCAGCGCGACCTGAAGCGCCGCTACGGGACGAGCTTCGCCTTTCTGGGCGATGAGTTTTACATCCGCGCCGGCGTCCCGATTCCTGCGGCGCGGCACTACGGCGATTATCCGCAGATCGAGGATGGGGTCGGGATGATCCGGCGCTTCCTGGACGCCTTTCAAAAAGCGCTCCGGCGCGCGCAAAAGCGCCCTCTGGCGACCATCTTCCCGCCCGTGACGGTGGCGACTGGCGCGCTGTTCGCGCCGCAACTGACCCGCCTGGCGCAACAGCTCAACGAGCGGTTCGGGACGCGGTTGCGCGTCGTCGGAATTCCGAATGAATACTTCGGCCAGGAGGTCAACGTGGCCGGGCTGGTGGCCGGAAGCGATCTCATTGCGGCGCGCGACCGCTTCCAGGGCGAGCGACTGCTCATTCCAAGCGAAATGGTCATGGGCGAGCGGCGCCTGTTCATTGACAGCCTGACGCTTGCGGAAGTCGAGCGCCGGCTGGGGATGGAGGTCCGGCTGGCCGGCGTCAGCGGCGAGGATTTCGTCGCCGCGGCGCTGCAAGCTGGCGAGGAACCCGCTTTCGCGGAGACATCCCCCTGCGCGGCGGCGTAGCCTTGGCATTTCCCGGAGCGCCTTCCGGGTCGCCAAAAGCGGCCGTCTTGCCAGGCGCGCCGGCGCCGGTCAGGCGCTCCGCGCCCGCCGTACCGCCGCTTGCCAGGCGGCATAGCCAGCTTCCCGCGCGGGCGCGTCGGGCATCGGCTCAAACGCGCGCTCGCGCCGCCACACCCGCCCGACTTCTGCCAAATCGCGCCAAAACCCAACGCCCAGCCCGGCTAAATACGCCGCTCCGGCCGCCGTTGTCTCTGTCACCGTCGGTCGGACGACCGGCACGCCGAGCGCATCCGCCTGAAACTGCATCAAGAAGTCATTGGCTGCCGCGCCGCCGTCCACCCGCAGCTCGGTCAGCGCGAAGCCCGCTCCCAGCGATTGCCGCGCGTCGGTCAGCATCGCCTCCACGACATCC
>CALCKX010000122.1 GCA_937966115.1 uncultured Chloracidobacterium sp. | reverse complement strand
GCTTCGCCAACACCGTCGTGATGGCCGCCGTCAACGTCGTCTTCCCGTGATCCACGTGTCCTATCGTCCCTATGTTGACGTGCGTCTTACTCCGGTCGAACTTCTCCTTTGACATGTCTCGCTCCTCAAAAAGCTATGAATCCGCTACCGGACTGGGCTAGTTCGCCGCCGCGCCCTTCGCTTTTGCGATAATTTCTTCCGCGACCGACTTTGGCGCTTCCTCATATGACTTGAAGTGCATCGTGTAGATTGCGCGCCCCTGCGACATCGAGCGCAAGACGGTCGAATAGCCAAACATTTCCGAAAGAGGCACCGCCGCTGAAATAACCCGCGAGCCGGAGCGCTCCGAAAAGCCCTCGATTCGCCCGCGACGCGAGCTCAAGTCGCCGGTCACCGAGCCAAAGTACTCCTCGGGCGACTCAACCTCCACAGCCATCACTGGCTCGAGCAAAACCGGCTTCGCTTTCTTGGCCGCCTCTTGAAAAGCCATCGAGCCCGCAATCTTGAACGCCATTTCATTGGAGTCGACTTCGTGGTAGCTGCCAAAAACCAGCTCCACTTTCACATCCACGACCTCATAGCCGGCAAGGATCCCCCGCTCCAGGGCCTCTTTAATTCCAGACTCGACAGCCGGGATGTACTCGCGCGGGATGACGCCGCCCACAATTTTGTTCTCAAAGACGAACCCGCTGCCCGGATCGAGCGGATAAAGCTTAATCTCGGCATGTCCATACATGCCGCGCCCGCCTGTTTGCCGCACATATTTCCCGACGCCTTCGGACGGGACGCGAATGGTCTCGCGATAAGCGACTTGGGGACGTCCGACGTTGGCATCCACATTGAATTCGCGCCGCAAGCGGTCAACGATGATTTCAAGGTGAAGCTCGCCCATGCCGGCGATCAGCGTCTGATTGGTTTCCTGATCGGTCTTGACCCGGAACGAGGGGTCTTCCTGAGCAAGCCGCCCAAGCGCGACGCTCAGCTTATCCTGATCCTGGCGCGTCTTCGGCTCAATTGCCACCTCAATGACCGGCGTTGGAAACTCCATCGCCTCAAGGATAATGGGCGCCTTTTCGTCGCAAATGGTGTCGCCGGTCACGACATTCTTCAGGCCGGCCACCGCCACGATTTCGCCGGCATAAGCCTCTTCAAGGTCCTCGCGCTTATTCGCATGCATCTGCATGACTCGCCCGACTCGCTCCTTCGTCTCCTTGGTCGAGTTGAGCACATACGACCCCGAGGCGAGCACGCCCGAGTAAATCCGACAGAAGGCGAGTTGCCCAATATGCTTATCAGAAAGAATCTTGAAGACCAGGGCCGAAAAAGGCTCGTCGTCAGCGGCTCTGCGGCTATCCTCCTGCTCGCTTCTCGGCACAATGCCCTTGACGGGCGGAATGTCAATCGGCGAGGGCAGGTAATAAACGACCGCGTCGAGAAGCTGTTGAACGCCCTTATTCTTGAAGGCTGAGCCGCACAGCACAGGCACAACGTTCATCGCTATCGTCTCGCGCCGCAGAACCGCGCGCAGCGCAGCCTCGGAGATATCCCCCCCTTCCAGATATTTTTCGGCAATCTCGTCGTCAACATCGGCCAGCGCCTCAGTCATGCGGTCGCGCGCAGCCTTTGCCTCGTCCAAGAGACTTCCAGTCGGAGACGAAAAGAGCATTTTCTGCCCATTGCTCTCTTCGTCCCACCGAACCGCCTGCATCGTAATCAGGTCGACGACGCCCTCAAAGGCATCCTCAGCCCCAATGGGATGGAAGATTGGAATCGGGCGAGCGTTGAGGCGCACGCGAATCGAGTCGGCGCTTTTGTAGAAATCAGCTCCGGCGCGATCCATTTTATTGATGAAGGCAATGCGCGGAACGCCATACTTGTTCGCCTGACGCCAAACCGTTTCCGACTGAGGCTGAACGCCAGCTACTGCGTCAAACACCGCGACCGCTCCATCCAAAACGCGCAGAGAGCGCTCGACCTCAATAGTGAAGTCCACGTGACCAGGCGTGTCAATAATGTTGATGCGAAACTGGTCGCCCTCGGTCGATCCGCCCAGTCGCCAGAAGCAGGTCGTGGCGGCGGAGGTAATCGTGATGCCGCGCTCCTGTTCCTGGACCATGTAATCCATCGTGGCCGCACCCTCGTGAACCTCGCCCAACTTGTGATTACGTCCGGTGTAGTACAGGATGCGCTCAGTCGTTGTCGTCTTGCCGGCGTCAATGTGCGCCATGATGCCGATGTTGCGAAACTTGCTCAGCGGGGCTTTCCGTGCCATAACGTTCTTACCACCCTATGAAAACTACCAGCGATAGTGCGCGAAGGCCCGGTTTGCATCCGCCATGCGGTGAACTTCATCGCGCTTCTTGACAGCCGCGCCGCGCAAGTTGGAAGCGTCAAGCAGCTCATTCGCCAACCGATCAATCATGGCCTTCTCGCCGCGCTGCCGCGCATACGTGATGAGCCAGCGAACCGCCAGGGCGTTGCCGCGCCGCCGGTAATCCACTTCAATCGGCACCTGATAGGTTGCGCCGCCGACGCGCCGCGAGCGAACTTCCACGCGCGGACGCACGTTATCCAGCGCTTTCTTGAAAATCTTGAGCGGATCATCGTCGGTTTTGGCGCGAATGCTCTCCATAGCACGGTAAAAAATCTTTTCGGCTACGGAACGCTTGCCGTCCCACATCAAGCAGTTGATGAACTTTGTTACAATCTCGCTGTTGTATATCGGATCAGGAAGCACTTCCCGTCTCTCAGCGACTCGTCTCCGCGGCATAGCTCGCTTGCTCCATATCTCGGGGGCAGCGCCATCGCGCCGCCCCCGCTGGGACTATTTCTTCTTGGCTGGGCCTTTCGCCGGCGCGCCCTTGCCACCCTCTTTCGGGCGCTTCGCCCCATACTTCGAGCGTCCCTGACGCCGATTGGCCACGCCGACCGAGTCGAGCGTTCCGCGCACGACGTGGTAGCGCACGCCCGGCAAATCCTTGACGCGCCCGCCGCGAATCAGCACGATCGAGTGTTCCTGAAGGTTGTGGCCGATGCCAGGAATGTACGTGGTCACTTCAATGCCATTGACCAGCCGCACGCGAGCCACCTTGCGCAAAGCGGAATTCGGCTTCTTGGGCGTCTGGGTGTAAACGCGCGTGCAAACTCCGCGCTTTTGCGGGCAGGACTGGAGCGCCGGGCTGCTCGTCTTGTATCTGACTTTTTCCCGTCCCTTCCGAACGAGCTGATTAATCGTTGGCACGCTCACCTCCGAGAACTCTCTGTCTCTCAAAGCGCAAAAGACCGCTTCGCCGAGCGACTCGCCACCGCAAATCCCGACGGCATCGCCTTGCCAGCGACCGACTGGGCTTTCGAGTGACGAAACGTCTATGCTACGGGCGGCTGGGAAACTTTGTCAAGACTTTAATCTGCGCGGCGCCGCCCCGCGAGCCGCCGCGCCTGCCAGATACCATCCGTCGGGCAGCGCTGCCAGGCGGATCGGGCGCCGCCGCCAAACATTTTTTTTCGGAGCGCGGCCCTTGCAACAATGAAACAACAAAGCTAGGAATGATGCAGGGCTAATAGAAGCAGGGCGTATCAGGTCAAGTGGCGTGACGGCTGAACCTTTGCATGAAGGCAGCGATGCAGATTCATGTAAAGTTCTTGAAAAGATACGCTCTGCTTCCGTTTTTTTGAACGATCCGCTTTGATATTCGGCTCATCCGAGGCGTTTTGCTTACGACTATCGCTTGCCGCAATCTGACTGCCCGCGCTTGCCGAGCGCCCTGGCGCAACGGAAACGCTTCGCTCAACACGCTAGCCTATGCCGCCTGCCGTCGAAACGCTCGCGCTCGTGAAGCGCTTTGGCTCGCGCGTCGCTCTCGCCGACACCTCGTTACGAGTGGAAGCGGGCGAGTTTCTGACGCTGCTCGGCCCTTCTGGCTGCGGCAAGACGACCCTCCTTCGCCTCATCGCCGGACTCGACCAGCCGGACGCCGGACGGATCCGCCTTGCCGGGCAAGACGTTACCCATCAGCCAGCTTATCGCCGCCCCGTCCACACTGTCTTTCAGAGCTATGCGCTGTTTCCGCACCTGAGCGCCTATGACAACATCGCCTTTGGCCTGACGCGCCAGAAGCGCTCGCCGGCGGACATTCGGCAGCGGGTGGAAGCGATGCTCGCGCTGGTCGGACTGGAAGACGCGCATCAGCGCTACCCGCATGAGCTGTCCGGCGGACAACAGCAGCGCGTCGCCCTAGCGCGGGCGCTGGCCTGCGAGCCTCCGGTGCTGCTGCTAGACGAGCCGCTGGCGGCGCTTGACCCGCGCTTGCGCCAGCGCATGCAGCGCGAGCTAAAAAGTCTCCAGCATCAGCTCGGCACGACCTTTATCTTTGTCACCCACGATCAAACCGAAGCCCTGACGTTGTCCGACCGCATTGCGGCGCTCCACAACGGGCGGATTGTTCAAATAGGAACACCCCAGCAACTATACGCCGAGCCGGAAACCGCTTTCGTGGCTTCCTTCATCGGCAACTGCAACCTGCTCAGGGGCGTGGCGCATAGCTGGCAAGGCGAGCAGGCGCGGCTCGCCATCGCGGGACAGGTCGTCCCAGCCCTCTGGCGCCAGCGCGCCGCAGTCGCCGATCCGTCGGTCATCGTGGCGGTTCGCCCGGAGTGCATTCAACTTACGAGCGCGAGTGGCGACAATGCCTCCGGGCTAACCGGACGAATCGTCGAGCGGCTTTACGTCGGCGCGGACACCCGCTGGACCGTTCGCCTGGCGGATGGACAGACCCTGGTCGCCGCGCTCCGTCAAGCGCCATCCCGAGCGTGGCAGCCTGGCGCGCTGGTTCAAGTTTCCTGGCAACCGGGCCACGCGGTGATCGTGACGCCCGACGAGGCGACTGACGCAACGGCCGACCCGCCTGCCGACCTGGAGCGGTCAGCGCCGCGCCGCCGCTAGCCGTCGCCTTCAGGATCGGCCTTCAGGATCGGCCTTCAGGGTCGCCAGCTCGAACAGGCGCGCGCCCAGCGCCTCGAAGCGCGCATGCCCCTCCAGCGGATACACCCAACGCTGCGGCAGGGCCAGGCGCGTGAATTTCGCGCCAAGCAGCGCGCCCGCGACGGCCGCATTGGTATCCGTCGCGCCGCCGAGCGAGACAACGCCGATTAGGCCATCCTCAAACGTCTTGGCCGACCGCAGCGCCCACAGGCCGACGCTGAGGGCGCCGAGCGCGCTTCCCGACACGTCTAGGCGTTCGGCAGCCGGCGCGGCTTGCGCCGCTTCGCGCACTTCCGGCAAAGCGTCGGGCGGCAAGCAGGTCTCCAGCGACGGCGACTTAGCCTGCGCAAGCTGCGCAAGCAGCTCCCCCAGCGCCAGCGCGGACTGCACGGCAATCGGGTCCCAGTGCGTCAGGCGCGCCGCCGCCGTCAAGTCAGAGCGCCGCCGCTCGGCATCCAGCGCGCGATATAGAGCCACGGGTATGCAGCGCGTCAGATGGCCGCCATCGGGCGGGCGAAACGCCGCGTCGAACGACGCGCCTTCGGCCGCCGCGGACACGTCCTCGCCGGCGTCCAGGCGGCCAAGGACGTGCCGGACGAGCGGCGTCATATCCTTTGGGTGACTCCGGAACCATCCCTTCAACCGCCGGACCAGGTCTGCCAGATCGAGCGCCCGCTGCGTGCAGACGCTTTCTAGCGTTAGAAGAAGCAACTGCCCTTCGTCGGCCAGCTCGCCAGGCGACGAGCGGACGGATGGCGCGGGCTGGAAGTCGCGGAGGGATTCAAAGCGGCTATACTCGCCAATTGCCGCGGCGCTCATGTTTTTGAATGGAAATCCCAGCGCGTCGCCAATGCCGGCGCCCAGTAAGCAACCCTGAAAGTTTTCTTTCATAGCGGATTCATTTGGGGTTTCAAAGCGAATGAGACAACGAAAAAGCGATGGCTGACTAGCTTGGACGGGTTGAGCGCGCGAGCGCCGGCGCGTAACATGGCGACCGCCCCGGCTCGCCGCGGAGGGCAACGCGCATGCCTTGGCCAGACCGCTTCCGGCTACGTCCACGCTGTCGCCTATGTCCACGCTGCTGCTCATTGCCGTCGCATGTTACGCTTTTGGCGCGACTCACGCCATCTTCGCCCTGTGGCAAGCGCCTAGCCCGCGCTGGTTTCGACTTGCGCTATGGTTGATGGTCGCCGGCTTTGGGGCGCACACGGCGTCGGTCGTCGCGCGCGGCTGGGAAGTCGCCCGCTGCCCGCTGGTCAGCTACCAGGAAGTTTGCTCGTTCCTTGGCTGGGCTACCGCGGCGTACTTTCTCAGCGCCTACATTTGGTATCGCTCGCAAGCCTTCGCGTCCTTCGCCATGCCGATGGTCTTTCTCTTCGCCTTGGCGGCGTGGCTCTTGCCAGCGCCAAGCGACACGGCGGCCGTGCTCAGATTTTACGGGCAAACCGCTTCGCTGCTGACCGTGCACGCCGTCTTGTTCATTCTCGCCTACGCGGCGTTCGCCATTTTGTTTGTCGCGGCGGCGCTCTACATTGTTCAGGAGCGACAGCTCAAGCGTAAGCGGTTCGGGCCGCTCTGGTCGCGCTTGCCATCGCTCGACATCTGCGACGATGTAAGCGCCAAGGCGCTGGTCATCGGCTTTGCGCTGCTGACGCTGGGCATTCTGACTGGCATCCTCGGCTCGCGCCGACTCAATGGCGTGTATTGGCATGGCGACCCGCTGGAATTCCTGTCGCTCGCCACTTGGCTGATTTACTTTTGTGTGGTTCATTACCGTTTGACCGCTGGCTGGCGTGGACGGCGGGCGGCCTGGCTAGGTATCGTTGGGTTTGCCATCGTCTTGGCGAGCCTGATCGGCATTGGTTGGCTCAACGGCCTTCACGTCACCGGCTAAATCGTTTTTGGCTGGCTTTTCCCCACTGGTCACAATGTCCTTCAGGCCCCCCGGATAGGTGGAACCCGCGCATGAACGTGCTTCTCGTCGGCCTCAACCACAACACTGCGCCGGTTGGCGCGCGCGAGCGGCTAGCGTTTTCCGAAGCGCGCCTCGGCGCGGCGCTGCAACGCCTGGTGAGCGAGAGCGAAGTCGCCGAGGCGGTCATTCTTTCGACTTGTAATCGCGTCGAAGTCATTGTCGTCCCGGATGCGCCAACCGCGCAGGCGGCTGAAGCGGTCACGCGCTTCCTCTGCGACGTTCATGACCTGCGCAGCGGACAGGTTCGACCGCACCTCTACGTGCATCAATCCAGCGCCGCCGTCCGCCACGTGATGCGCGTCGCCTCCAGCCTGGACTCCATGATCGTCGGCGAGTCTCAAATCCTGGGTCAGGTCAAGCGGGCGTACGCCATCGCCACCGCCGCCGGAACCGTCGGGCGGCATTTGCACCGTCTGTTCGAGCGGGCGTTCGCGGTCGCCAAGCGCGTGCGCGCCGAAACCGGCATTGGCGCCCATGCCATTTCGCTTGGCTCGGTTTCAGTTGGGCTGGCGCGCAAAATCTTCGATCAGTTGCATGACAAGTCCCTGCTGCTGATTGGGGCGGGCGAGATGGCGGAACTCGCGGCCAAATGCTTTTTCGAAGCCGGCATCGAGTCCCTGCTGGTCGCCAACCGGACGCTCGCCCACGCCCAACATCTGGCGGATTGCTTCCGTGGCGGCGGGCGGGCCATCGGCCTCGACGAGCTGCCGACTCGGTTGCACGAGACCGATATCGTGGTCGCCTCGACGGGCGCGACCACCTGCCACATCAACCGCCCCATGGCGCAAACGGCGCTCGAGCGACGCCGCTACCGCCCGCTGCTATTCTTCGATCTATCCGTGCCGCGCACGATTGCGCCCGACATCAGCTCGCTCGACAACGCCTTCGTCTTCGACCTCGACGACCTTCAGCGCGTCATTGCCGCCAACCAGCGCGAGCGGCGGCGCGAAGCCGAGCGCGCCGAGGCCATTGTCGAGGCCGAGACCGTCGCCTTCCTCGCGGCATTCGATCGGCTGGACATCGGCCCCACGGTCGCCGCCCTCAAGGAGCGCCTGACCGACATCTGCGAGGCGGAGTTCGAGCGCTACCGCAAGCGTCTGGGCGCGCTGACGCCAGAGCAGGAAACGGTCATTCGCAACTTTCTATTGGAAGGCATCGTCAACAAAATGCTCCATCCGCTCATCCTGGGCCTGCGCGAGGCCGCCCAGCAGGGCGTCGAGCAGGTTGACTTGCGGCGCGCCTTCGCGCTTGACGCCATCCCGACCAACGCGCTCGCCGACGACGCGCAGAACGCGCTGGCGAGTGTCCATCAGCGGCGGTAAGCCCGGTCCATGGGTTCGACTTCCCTTTGGCAAGCGACAGCCGGCGACTGGCGCCCCGCCCCGCCCCGCGCCACGCCGAGTCGGGCATTTGATTGCTTGATTGTCGGCGGCGGCATCGTTGGCGCGTCAGTCGCCTATGCGCTGTCCCAGGAAAAGCCCGCTTGGAAGCTGGCCGTGGCCGACCGGCGGCAGGTCGGCGGGGGCGCGACCGGACGCAACGCCGGGTTTGTTCTCGCGGGAACAGCCGACCACTACGCGGTTTCCGTCGCCAAATACGGGCGCGCAACGGCCCGCGAAGTCTTCGCCGCCACGGTCGCTAGCCAGCGCCGCGTCCGGGACTTCTTGGCCCGGCGCCCCGCGGCGAGCTGCGACTATTTGCCCTGCGGCAGCCTGACGCTGGCGGGAACGGATGCCGAGGCGGAAACGCTGGCGCAATCGGCCGCGCTCCTGCGCGAAGACGGCTTTGACGTGACGTTCATCCCGCATGACCCGCTTGGGCGCGGCTTCCGCGCCGCCATCCGCAACGCTCGCGATGCCGGCATTCACCCGGTCAAGCTCGCGCGCGCGCTGCTTGCCGCATCCGGGGCGGCTATTTTCGAGCAATGGCCGGTCACGGCGGTCGAAGTCGCCGGAAACGCCCTGCTCGCCCGCGGCGAGCGCGGAGCGCTGCGCGCCGAGCGGGTTCTGCTGGCGCTCAACGGCGAAGCGCCCGGCTTTGACGCCTTTTTCGCGGACAAGGTCGTGCCAACGCGCGGTCAAATCCTTGTAACCGCGCCCTGCGCCCGCCGGCTCTTGAGCGAAGTCGTCTATGCCAACGAGGGCTATGAATACTTTCGGCAGCTTCCCGACGGGCGCTTTCTCTTTGGCGGCGGGCGCCGCGCTTTCGCCAAAGCCGAAGTCGGAGCGGATGAATCGCCGACCAGCGATGTCCAAGGGTTTCTCGAAGCCTTCAAGAATCAGCGCTTTCCAGAACTCGCCGCCCTGCCGGTCGAGCGCCGCTGGGCGGGGACGATGGGCTTCACCCGGGATGGACTGCCGCTGATGGGCCGCCTGCCCGGCCTTGACCAGGCCTGGTTCTCCATTGCCTGTCACGGGCACGGCATGGGCTTTGGTCTCGAAGCCGGACGCTTGGCGGCGCGGATGATCATCGCCGGCGACCCGCCGCCCCTGTTTGACGCGCGGCGGCTGGATGCGGCAGCCACTGTATCGGGCGAGCTTCCGGGATGAGTCCGCGCTTGGCGGCCAGCTCCCAGTAGCGGGTTAGCCCGGCAAGGTCTTCGGCGTCCAGTCCATAGTGGATGTTTTCCATCAGATAGCGCGCCAGATCAGCTTCCGGCAGCCCGAGGGATGGAGCGTACTGCGCCGCCAAGTCCGATCGGGCGCGGAGGCCGGCGTCGCGCGCAGCGATAAAGTCGAGGGCTTGAACCTGCTCGCGCGCCTCGGCGCGAACGGCCCATAGCGCGAACACGAAGGGCAAATCGGTGTATCGCCGCCATTCCGCGGCCAAATCCAAGACCTCGAGCCCCTGGCGGTCAAAGGTCAGCGCCGGATCGCCGATGATCACGGCGGCGTCGTGCTCGGCGAGCATGCGCGCCGCGTTCGGCGGCGCGGGATGAAACGTCGCGGCTTGACGGTAAAACTCGGCGAACAGGATTTGCGCCAGCGAGGCCGACGAGCGGGAAGACGTGTCGAGCGCGACGGTTTGAACCGCCTTCAGCGGCTTCTTCAGCGCCAGAACGACGCTGCGAACCGCCCGCTTCGACCCAATCGCCACGCCCTCGACCGCGTAGAGGCCGGGCATGCGCTGGTATTCAATCGCCGGAATCAGGGCTGCCGCGACTTCCCCCTGGCGCAGCAACGCCGCGCACCGCGCCGGAGCTGCATCGGCGAGCAGCCGACACCGCGTCCGCTGCGCGCCGCTCAGGAAATCGCGCATCAACACGGCCGAGTTCAGATAATCGGATGCAGCGATAGTCGGTAAAGCGTTCTCCACCGCGGGCCTACCACTTTCCTTCGCGCTTGAGCTTCTGAATCTTGCGCTTGACCAGCTCGCGCCGGAGCAAGCTGGCTTTGTCAATGAAAAGCTCCCCTTCGAGATGATCGTACTCGTGCAGCACGCAGCGGGCTTCAAGGTCGAGGAAGTCGGCCTCGAACCACTCGCCCCGCGCATCCTGCGCCCGGACGACGACCCGCGCCGCGCGCTCCACGTCGAAGTAGATGCCCGGAAAGCTCAGACAGCCTTCATCGCCTGTTTGCGCGCCCTCGGTCGAGAGAATCTCCGGGTTGATAAAGACAAACCGCCGGTCTTTTTCCTTGCTGCAATCCATGACGAAGATGCGCTTGGAGACGCCGACCTGCGGCGCGGCCAGCCCGACGCCTGGCGCGTCATACATGGTCTCGAACATATCCGCGACCAGTTGCGCCAGATCCTCGTCAAAGGCCGTCACCGGAGCGGCTTTCTCCGTCAGCACTTTCGCTCCATATTTGACGATCTCTCGCTTCATGCTCTTGTCATCCCTCGCATTCCGGCTGCAATCGCGCGTCCGGCCGGCGAGCGCGCTCGCCGGCCGCCATGGCAGGCGACAGCATAGCATTTGCGCGCCAAGCGTCTCAGCCGGTTTGCCGCGCAGGGGAAGCGGCGGCGGCTTGGGGCGAACGCGGAGCCATCGCCCGCGGCCGCGCGCGCTCCGCGAAGGTCGCCATCGCCGGCGGTATGGAGTTGGCGATCTGGGGTTGGCGACCTGGAAAACGTCAATGCGCCGGAGAGCCGGCGAAGCCGTCGCGCGCGCCGGCTAGGGCGCTGGCGGGTACGCCAGGCGCAGGCGGCGCTCCAGCCTCGACCGCGCCCGGGGCATCGGCGGCGGCAGGGGAATGACGCAGGGGCGGCCATGCCGCGGATGCGGCGTCACCGCGACCTCCAGCCCAAACGCCGACCGAATTCGCTCCGGGGTCAGCGCGTCTTCCGGGCGGCCTTCCGCCGCGATGCGGCCGCGATCCAGCACCGCCACGTAATCGGCCGCGTAGGCGGCGAGGTTCAAGTCATGCAGGGCGACCACCACGCCGACGCCATCCTGCGCGAGTTGCCGCGCAACGGCCATGGTCTCGTACTGACGCCCCAGATCGAGGCTAGCCGTCGGCTCGTCCAGCAGCAGCCAGCGCGCCGCTCCGTCCGGCGGCGCTTCCCAGATTTGAGCCAGCGCGCGCGCCAACTGGACGCGCTGGCGCTCGCCGCCCGACAACGACGGATACCGTTGCAACGCCAGATGCTCGACGCCGGTTTGCTGCATCGCCTGCCAGGCGATGGCGATGTCCTGCGGCGTCTCGCGGAGCGCGACATGCGGCGCGCGTCCCAGCAACACGACCTCAAACGCCGTGAACGGGAAAGCCAGCGGCGAATCCTGCGGCAACGCCGCCCGCCGCCGCGCGCGCTCGATGAGCGACCAAGCCTCCAGCGGGCGACCATCCAGATAGACCGCGCCCTGGGCCGGCTTCAGATCGCCGGCCAGCGCCTTGAGCAAGGTGGACTTCCCGGCGCCGTTCGGACCAAGCAAAGCCGTGACTTCGCCGGCCGCCACCGTCAGCGTGACGTCGTCTAGCAAGCGCCGTCCCCCCAGGATGACGCTGATCTGACGCGCTTCGAGCATCATGACCAAAAGCCTCGCTCGCGCAGCACAAGCCACAGAAAGCAGGGCGCGCCCAAGCTTGCCGTCACCACCCCCAGCGGCATTTCCGCCGGACTAACGACCGTCCGCGCCAGCAGGTCGGCCAAGACCGCCAGACACGCGCCCAGCAGCGCCGCGCCCGGCAAGAGCGTCCGATGGCTCGGCCCGGCCGCCAGTCGGATAAGATGCGGGACCACCAGGCCGATGAAGCCGACAATGCCCGCAAAGGCGACGGATGAGCCGACAATGAGCGTCGCCGCGAGCATCGCCCCGCGCGTTATGGTCGTGACGTCAAAGCCGAGATGCCGCGCTTCGGCCTCGCCCAACAGCAAGGCGTCAAGCGGTCGCGCCAAGCGCCAGAGCCACGCCATGGCTGGCAGCGCCAACGCGGCGACAATGCTCAGATTGAGCCACGAGGCGGCCCCCAGACTGCCCAGGCTCCAGAAAGTCACGCTGCGCAACTGGTCATCGCTCGCGGCGAAAATGAGCGCTCCGCGCAGGGCTTCCGTCAGCATCGCCAACGCGATGCCCGCCAGCAGCAACCGTCCGACCGACAAGGTTCCCTCGCGCCGCGCCAGACGATAGGCCACATAAGCGGCCAGGCTTCCGCCCAGAAAAGCGGCAATGGGCAACTGATACGCCGCCAGCGCTTCGCCAGACTTGCCAAGCAGCCAGCCGTTAGCGCGAATGCACAAAACTGCCGCCAGCGCCGCGCCGCTGGAAACGCCGATGAGGCCGGGGTCGGCCAGCGGGTTCCGAAAGACCCCCTGCATGGTCGCGCCCGCCAGCGCCAGCCCGGCGCCAATCAAAGCGCCCAACAACACGCGCGGTAGCCGAATCGTCAGCAAAACGGCGCGCTGTTGCTCCGTGAACGGAACGCCCAGCTCCACGCCAAGCCGGTCGGCGAGAATCGCCACGCACGCCATCGGGGAAATAGAGATCGCGCCAATGCCGGAGGCGAAGAGCAGGGTGACGAGCAGCGCGCCGGCCAATCCGCCGATGAGCGGCCAACCCGCGACCCTGAGCGCCTGCGGAGGCGTCTTCAAAACGCTAACCATCGCCATAAGCGCCTTCATTCCGCCGCGTGCAACTGGCGGGCGAGTTCCAGGACGCCCTGCCCCGCGCGCGGGCCAAAGCCGAGCAGGAGCAAGTCGTCCAGGGGGACAATCCGCCGGTTGCGTCCGGCGGGCGTTTGCATGATGCCCGGCATCGCCAACACGCCCGCGACTCCGCCGGAGCTTTCCAAGCCGCGCGTCGTCAGCAGGATGACATCCGGGGCGGCCGCCACCGCCGCCTCGGCCGTCAGCGGCTTATAACCTTCAAAATCGAAGGCGTTGACGCCCCCGGCCAGCCGGATCATTTCCGCCGCCGCCGTGTTGCGGCCGGCGACGCTCGCCGCGCCCTGTCCGCGGGCGTAAATAAACATGACCTTGGGCTTGTGCGCGCTACGGGCCAGAACATCGCGCGCCTGAGCCAGGTCGGCGTCCAGTTGCCGAATGAGCGCCTCCCCCTGCAATTGGCGGTCAAGCGCCTCCGCGACAACGCGAATCTTGCGCTTGACGCCCTCGATTGAGTTCTCGGCCGGCACGATCAGCGCCGGCGTCCCGCTGGCCCGCAACTGCGCGAGCGCGGCGGGCGGACCGGCCTCCGGCAGCGTGATCACCAGGGTCGGTCGCAGCGACAACACGCCTTCCGCCGACAGCGCCCGGACGTAACCCACCTGCGGCAGCTTCGTCGCCGCCTCCGGGTAGAGACTTGACGCATCGCACCCGACCAGTGTCGCTTCCGCGCCAAGGGCATAAACGATTTCCGTCAGCGAGCCGCCGGCGACAACCACCCGCGAGACATCCGTTATCGCGACCGGTTGCCCGTCGGCGTCCAGGACGGTCCGCGCCGCCGCCTGCATTGCCGTTTCCCGGCGACAGCCGCCGCCCAGAGTCAGGATAAGCGCAAGCCAGGCGACGCCGACGGCCATCCCGCAACTCTTGCTTCCACGCCTGCTCGACCTCATGCTCGACCTACCTTCCAATCCGAAGCGCGCCGCCGCCTTGACGCCGCGCCCCGCAGGAAAAATGCTCAAGAAAAAACGTCGGGGCCGAGTTGCGAAGTATGCGACCTGACCAACAGATACCCCGTCCGCGCCCCGACGGCCGCGCAAGCCTCAGGAGTCATCGCTTGCGCGACAAAGCTCATCACCCTGCGCCTCGCCCGGCACGCGCTTGCCCTTCACGCCCTCGCCAGCCGCGCGCACAACGCAGCCCAAAACTCGGACGGCGACGCCCCTTCCGGGCGCTTGGCGTGCACCAGCGCCACCTGCTCCCCGACCGCGTCAAAAAACTCCACCCCCGTGAC
>CALCKX010000121.1 GCA_937966115.1 uncultured Chloracidobacterium sp. | reverse complement strand
ACGGCCGCAGCGCCATAGCCCAGACCAACCGAAGCGGCTAGGCTTTTCGGGCGCAGGCTTTTCGTAAGCGCGTCCCGTGCGCGACGACACTTCCCAGCTCATTCAACGACCTATGCATCAAAGATGGCTAATCGGATGGGGGAGCGTTTGGTCTGGCGGCGACTCTGGCCCTGGCGGGCGGCTGGACGCCAACCGAATCCGCCGCCCGTATCGCCCCCAAGCCGCGACCGGGCGCGATGTCGGCGGCGGGCGAGTCATCGCGCCCGCTGTGGCGCGACATCGCGCCCGCGCCGGAGCGGAGCGGCGGGCGCTCCCGCGCCCCGGGCGAGGCGTTGCTTGAACTGGACGAAGCGGCGCTGCGGCAGCGCCTGGCCGACGTTCCGCTGGAAAGCGACTGCGCCGCCCGCGATTCCGCTGCATCCTTGTATTCCCGACGCCGGACGGGAAGCGCGCTCGCTTTCGCATCGTTGAATCGCCCGTGATGGCGCCGGAGCTGGCGGCGCGCTTCCCCGCCATCAAAACTTACGCGGGACAGGGACTAGACGACCCAACCCAAGCGATGCGCTTTGACGTGACGCCGCAGGGCCTGCATGCGGTCGTTTTAGGCGGATCCGACATCGCCTTTACCATCTTGCCAACGGCGCCGGGCCAGACGCGCTACGCGGTTGTCTCTGCGCGGACAGCCGATTTCTCTAAAGGCTTCCCCTGCGAGGCGCTCCCGGCGGCGCCGAAAGCCGGCGCCGCGCCCGGCCGGGCGGCGAGCATCCCGGTTGGAAGCCAGCTTCGGCGCTATCGCATCGCGATTGCCGCCACGGCCGAATTCACCAACTCGCCCAATCTGGGCGGCGGCGTCACGATGGTCAGCGCGACGGCGCCGGCGGGCAACGCCTTTGATCTGGGCGTCTTTTGCCATGAGCTTGGTCACCAATGCGGCGCCGATCATGCCTTCAACGGGACGACGCGGGAGGGCTGCCAGCGCAACCGTAATCCTGCCACGGCGTGGGAAGTCGGCAGCGGCTCGACGATCATGGCCTACCCCGGCGTTTGCGACGCCGACAACATCGTGACCGGCTTTGACTTGCGCTTCAACGCCGGCAGCCTTGGGCAAATGGCGTCGTATCTCGCCACGGGCGACGGCGCGAGCTGCGCGAGCCTCGTCGCGACCGGCAACGCGCTGACCTACGCCTGGGAGCAGCTCGACGCCGGCGGCAACTTCGTCAATCCGCCCTATGGCGACCAGCCGAGCGATCCGCCGACCACGACGCGCCCGCTGTTTCGGCACTACCCGCCGACGGCTTCGCCGACGCGCCTCTTTCCGAGCCTGCCGTTCATCCTCAACAACGCGAACGCGCCCCCGCCGGTCATCGGCGGCTTGCGGACCGGCGAAAGCCTGCCGAGCGTCACGCGCGCCCTGCGCTTTCGCGTCACGGCCCGCGACAACCGCGCCGGCGGCGGCGGGGTCAACCAAGCCGAGCTGACCGTCAATGTAGTCGGCGCGGCCGGCCCCTTCCGGGTTGACAACCTTGCCGGAACCTGGCCCGCCGGCAGCCAGCAAGCGGTGAGCTGGGCGGTTGCCGGCGCGAGCCAGCCGCCGATCAACTGCTCCGCCGTCAACATCGCCCTATCGTATGACGGCGGAAACACGTTCGTGACGGTCGCCGCGGGCGTTCCCAATGCCGGCGCGGCAACCATTGTCGTCCCGCCCGAAGCGCCGGCCACGACGCAGGCGCGGCTGAAAATCGAGGCCGCCAATGGCGCGGGCGTCACTGGCGGCAATACGTTCTTTGACATCACCGACGCCGATTTTGCCATCAGCGCCGCCAGCGGCTGCGCCTATAGCCTGGCGCCAACCTCAGTCAACGCGCCGGCTGGCGGCGCGAGCGGCGCGAGCGGCGCGGCGAGCGTGACGGCCGGCGCGGGCTGCGCCTGGACGGCCACGAGCCATGTCAGTTGGGCGACCATTACCGGCGGGGCGAGCGGCAGCGGGAACGGGACGGTCTCCTACGCCGTGGCCGCCAATCCGGGCCCGGCGCGCAGCGGCACGCTGACCATTGCCGGGCAGTCGCTCGCCATCCATCAGGCTCCGCTCAGCCGGGCGACGACCATCGGCATGTTTCGTCCGGCGAACGGCTTTTTTTACCTGCGCTTCACCAACGCGCCGTGCTTCGCCGACCGGGACTTTTTCTATGGACTGGCCGATGACGCGCCGGTCATCGGCGACTGGAACGGCGACGGCGTGGAAACGATTGGCGTCTTCCGCAACGGGCAGTTTTTCCTCCGCAACAGCAATGCGCCGGGACTGCCGGACATCGTGGCCGCATTCGGGTCGGCCGGGGACGCGCCGCTCGCGGGCGATTGGAATGGCGACGGGCGCGACACCATCGGAGCGTTTCGCGTGACAGGGCAAAGCGCGCAATTCTTCCTGAGCGAGGCCAACGCGTCAGGGCCGCTGCCCGCGCCAATCAACTACGGCTTGGCCAGCGACCGTCCGGTGGTCGGAAAATGGCAGTGAGGCGAAGCGACGGATGGGAGCTTCCCGGATCGGGCGGCGTCCGCGGGCGGGAGCTTGGCGCGCCGCCTGGTCGCTTCAAGCGGCGCTTGCTGGCGGATGCCCCGCCGGCCCTACTGGCCAGCCTGCCAGTCGGATTGGCCGGATTGGTCGGAGCGGGGCGCGCAAGCGCCAACCAGCGCCGCAATAGTGGTGTCGCGCTCGCGGCAATAGGCTTCCAAGCCCGCAATCACCTGGAGCGCCGCGCTTGGCTCCGTGTAGTTGATCGTTCCGAGCTGCACCGCCGTCGCGCCCGCTAGGATGAATTCCAGCGCGTCCATCCAGTTTGTAATTCCGCCCATCCCGATGCGCGGAATGCTTACGACCTGCGAAACTTCGTACACCATCCGCACCGCGAGCGGGCGAATCGCCGGTCCCGACAGCCCGCCGGTCATAAACGCCAGCCGGGGGCGGCGGGCGTAAACATCAATCGAAAGCCCCACAAAGGTATTGACCAGCGACAGCGCATCCGCGCCGGCGCTTTCGACGGCGCGGGCGACGTCGGCGATGCTGGGCGCATTCGGCGACAGCTTCACGATGACCGGGCGCGTCGCCGTCCGCTTGACCGCTTCCGTCACCCGCGCCGCCAGGGCCGGGTCGTTCCCGAACTGCGTCCCGCCCTCCTTGACGTTTGGGCAGGAGATGTTCAGCTCATAGGCCGCCACGCCTTCGGCGTCATTGAGCGCCGCTACGACTTCGAGGAAATCCTCGATGGAAAAGCCGAAGACATTGGCGATAACGCGCGTGTCGTAGGCGCGCAACAGCGGCAGCTTTTCCGCGATAAATGCGCGGACGCCGATGTTTTGCAAGCCAATCGCGTTGAGCATCCCGGCCGGCGTCTCGACGATGCGCGGCGGCGGGTTGCCCTTGAGCGGCCGCGGCGACAGCCCCTTCGTGCAGAAGCCGCCCAGCTGCGAGAGGTCGAGAAAAGGCAGGAACTCCAGCCCGTAGCCAAACGTGCCGCTCGCCGGAATGACCGGGTTTTTGAAGCGCAGACCGGCAATGACGACGGCCAGCGGATGGTCGCTCATGACGCGGGCGGCTCCGGCGGCGGCGCGTTGACCATCAGCGGCGGCTGCCCGGTCGTGGACAACACCGAAAGCCAGAGACTGCTCTTCGGCGAGAGCCGCTTCTTCTGGCTGGTGACCAAGGCCATCGGCACGTGAACGAACAAGCCATGCCAGTAGCCGATGAGCAAATCCGTCTTGCCGGCCATGGCGGCATGCACCGCATAGCGGGCGAAGCGATCGCTGAGCTGCGCATCGTCGCAGTTGGCCGCCACGCTCCGAATGATGTAGCTCGGATCAATGTACTTGACGTTCGCCTCAATCCGCCGGTCGCGGAAGTAAGCGATGATGCGGTCGCGCAAGTACGTGCCGATGTCGTGGTGCTTGATGTTGCCCGAGGCGTCCCGCTCGGGCGGCAAATCGCCAAAAAGATGCTGACCGGCGCCCTCCGCGACCACGACGACGGCATGCCCGCGACGGAGAACGCGCTGTTCCAGATGGGCGAGGAAGCCGTTCGGCGGGTCGAGGTCGAAGGGCAACTCGGGAACGAACGCGAAGTTGACTTCCTGGCTGGCCGTGGTCGCTCCGGCGGCAATGAAGCCAGCATTGCGCCCCATGAGCTTGACGATGACGATGCCGTTCGGCGCGCCCTTGGCCTCGGCATGCGCCCCGGCAATGACCTCCCGCGCCTTCTCGACCGCCGTGCCGTAGCCGAACGAGCGAAAAACGTAGGGAATGTCGTTGTCTATCGTCGTGGGGATGCCGACCACGGCCAGCGGGCGGCCGCGCTCGCGGGCGGCGCGCGCAATGGCGTCGGCGCCGCGCTGCGTGCCATCGCCGCCGACGCAAAAGAGGATATCGATGCCGCGCACGTTGAGCGTGTCGAGCATGGTGTCAATCGGCTGCGGCCCGCGCGACGAGCCAAGAAACGTCCCGCCGTGCAGATGGATATTCTCGATCATCTCGTGCTTCATCAGGATGAAGCCGTCGCCGTAGGCCGGATTCAACCCCCGGTAGCCGTACCGAATGCCATACATCTCCGGAACGCCATAGTTGTACTTGAGCGTGAGAAAGACCGACCGGATGACGTTGTTGATGCCCGGACACAAGCCGCCACAGGTCACAATCGCCGCCTTGACCTTGGACGGATTGAAAAAAAGCCGCTCGCGCGGCCCGGCGCGCTCGAAGAACAGGTCATCCGGGCGGGCGTCCAGACTTTCCAGCTCGACTTGAAAGCGAACCTTGGCGGCGTCTGACATAAACTCGCCATGGTAGTCGCCGGATGCCGCCCCGAGCTGAAGCGGAGACGGAAACTGACATTCGCCCAGCGAGTGGATAAGCAGGTCTTCGGGCTTCGGCAGCGTCATGGCGTCCTCCGTGGCGCGCGCCGGACGCGCGCCGAGCGCGCGCCAGGCAGGGCGCTGTCAGGCTTTGCGCCGGCAGACTTGGGCGTCTGGCCGGGTTTCTTGCCGGGCGTCTGGCCGGCTGCGGCGCGCGCCGCAGCCGGGGTGGCCGCCCGCGCCGAGCGGGACGGCGGCGTAGCCGAATGGCTTGGGCGCGACGCCGGCAGGCGCTCGCCCGCTGGCGCGCCGAGCGTCGCCGCCAGGCGCTCGCGCTGCCGCGCCTTCGCCTCTCCAGTCGGGCGCGGCTTGCCAAGCTTGCGAGCGACGACGCGCGGCGCGATTTTACGCTTCGAGAAAAAGCGCCCCACTTCAGCGGCGGTCAGCTCGCGGGCGGCGCCGACCGGCAGGCCGGCATCCGTCAGATGACCAATGGCGACGCGCCGCAGCTTGACCACCGAGTGGCCGATGGCGTCGAACATCTTCCGAATCTGGTTATTCTTGCCTTCGTGCAGGACGAGCTCGTACCAGGCGTTGTCGTAATCCGTGATCTCAAGCGGCGAGAGGCGTGCAATCCGGTGAAACTCGCCGTCAATCGTCAGGCCGCGCTGCAATCGCTCGAGCTGCGCCGGGCCGGGTTTTCCCTTGACTTTGACGTGATAGACCTTCGGGCAGTGATCGCCCGCCTTGGTGACGATGTTGGTCAGCGCGCCGTCGTTGGTCAGTATCAAAAGGCCTTCCGTGTTGAAGTCGAGTCGCCCGACCGGGTGAACGCGCGGGGCGTCCTTCGGCAGCAGCGCCGTCACCAGCGGGCGCTGCTGCGGGTCGGCCAGGCTCGATAGATACCCCTTGGGCTTGTTGAGCAGGTAATAGACCAGTTTCCGGCTGGCAAGCTGGGGATTGATGAGCTTCCCCTTGACCTTGATGGCGTCGCGCTCCGGGTCCGCCTTGGCGCCCAGCTTATCCGCCACCTGCCCATTGACCGTCACGAGACCATCCTGAATCCAAGTCTCCGACTCGCGACGCGATCCGAGGCCGGCGGCGGCGATGATTTTTTGCAGGCGCTCCAGCATAGCGACTCGCCACTAAATCTCGATGGAAGGCGCGACATCGGGCGTCGGCGCTTCGCCGGTCGGCAGCCCAAGCCGTTCCGCGGCGTGCCGCTCGACGGCGCGCGATTCCAGCAGCTCCTGAATGAGTTCCTGCGGATGCTGCCGGATTTCGAGACTGTGCTGCTCGACCTCCTTGCGGTATCGGCGGCGCAGCTGGGCCGCCGTCCAGCGCCGCCGGTCATCTTCCGTCTCGACCGAAACCGGCGGAATCTTGCGCGGGCGCCCCTGCTCATCCACCGCCACCATGGTGAAGTAGCAGGTCATCACATGCCGCGAGGTGCGCTCGCGGATGTTTTCGGCCTCGACCCGGATGCCAATCTCCATCGAGGTCGTTCCCGTATAGTTGACCGAGGCGCGAAATGTCACCAGCTCGCCCACGTGCACTGGCTCGCGGAACATCACTTGATCCACTGAAACCGTGACCACATAGCTGCCCGAATACCGCGAGGCGCAGGCGTAGGCCACTTGATCGAGCAGGCGCAACATCGCGCCGCCGTGGACGTGGCCGGAAAAATTCGCCATGTCAGGCGACATCAACACTGTCATCAGCAATCGCTTTTCAGACATGCCTTGCTCCTTGTCCGGCAATCCGCAGCGAACCCGCTTCAGCGCCGGAAAGCCAGAAAATGATGACACTCAGGCGGTCGGCGCGTCGAGTTCCGCCAGGTCCTCGAGACTCGGCAGAACGCTTAGGTCCTTGAGGCCAAACTGCAGGAGAAACTCCTTCGAGGTGCCATACAGAATAGGCCGCCCGACGCATTCCTTCCTCCCCTTGGGCGCAATCAGCTTCCGATCCAGCAGCGTCTTGATGGCCGACGAGGAGCTGACGCCCCGGATTTCCAGAATCTCAGGGATCGTGACCGGTTGTTTGTAAGCGATGACGGCGAGCGTTTCCAGGGCCGCCAGCGACAACCGCGCCGTCGGCTGCGCTCGGTGGTAGCGCCGGACGTACTCGCTCATCTCGGGGCGCGTCCCAATCCGCCACCCGCCCGCGATTTCACGCAGCTCCAGCCCGCGCTGGGCATAATCGGCGACCAGCGCCGCCAGCGCTATTTCAATCGCTTCCGGGGCGGCTTCAGGCAGCAGCTCCGCCATTTGCTTGCGGGTCAGCGGTTCTTCCGCCACATAAATCAGCGCTTCCAGAATTGGCTTCAGGGTTTCAGGCGTCATACGGCTGAGGCGGTCTCCGCGGCGGGGAGGGCGCGTTCAAGATAAATATCGCCAAAGGTCTCGGCTTGCGTGAAGCGCGCCGCCCCTTCGCGGAGAAGCTCGAGAATGGCGAGGAAGAGACAAACCATTTCGCGCTTGCTGCGGGCGGCTTCAAAGAGCGGCGCGACGCTGAGGCGGGGTTGCGCGTCGAGCAGCGCCCGAAGCTCGGCTAGCTTTTGCGCCTGCGTTATCGCCTCGCGCGCAATCGCCATTTCGAGCTGTTGTCGGCGGCGGTCGAGGAGGCGCTTGAATGTCTCCAGCAAGTCAAAAACCGTGACGTTGACTTCCTCGGCCCCCGGCTCCGCCGCCGGTCGGGTGTAAACGCCTTGCTCCACCTCATAGCGCGACCACAGCTCCTGCGCCGCCGCCCGGTATCGCTGGTGATCGAGCAACTGCCGGACCAGCTCCGCCCGGGGGTCTTCGACCGCCGCGTCAGCCCCCGTTTCAGCCGGGGCCGGCAGCAGCATCCGCGACTTGATGTGAATCAGCGTCGCCGCCATGACCAGAAACTCGCCGGCAACGTCAAAATCCAAGTCGCGGAGCGCCTGAATGTAAGCCAGATACTCCGCCGCGATGCGCGCGATGGGAATGTCGGCGATGTCGAGCTCGTGGCGCTTGATGAGGTGCAGCAACAGGTCGAGCGGCCCTTCAAACGCTTCGAGCCGAATGCGGTAATCGCCCGGCGCCGACGACGCGCTGGCGGGCGAAGCTGCGGAGGCTGGCAGGGCGGTCATTGACACGGCGCGACTCGCGGCGCTGGCGGAAGCGACGCCTCCGCCTCACAGGAAGCGCCTCACAGGAAGCTTTACAGAAATCTGAGCAGCAGCCCGAAGAACATTCGCATCAGAGGCAGGTAGATCAGCGACAACAAGCCCGTGAGCGAAGCGATGATGATGATGAAAAAGCCGTAGGGGCGAAGGCTCTCGTAGGCTTCCATCAGCGGAACGCTCGTCACGCTCAGCAAGCTCGACAAAATATGGCTCCCGTCCAGGGGCGGGATGGGAATCATATTGAAAATGGCGAGAAGCAAATTGACGATGATCATCAGGCGCAGAAAGATCAGCAACGGCTCGGCAAGCCCAAGCAGCGCTTCCGGGTCGGTCAGGCCGCTGCCGGTAAAGATGCCCAAGACGTCGCTCCGCCCAACGCCGCCACTCAGGATGAGCAGCTTGAGCGCCAGCGCCGCCCCACAGGCGAGCAGGAGGTTGCTGATGGGGCCAGCGGCGGAAACCACGATATTGGCCAGGACTTTGTTTTTCCAGCGATTCGGATTGACTTCCACCGGCTTCGCCCAACCGAAGATGAAGCCGCCCCCAATCAAGCCGAGCAGCGGAAAGAGAATCGAGCCAATGGGGTCAATGTGGGCGCGCGGATCGAGCGTGATGCGCCCTTGATAGCGTCCCGTATCGTCGCCGAAACGCTCCGTGGTCCAAGCGTGAGCGAACTCATGAACGCAGAGCGAGAAAAGGAAAGCGATAAAGCCAAGTATGACACTGCCAAGCTGAATTCCTTGCATCCACAGCCCTCGCCAAGCTCTCAGGCGTCAAGCCCGACTGGGGTCATAGCCGATGACCCCAACCGAAACGCGGTAGATTTCGTGATTGGAAGCGAGAATGGCAGCTCCTTTGTCGTCAAAGGTCAGCCCAACCAGCCGCGCTCCGGCAATGAATAGCTCGGCTTCCCGTCCATCCGGCGTGATTTTGACTACGCCCCGCAAGCCCTGGAGACTCGCGCAAACATAGGCGTTACCCGCCTGATCGAAAGCCAAGCCCTGCGGGCGCCCCAGCCCGACATACCACCGCTCCGCCTTGCCCGTCGGCGTCACGCGATAGACCGCCTCGCGCGTGCCGGCGGCCGTCGGCGCGGTGACATAGAGGTTGCCATCGGGCGAAAAGGCCAGATGGTAAGCCGCCATGCTGGCTTCCAGGCGGGCATGGGGCGTTACATCGCCCAATGGCGTCACCCGATAGATCGTGCCCTGCCGGTCACCCACAAAGAGATTGCCCGCCCGGTCAATCGCCAGTCCCGTGGCAATCCCCAGGTTCTCAGCGAAGGGCACGACCTCGCGGAAGGGGGAGACGCGATACAGAATGCCGTCGTGGCGACTCGTGATGTAGAGCGTCCCATCGCGGTCAAGGGCGAGGCCAGTCGGATTCATGATGTTGTCGAGAAAGGGCGCGGCCTTTCCATCCGCGCCAATGCGCCAGACGGAAACCTCGACTTTCTTGCCCCGCGCGCCTGAGATGGTCGTGAAAATGGCGCCGGTTTCCGGGTCATAGGCGGGATTGGCGACCGGATGGAGATTCTCCGCAAGGCGGCTGGCCACGCGAAACGGCGCGCGCGCGCTGACCTTGCCAGATGACACGATCTGCAGATCCGTCGGGCGCTCGCCCTCGGTCGCGTCATCGGGTACGGTGACGATCACGCGCTCCGACGAAGCGCTGACAATGCGCCCCGCCGTCTCGCCAAACAACACATCGCAGGCGGCATAGTCCGAAGCGTCGAAACCCTGGCAGTCAATGACGACCAGGCCGCCTGGCACGCCCGCCTGTGGCCGAATACGAAGAATTTCAGACATGTGCGGCATTCATTGCGGTTGGTGAAATCAGGGCGAAGCGGAAGCGCGGGCGCTATGACGGCGAGCGCTTCTGATTCGCCACAGGGAGCGCCGGAAGCCGATCCAACTCCTTGCGCGCCTCCCTGATCAAGTCGCTTTCGGGGAAACGCTCGATTAACTCCGAAAAGTATCGCCGGGCTTCGGCGTCGTTGGCCGTCGCTTCCTCGGATTTGCGCTGCGCCGCCTCGCTCTGATTCTGCTTCGCTAGTCGCTTTGCCTCGTCTTCAAGCAGTCGGCGTTGACCGAGGTGATATTTGCCGAGCAAGAAGAGGAGGCGATCAAAGCGCGTAAACTGCGGATACACTTCATAAATTTCCGTCAGCCGATTGATCGAGGCCCGAAAGTTTTTCTGCCGAGCGTAAAACTCCGCGATTTCAATATTCTTCCGCGCGCGCTTTTCCAAGAGCGGATCGCGCGTTCCAAAGTCGCGCCAGTCCGCGCCTGCCTCTCGCTCGCCCGCATCTTGCCCGTCCGGGTCGGGGGCGGGCTTGCGCTCGCCCTGGGACTGGGGCGGCGCGGCGGCTGGCGGCGGAGCGAGCAATGGCGGAGCGAGCAATGGCGGGGCGAGCGAGAGGCAGGCGTGTAAAATGAAGTGGGCGCTCAACATCAGGTAGGCTTACTCCAAGCGTTTCCGCGGGAACGGGCGAGTCGCCGGCCAAGGGCGTCGCCAACAAAAATCAGCGTCGGCGCTTCCGCCAGCGAGCGGTGGCGCCGCGCGACCAGGACAGCGACTATACCAAGCTCGGGGATGAGCGGAAACCCAGGATTGGCGAGCTAGCCCCAGTTTCGCAAGGGGCAGGGCGAGCGCCGGGCGGATGACGCTCGCGAATCAGAAAGCGTGTTAGAAAGCGGCGCGGTCAGGCGTTCAAGGTCTTCAAGCCCGCCGCCGGCGTGATTCGAACCCGCGCCGGCGCGGCCGGCAAGGCGATAGCGAAGCAGGCGCCCTGTCCCGCTTGGCTCTCGACCGAAATCGCGCCGCCGTGGGCCTCCGTGATGCGCTTGGCGATGGCCAGGCCCAACCCGACGCCGAGGTTCTTCTTTTTGGAGGATTGCACCTGGCGGTACGGGTCGAAGATGTGCGGAAGCTCCTCTTCGGGAATCCCCTCGCCGGTATCCGCGACCGAGATGACGACCAGCGTCTGCTGCGGGTTTTCCGGAGCGCTTTGCGCATGGCAACTGAGCGTGATCGCGCCCCCGACCGGCGTGAACTTGATAGCGTTTGACGTGAGGTTGGTCAGCACGCGCCGCAGCTTCGGCCAGTCGCCAAGCACCGCCGGCACCGGGCCACATTCCAGCTTCACTTGGATTTGCTTCGCCCGCGCCGCCAGCCGCGTCTCTTCAACAAGCTCGGTCAGGCATTCCGACAAATCCAGCCACCGACTTTCTAGCTTGATTTCCTGAGCCTCCGACCGCGCAACCTCCAGCATCTCGTTGATGAGCATGAGCATGGTTTCCGTGCTGTGCCCGGCCGCAGTCACCAGCTGGGCGTAGTGGCTCTCGAGCACGGCGGGGTCTTCGGCGAGCAGTTCGAGCGTCGCCTTGACGACGCTCAGCGGCGACTTCAAGTCGTGGACGAGCATGGCGGTGAAGGCGGCCTTGATGCGGTCCAGCTCGCGCAGACGGTCATTGGCGCTGCGCAGCTCGCTGTTACGCGCATCAAGCTGGGCCTGCGTCCGAATGAGACGGTTTTGAATGGTGTCTCCCAGCCCAGTAAGCTTGACGACCTGGCGAAGCAGGGCGTTGTATTTTTTGAGGAGTTGCGCGTAGTGGGCCTGCCACTCTGAAGCTGACAAATCTCCGCGTTGCACAAGCTCTTGCGCGGCGGTCACCAATGCTCGCTCATCCGCGAAAAGCTCGAGCGCGTTGGCGTGGCTTGAGTCTTTTGCCATAACAGTTGCCAAGTATCGGCGCGGGGGCGGCTAGGGGGCGAGCCGCTTGGCGATCCGCGCCGTCAAGACAAAGAAGGCTCGCCCATTGGCAATCGAGCGGATTTCATAATCCAGGGGGAAATCCGCCTTGCGCGCGATGTCTATGAGTCCCAAGCCAGCGCCTTTGCTTCCGGCTAGGGAGTGGGCGGCTTTGATCCGCGCGTCGTAATACTGCTTGAGCTGACCGGTGTCCGAGCCATGGATGCGCTCGCATTGCTCGCGCAAATGGGCTACCTGATCAGAGGTCACGACATTGCCGGCGGATACGGAGTAATCGTCCGCCGATTCTGAAACCACGACCACGCCGACGCCGACCGGGTGCGCCACGCCATTGTCGCCGAAAGGGACGGCTTCCGTTTCGGCCGAGTAATGGAGGATGTTCTGGGTCATCTCGATGAAAATGGCAAAGACCTTTTTCACCCTCCGGTCCAAGACCGACTTGTTTTTGAGCAGGGTGCCAAGCTCGACCAGGACATCCTGAGAAATAGCGCCTTTGAAGGCCAGCCAAATCTTGCGCTGGCTCATGTCCTGGTAAAGCCGGAATAGGTCTTCCGCCATCATTACGCCTCCAAAGTTTGACGCCAAACGAGTCCTTATTCATCATCCCGTGGAAAGGGCGGGCGCGAGTGAAACTCGATTTCGTCCGGCTTCTTTCGCAGCATAAAGCGCCTTATCGGCTGCTGAGACAAGATCGCCAACGCAGTGTTGATCCAAGGCGACCGCTGTCGCAGCGCCAATGCTCGCCGTCAAGATGCCGTATGGCGAAGCTTGATGCGGAATCTTCAGATCGGCAATCGCTGCGCGTATCTCCTCAGCGAAAGCCATCAACCAGTCTGACTGAGACTCAGGCAGGATAACAGCAAACTCCTCGCCGCCATAGCGAGCGACTAGGTCGCCCGCCCGCCGAATGCTCGCCAGCAGCGCCTCACCCACTTGGCGGAGGCACTCGTCCCCTTGCTGATGACCGGCTATGTCATTGAGTCGCTTGAAGTAGTCAATATCCAGCAGCAGCAGCGAAAGCGTTGACCCCTTGCGCAGGGCGCGCCGCCACTCTTGGTCGAGGTACTCATTGAAGCGCCGTCGGTTGGCAACGCCCGTCAGCGCATCCAAATAGGACAACTGGCGCAGCAGGTGATTGGATTGCTCCAAGCGCGCCCGCGCCAGCTCGAGCTCCGTGTTTTGTCGCGCCAGCTCATCCTGCGCCCTGAGCAGCTTGCCCTGAAGCATGTCGCTCACGCTCGTGAGCTTGACCAACTGGCGAATCGCGTAATGGTACTTACGCGCCAGAAACCGATACTTTTCCCGTAGCGCTTCCAGCGTCAGCGCGGGATCGTCGGCAATCCGGGCAGCTTCGAGCGCGACCGCCGCTTCCTCGGCGTATATCGCCTCCGCATTGCGCTTGATCATCGCTTCGGTTGCCACTAGCTTTTGTCAGGGGCGCGCGGCGGACCTCGCCCAACCCGCTACGGATAAGAATTAATCAATGCTTGACGAACTGAAAGGTCAAGCTCAAGTCTTCCGCGAACTCCTCGCCACTCTCCCGAATGTCTTCGTCATCTTCGCGATAGTGCCAGTGCAAGCTCACCTGTCGCCCGCTGCGGTTGGCTTCCTCGAGCTTTTCTAGAATGTTAAGAATGCACTTCGAGGAGCTCGTGTTGAAATAGGAGAGCTTGAAATGAAATGCAATCGGCCGCGTTGAGCGTTGAATAAAGTCATCCAGCCACTTGAACACCGGCTGATAAAACTGAAGCGAATTCTCCGGGTAAGAATCTCCGGTAATTTCAAGAATGCCGCTCGTTGCGTCAAAATGCACGCCAGGCGTCACTTTGGTGGCTTCAAGAAACAAATTGTCCATTCTCGCTAACCCTTTGATGCTCCTTGGAGTCTCCGCCGCGGGACGGACTGAGCGGGCGGCGCGCCATCTGGAAGCGCCCAAGCCGCGCGCGACCGACCCAGCCAAGCTCATCGCTGAATCCGGTAGCCGAGGCGACGACCGACAGTCTTGAGAAACCCAACCAACTATACCATCCCGCGCCAGAGCCTCCAAGACTCATAATCATGGGCGAGATTTGCTGGCGAGCGACTCGCATCCGGCCAGTTCCTGGCGCGCAATTCGGGCTTTTCGCCGGGCGGGCGCCGCGCGCGAACGGCGCCAAGCGCCAGATGCCGCCGCGCCAGGCTCAATGCTGGTCAGGTCAATGACAGGTCAGCTGCCGGCTTGACGACGGTCAGCCACAAGGTCAGCCACAAGGATAGCCTGTCACAAGCGCGGGCTAGCATACGTCATTACCAAATAGACAACGGCCTCGACATCGCCGGGATTGGCATAGGCGTGCGGCGCGTCAGCCCGGAAATACGCCGCGTCGCCGGCTGCCAGATCGACCGGCGCGCGGTCGCCAACTGTTAGGCGCAGGCATCCCTGCTGAACCACGAGGTTCTCGTACGTGCCTTCCGCATGCGGCTCCGCCTGCTCGACGCAGCCAACCTTCAATCGCAGCTCGTAAAACTCCGCCCGTCGCTCGCGGTCAAAGGGAAACAGCGCCCGACTCTCAAACTGACCATCCTGCGAGCGGAGCGCCTTGGCGGCCGAGCGCGGCAGGATCACCAGCGCCTGCTCCGGCTCATCCCCCAGCAGGTCGGCAAATCGCACCCCCAGCCCGCGCGCGATTTTCCACAGCACGGCAATCGTCGGCGCGCTGTCGCCAGCCTCGATCTGACCCAGCATCGCCCGACTCACGCCGGCGCGCGCGGCCAGTCGCTCCAGACTCAAGCCCCGCTGCCGACGCAGCAGCTCCAGGTTCTCGCCCACCCGCCGCTTCAGCTCAAGGGCTTCGGATTCAACGATTTTCGACCTTGGCTTCACATTCCACCAAGCGTCTGCGAGCGAGCCAAGCGCTGTTCGGCAGCGGCCGGGCAGACATTGTTGACGAAAAAGTAAAGTATTCAGTAAGGTAGATGGCGTTAGACCCCAGCCAAGGCTTTCACCCCTTGGCGGCAACCTGAGTTTCACACCGATGCGAATCACGGCGCAAGAAGAATATGGACTCCGCTGCCTCATCCAGCTTGCCCGCCAGCCGGACGGACAGGGGTTGACGCTTAAGCAAATTGGCGAGCGCGAAGGCATTTCAACGGCCAACGCCGGGAAAGTTCTCTGGCTGCTGAGCAATGCCGGCATAGTGAAGTCGGCGCGCGGCATCAAGGGCGGGTACATGCTGGCTCGCCCGCCCGCTCAGATTACCGTCAGCGAAATCATCAGCGTTTTTGAGAACGCCGACCTGGAAGAGCACTGCAAGAACTTCTCCGGCATTCAAGAGGTTTGCATCCACAACGCCGACTGCGGCATTCGTCCCGTGCTGCAAATTCTCAATGAAACTGTTAGGCAGGTGCTGAGCCAAATTACCCTCGCCCAGCTCGTGCACCACGAGTGCGAAGTCAGCCAGCGCCTCTTCCAGCTTCAGCGCGCCGCGCCGGCGGCGGCGATGTCGGCCTGAGACCTGGCTTTCCCCGGATGCGCTGGAACGCCACCTGAACGATTTTTGTCAAGCACGAGGAAGGAACCCACGATGAGCGCCATTGCCGCGACCCTTGCCACCCAGGAATACAAGTATGGATTCACGACCGACATCGAGTCGGATGTCGCTCCGCGCGGTCTCAACGAAGACACTATTCGCCTCATCTCCGCGAAGAAAGAGGAGCCGGCCTTTATGCTGGAGTTTCGGCTGAAGGCTTACCGGCAGTGGCTGAAGATGACGGAGCCGACCTGGCAGAACGTCGAGTATCCGCCGATTGACTACCAAGACATCATCTACTACTCCGCGCCAAAGCCGAAGAAAAAGCTCAACAGCCTCGACGAGGTGGACCCGGAGCTGCTTGAAACCTTCGAAAAGCTCGGCATTCCGCTCCATGAGCAGAAGCTGCTGGCGAATGTCGCCGTGGACGCCATCTTCGACAGCGTGTCCGTGGCGACGACGTACAAGGAAAAGCTCCGCGAGCACGGCGTCATTTTCTGCTCCTTCTCCGAAGCGGTGAAGGAGCACCCGGAACTCGTTCAGAAATACCTTGGGACGGTCGTTCCCGTCGCCGACAACTACTTCGCGGCGCTCAACTCGGCCGTGTTCAGCGATGGCTCGTTCGTCTTTGTGCCGAAGGGCGTGCAGTGCCCAATGGAGCTATCGAGCTACTTCCGCATCAACAACTCGGAATCGGGGCAGTTCGAGCGGACGCTCATCATTTGCGAGGAGGGCGCGTCGGTGTCCTATCTGGAAGGCTGCACGGCGCCGAAGTTCGACAAGAATCAGCTCCACGCCGCCGTGGTCGAGCTGATCGCGCTCGACGACGCGGACATCAAGTATTCAACGGTTCAGAACTGGTACGCCGGCGACGAGGAAGGGCGCGGCGGCATTTACAACTTCGTGACCAAGCGCGGCAAGTGCCTTGGGCGCAACTCGAAGATTTCCTGGACGCAGGTGGAAACCGGCTCGGCGATTACGTGGAAATACCCAAGCTGCGTGCTGCTCGGCGATAACTCGGTCGGCGAGTTCTACTCGGTGGCGCTCACCAATCACCGGCAGCAGGCCGACACCGGCACGAAAATGATCCACATCGGGAAGAACACTCGGTCGCGCATCGTGTCGAAGGGCATCTCGGCCGGCAAGTCTAACAACAGCTACCGCGGACTGGTCAAAATCCTGCCCAGCGCCGAAAACGCGCGAAACTACACGCAGTGCGACTCGATGCTCATCGGTCACGATTGCGGAGCGAACACCTTTCCGTACATCGAAGTCCAGAATAACACCGCCAAAATTGAGCACGAGGCGACCACGTCCAAGATTAGCGAGGAACAGATTTTCTACTTCATGCAACGCGGCATCCCGCAGGAGGACGCCATCTCGATGATCATCAGCGGCTTTTGCAAGGAGGTCATCCGCGAGCTGCCAATGGAGTTTGCCGTCGAGGCGCAGCGCTTGCTTGGCCTAAAACTGGAGAACTCCGTCGGCTAGGCGGGCGGGCGCGGGTCGCCGCGCGCCCATCAGCCGTCGAGCTTGCCCGTCACGAAAGAGCGCGAAAGAGAAGGCGAAGACAAAAGACAAGGAACGCATCATGCTGGAAATCAAAAACCTCCACGCGGTCATCGAAGACCGCCCCATCCTGCGCGGCGTGAGCCTCACGGTCAACGCCGGCGAAGTTCACGCCATCATGGGGCCAAACGGATCAGGCAAGAGCACGCTTTCCAAAGTGCTGGCCGGACACCCCGATTACACCGTGACGGAAGGCGAAGTTCTTTATTTCGGTAAAAGCCTGCTCGACCTCGAACCCGACGAGCGCGCCCGCGAAGGCGTCTTCCTCGCCTTTCAGTACCCGATTGAAATCCCTGGCGTGAGCAACGCGACGTTTTTGCGGGCCGCGTATAACCAGCTTCGCAAGCATCGCGGCGAAGAGGAGCTTGACCCGCTCGAATTCGACGACCTGCTTCAGGAAAAGATCAAAGTCGTCGAGATGGACAAAGCCTTTATCGAGCGCTCTGTCAACGAAGGCTTTTCGGGCGGCGAGAAAAAGCGCAACGAAATCCTGCAAATGGCGATTCTGGAGCCGAAGCTGGCGGTGCTGGACGAGACCGATTCCGGCCTAGACATCGATGCGTTGCGCATTGTGTCAAACGGCGTCAATCGGCTGCACACCGCCGACAACGCCATCATCCTGGTCACGCACTACCAGCGGCTGCTCGATTACATTCAACCCGACTTCGTCCACGTGTTGCTCAACGGGCGCATTGTCAAGTCGGGCGGCAAGGAGCTTGCGCTCGAGCTAGAGCAGCGCGGGTACGACTGGATTCGTGACGAAGTCGAGTCCAGAGCGGCGGGAGCGGGAGCATGACAGCCATGAAAGCGGAAACCGCTAGGGCCTTCAACCCGTTCGCCGACGCTTTCGCGGCGCTGGCTTCGCGCCTAGCTTCGCGCTCGACCCAGTGGGCGGCGCAAGCGGAAGCTTTCGCCGTCTTCGAGCGGCTCGGGCTGCCGACCGTCGCGGATGAAGCGTGGCGCTACACGAGCCTCGCTCCATTGACCAAGCAGGCTTTTCATTTGGCAACCGCCGATGGTCTTGACGCAGCCGCGCTGCAACGCGCGATTCCCTTCTTCGACGAGTCGGCGACAACGCGCCTGGTGTTTGTCAACGGCGTCTTCCAAGCTGGACTGTCGGATGTGAGCGGCTTGCCGGCCGGCGTCGAGGCGCGGCCGCTAGACGACCGCTTCCCTCGGCCAGCGCCGGGCGACACGCCGCTTCGGGCGCTCAACGCCGCCTTCTGGGGCGCCGGCGTCACGATTCGCCTGCCGCGCGGCAAAGCCGTCGCCCCGCCCATCGGCCTGTTTTTCGTGACGGCGCCGACCGTTGACTTCGCCATGACGCACCCGCGCGTCGTCATCGAGCTTGACGAGGCCGCCATCGCCACCGTAGCCGAGATTCACACCGTTTTGTGCGACGAGGAAGGGCGCTTTGGCGCGCACCCTTACCTGACCAACGCCGTGGCGGATATCCAGCTCGGACAGGGCGCGCATCTGACGCACATCAAGCTTCAGACCGAAGGCTCCCGCGCCTATCACTTGGCTGACCTGCGGGCGGTCATCGGTCGCGGCGCATCCTTTGCCAGCCATGCCCACGCCCTGGGCGGGCTGCTGTCGCGGCAGGACCTTCAGGCCCGGTTCACGGACGAAGGCGGCGAATGCCGGCTGTATGGCTTACAGGCCATCGCCGGTCGCCAACTCGCCGACAGCCATATCGTCGTCGATCACGCCGTGCCGGACTGCGCGAGCGAGATACTCTACAAGGGCGTTTTCGACGGTCAGGCGCGCGGCGTCTTCGACGGGCGCGTGATCGTTCGGCAGGGCGCGCAGCGCGTGAGCGCCGTCACCACCAACAAAAACCTCCTGCTTTCAACGACGGCGCGCGCCGATACGAAGCCGCAGCTTGAAATTTTCGCCGACGACGTGAAGTGCGGCCATGGAGCGACGGTCGGGCAGCTCGACCAGGATGAAATTTTCTACCTCCGCAGCCGCGGACTGACTGAAGCCGCGGCGCGGCGCCTGCTGACGTTTGGCTTTGCCCGCGAAGTCAGCGAAAAACTCCCGATTCCCTCGCTCAAGGTTCGGCTCGACAGCGCGCTTTCGGCCCGGGTCGAGCCGCATCAGCCTTCTCTTTCTGGAGACCTCACGATATGACCGCTCAAGCAGCGCTCGCCACCCCCTCCTCCACGCTCGACGCGGTTGCGCTTAGGGCTGATTTCCCTACGCTCCGGCGCATGATCAACGGCCATCCGCTGGTTTACCTCGACAGCGCGGCGACCAGCCAGAAGCCCCAGGTCGTGATTGACCGCATGAGTCAGTTCTACGCCGAGGAATACTCGACGGTGCGGCGCAGCATTCACTTGCTGTCAGCCAAGGCGACGCAAGCCTACGAAGGCGCCCGCCGGACAGTGGCCCAGCTCCTCAACGCGCCGGAAACGCGCCAGATCGTTTTCACCAAGGGCGCGACCGAAGGAATCAACTTGGTGGCGCACGGCTACGGGCGGAAATTCGTGGGCGAGGGCGATGAAATCATCATTTCGGCGACCGAGCACCACGCCAACATCGTCCCGTGGCAAATGCTGTGCGAGGAGAAAGGCGCGCATCTGCGCGTCATTCCGGTTAACGACCGGGGGGAGCTGATACTGGAGGCCTACGAAAAGCTGCTCACCGACCGGACGAAGCTGGTCGCGGTCGGGCACGTCTCCAACGCGCTGGGCACGATTCACCCGGTGGAAGAAATCATCCAGATGGCCCACGCCCAGGGCGCGCCGGTTTTAGTGGATGGCGCGCAGGCGGCCCCGCACATGCCGGTGGACGTGCAGGCGCTCAATTGCGATTTCTATGTGTTTTCCGGTCACAAGGCCTGCGGTCCGACCGGCATTGGCGTCCTTTACGGCAAGGCGGAATGGCTCGAGCGGATGAACCCTTTCCTGGGCGGCGGCGACATGATTGAGACCGTCACTTTCGAGAAGACGACCTACGCGCCGATTCCGCACAAGTTCGAAGCCGGCACGCCGGCCATCGCCGAGGTCATCGGACTGGGGACGGCAATTGAATATCTGCGTAACATCGGGTTGGAGGCCATCGCCGCCTACGAGCACGAGTTGCTCGACCAGGCGACGGCGCGGCTGGCGTCCATCCCCGGCGTGACGATCATTGGCACGGCGCGGCGGAAGGCCGCGATCATCTCGTTCACTATTGACGGCATTCACCCGCACGACATCGGGACGCTGCTCGACCAGGAAGGCGTGGCCATTCGCGCCGGCCACCACTGCGCGCAGCCGGTCATGGCGCGGTACGGCCTGCCGGCGACGGCCCGCGCCTCCTTCGCGTTTTACAACCTGCCGTCGGAAATTGAGGCCCTTGGCGCGGCGATTGAGAAGACTATCGCCGTTTTTGCCCTGTAGGCGTCACAGCTATATGAGCAACAAAAGCCTCTACGGCGAGCAAATCATCTATCTCAGCAAACACCCGAAGAACTTTCGGCCCATTGAAAACGCGCACTGCATGTGCGAGGGCGCCAACCCGCTGTGCGGCGACCGGGTGACGGTTTACGTCAATGTCGGCGACGACGGCACGCTGGAAGATGTCGCGTTTCAGGGCAGCGGCTGCGCCATTTGCATGGCGTCAGCCTCGATGATGACCACTGCCGTGAAGGGCAAGAAACGCGCTGAAGCGGAACGACTCTTCGACGAGTTTCACCGGCTAGTCAAGGGCGAGCTGGATCCGGCGCGGGATGAACACCGCCTCGGCAAGCTGACGATGTTTGAAAACGTCAGCCACTATCCGGTGCGCGTCAAATGCGCCAGCCTCCCCTGGCATGCCCTCCACAATGCGCTCGAAAACAAAGGCGCGGCCTCGACCGAGTAAGCCTGCCGAGCGCGCGCGGCCGAAAGGCGGTTCGGACGGCGACGGTCGCCACGGCGGCCGCGCCGCGCTTCCCGGCGGCGCTCAGTCCCGGCGCAGCGCGCGCAACGAGCCAAACGGGTAAAGACACCTCGCCTGCCCCGCGTCGTCCATCACCGCGACCACATCCGAAGGCTTGTTCGGCAGCGGCGCCGCGACGACCAAATGGCTCGCCGTTGATTGCAGGAGCGGAACCCGCGCCCCCTGGCGCTCCAAGTAGAGCGTGTCGCTGCCGCTGACGATCCGAAGCCGCCGCGGGCCGTTCGCGTAATCGCCAGCGTAGCGCGCATGCAGCTCGCTCGGCACGCGCGCCAGCTTGACTGCCGGCGCGGGCGGCAGCGGACCAAGCCAGGCGGCTTCGAGCCGCTCCAGCGTCTGACGCAGGCGGCGCGGCCATCCCTTCGTCAGCAGGGCGTAGCCCCAGCCTTCTTCCGGGATTAGGCAAACGGCGCAGGCTTCATCGCCAGTGAAGCCTTCATGCTCCACCAAGCGAGCGCTGCCGCGCCAGCGCTGAAAGCAGCCCAAGCCGGCGGTCGTTCCCGGCCGACTCGGCACGGCAACCATCGTCTCGAGCAGGGCGGCAAGCTGGGCTGGATGACGCAGCAGCCCCGCCAGCAGCCAAGCCGCGTCCTCCGCCGTAGCGAGCAGCCCGCCGGCCGCCGCCGTCAAGCCGTTGTCCAGAACCGCCGCGCGCATCCCGTAAGGGGCAAAGACCGCTTGCCGGGCCAGCTCGCGCAATGGCTGCCCGGCGCTTCGCTCGAGGTGCGCGCCAATCAGGACGAAGCCGAGATTGGCGTAGGAAAAGACCGCCCCAGGCGGCAGCCAGCCCGCCAGCTCGAGCGACGCCAGCGGATCGAGCGACGCCGGCAGGTCGTCGTCCGGCAACCCGGCGGTGTGGGTCAGCAGATGCCGCAGCGTGATGGCGCTGGAAG
Organism: uncultured Chloracidobacterium sp.; assembly: GCA_937966115.1. Classification (GTDB taxonomy): domain Bacteria; phylum Acidobacteriota; class Blastocatellia; order Chloracidobacteriales; family Chloracidobacteriaceae; genus Chloracidobacterium. Next base: position 5,355 of record CALCKX010000121.1, on the reverse strand, counting down.
GGGCGAGGGGCGCGTCAAGCGCCACGCGCCCTTCGCGCCCGAGCGCGCAGACGACCAGCGCCGTGACGAGCTTGGCCGCTGAGCCAAGCCGGAAGCGCGGCGCGGCGGACTTCGCCGCGCCGATAGCGAGGAACCGGGCCGGGCCGTCAGCCGTCGCGAGGCACAAGACCGCGCCGGCTTCGGCTGGAAGCTCCGGCGGAGCGATTTCAGGCCAATGAGCCGGAAGGGCCATGGGGAGAGCTCAGCAGAACTCAGCTAGGGGCGCTTTCGGCGAGCCAGGCGCGTTCGGACCGCGCCGTTGGCAGTTTGCGGCGGCGCCTGCAGGGCGACAAGGGCGGTTTGCACGCTGGCGCGCAGCCCCGGCGGAACGCGCAGCCGGTAATTGGCCGGCGCCATGTACGTCAGCAGCTCGGGGTTGTATCCGCGCAGCGTTTCGGGCGACACGCCGGCCTGACTCGCCACGGCGCGCAAGTCCACGGCCGCGGTCAGCGGCAGCGCGTCATAGCGGAGCGGCGCTTCGCGCGGGATGTTGTGGAAGCCGTAAAGCTCGGGATGCTTGGCGATAAGGATCATCGAGAGGATGATCGGCACGTAGTTCTGCGTCTCGCGCGGCAGCAAGCCCTGGCGCTGAAGCGACCAGAAATCATTGTAGCGGCTGCGCGCCAACGCGCGCTCGACATTGCCCTCGCCGCAGTTGTACGCTGCCATCGCCAACAGCCAGTCGCCGTTGAAACGCCGGTTGAGCCACTTGAGATAGCGGGCGGCGGCGCGCGTCGGCTGCTCGATGCCGCCCCGCTCGTCAATCCAGGCGTTTTGGGTCAGACCAAAGCGCGCCCCCGTGGAAGGAATGAACTGCCAGATGCCATAGGCTGCCGCCGGCGACAAAGCGCCCGGGCTCCAGCCGGATTCCGCCTGCGCTAGCCAGACCAAATCCTGCGGCACGCCCTCTTCGGCGAAAATGCGCCGCGCGATATCCACGTAACGACCGCTTCGCCGCAAGCCATTGGCGATGGTGGCGCGCCCGCCGCCGCGCGTGAAATAGGCGAGGAAGCGACGCACTTCCGGCGTCGCCGCCACGGCCGTAAAGTCCAGCTCGCCGCGCACCTCAACTTCGGCGATGTCAGCGTCCGACACGACGACATCCTGCAGCAAATCCAGCGGCGACGGCGTGAAGCGCTGTTCGCCCCAGCCGGCTTCCGTCTGCTGCATTTGCAGGTCGTAATAGCGAATGCGCTCGATGAGCTGGCGGTAATAGGCGTTGAGAGCCGGATGCGCCCGCGCGCCGGACTGAGACTCCAGCAGCACGTCAAGCGCCAAGTTGAAATACTCCCGCGCCGATTCCGACCGGTTGGCGTCGAAGGCGCGGGCGCCAAGGGCGAAGTAGTTTTCAGCGCGCTGCGTCAGGCTGCGCACCCATTCCGGCGGCGGCTCATCGCCCGGCGGCGGCAGGGACGGAAAGACCAAGTCGCGGGGCGGGGCGGGCGGAAGCGAAGTTTCCTGGGCCGAAGCCGCGCCGGACATAAGCGCCAGCCCAATGCACCAGAAACGCCCAAGCTGCCAAAGCCCTTTGCTCATCGGAGGCTCATCCGCCCTTCGCCAAGCGGCAGGTTGAATGAACCCGAAACGAGCTCATTCGACATAGAGCGCAGGCTACACGGTTTCATCCCGCGCCCGCAAGTCGCGCGCTGTCGGCGCGCTTGGCTTAACAACCTCGAGCGTGGCGTGGATGTCGCGGGCGCGGAGGATGAGGCTGAGATACTCTTCCCAGACTTTGCGGAAGATGCGCCAGCGCGGATGGCGGTTGACGGCGTTGACGAGCCAGGCCAGACCCAGCCGCCGCCACAGGCGCAGAAACGTGATTTCAACCGCGAGCAGGCGAAACCCGCCGCCGGCGTAGTAGGCCCCGGGATGCTCGCCCGCGAAGTAGTCGAAGCTGTAGGCGCTGAAGTGCCACCGGTGCGTCGGGTCGCTCCACGAGCCAAGCGACGAGTAATGCGGCGTGGCGATGTAAAGCCGCGCGCCCGGCGCGGCGATGCGGTGGAGTTCGGCGAGGAAGCCCGGCACGGAGGCGACATGCTCGATGACGTGCCGAGCGTGAATTTCATCAAACGCGCTGTCGGGAAACGGATAGGGGAAAACGTCGAGGTCGTGGACGACATCTACGCCGGGCAGCGCCACGCGATCTAGCCCCACTGCGCCCGGCTGCTTGCGCCGGCCGCACCCGACATCGAGCTTGCGCGCCGTTCGGTCGTCCGCCATGGTCAGTCTTCAACCGGCGGGCGGCGAATGGCGTAAATGCCCGCCCGGGCGTGTTCGGCGAGCTTGGGATGCGACGCCGCCAGCCCGGCCAACTGGCCAAGCAGGTCGGAAGTCCGCAACAGCAAGCGCGCGACATCGCCCTCCACGGCTTCCGTCATCGCCAGTAGCCGCTCCCAGGCGCACTGACCATCGGCCCACGTCCACAGCAGGCGCCCGGCGTCATAGTCAATCGTCATCGCGCAGTAGTTTTCATAGCGCGCTTGAACGTCGGCAATCGCATAGGCGATGCCGCGCACCTGCCGGAGCGGGCGGAGATACTCGGCGCGCGGCTCGTCATGGAGCGGAAACTCCCGGTCCTCGGCGGCAATCGCCCCGCACAGCGCCGCCAGATGACGCGGACTCTCGACGTCGAAAATGCCGGCCCGAATCAGCTCGCCCACGAAAACGGCGTTGTCCACCCGCAGTTGCGCGGCCCATTTGCCATCGGCGGTGGGCCGCCACTCCTGGTCGAGATAGCCGTAATGCTGGAGGATGGCGACGCACTTTTTGAAGCGATTCCACAGACCGTTCTCGATTTCGGAGTACCTTTGGGCAAGCTGGTCATAGAGTCGCCGCGTTTCCAGCATCTCCGCCGCGCGCGGCGCGCAGTTCGTCACCTGCGGGCAGGTAAAGCACGCAAAGCGACTGGCTTCGGCCTCGAGCCGCTCCGCCGTCGCCACGGCGGCGGCGTACGCGGCCCGCGTGTCCGGATCATCCTGATCGAGCTGGCGCTTGGCGCTTTGCCAGCGGCGCAGTTGCTTGCGAGCGGCGGACAACTCGCGCCAGGCCGGGCGGTAGGCCGTGAAGGTCTCCGCCCGGTCGCCAGCCGGACAGGCGTCGGCGTCGGCGTCGAGGATGGACTTGACCTCGTTGAGTCGCGGGCGCAGGCGGTCGGCGAGCTTGCGATTTTGAAAGTGCCGGAAGCTGCGCTCGACGAGACGGCGCGCGGCCTGGGGCGACATTTGCTGAAGCAGGTTGAGCGCCATGGTGTAGTTGGCGTCAAACGCGCTCTCCACCGGCTCGGGCGGGCTGAGCAGCTTTTCCGCAATGACGCGCATATCCTGAAACGGCCCTGGCACAAAGACGGCGAAGCCGACCCGGTCGCGCCCGCGCCGACCGGCGCGTCCGGTCATCTGGGCCAGCTCAAAAGCCTTAATGTCGCGATGGCCATCATCCGAGCGCTGACTCGAAGCGGTAATGACGACTGACCGAGCGGGCATATCAATCCCGGCCGCCAGCGTGGAGGTCGCGAACACGGCGCGGAGCGCCCCGGCCGCCATGGCGCGCTCAATGACGTGCTTCCAAGCCGGCAACTGCCCGGCATGGTGCGCCGCGATCCCCTTGCGCAACAGCAAGGAGAACTGTCGGTGCTGCTCGACATAGGCGGCCTCGTCGGGATATTCCGCCACAATCTGAGCGATGCGCCGCTGGTGGTCGTCGGGCAAATCCGGCAGGCGCATCCGGCGGAAGCTGTCCACCGCCTCATCGCAGCCGCGACGACTGGGAAGGAAAATAATCGTGGGCGTGAGATCATGCTGAAGCAATGTGTCCAGCACATCGGGAAAGGAAGCTGGTTCAAACGGAAGCCGCACGTCGTAACCCCGCGATTGGCGACAACCCGCCGTCAGCGTGTTGTCGCGCACAGTGTGTTCTGGGCATTCCAGTCAAGAGTGTAGCCCGAGCTTACCCTAATCCGAGAAGGCCCGGCGATGGAAATCCTGACGTTGCAAAACCCTGACATTCAACACAACTGCACGGTCAAGAAAGTGGATGACAAAGGCAGGGAAAGCTTGTGCAGTGGCCACTTGCGGGAGTGGCTGACGGCGCCGGACAGCCTGCGCGCGCAGTTGGGAGCGGGCGAGACCTACTACCGCTGCCGGCGGTGCGGCGCCGTCTATCGCGGCCCGATTCGTCGCCATCTGCGGGGCGTCAAAATCAACAACCAATCCCTCGTGCCGCAACCAGCCCTTCCGACGCAATTCCCGGTGGCGCAGCCGTAACGAGCCTGCGGCGCGTTCCGCTGGCATCCAAATCCCTGACATCGAAACCCGGCCTCCCGCCCCCGGCCCGACCGCCGGGCAAGCGGCCATATCCGCCGGACAGGCGCGGATCAGGCGAGCTCGCGAATAAAGCGAGCCGCCGCCCAGGCCGCCCGAAGCGCCGTCTTGCGCCCGGGCGGCTGGGTTGGCTAGCCGAGCGCCGCCCGATCAGCCGCGCTTTCGCCGGCGCAGGGCGAAAGGCGTGATGACGGCAAAGAGCGCCAGCCAGCCAAGCGGCCACCAGGACGTCGCTTTCGGCGGCGCTTCCCGGGCTTCGGCATACCAGCCTTTGGTCGGCCCTTTGGGCACCTCGTTGGACACGGCGTACACCGTGCCGTCCGGCTTGAGATACAGCCGCCGCATTTCATCCAGCTTGAACGGCCGCGCGCCGCGTCGACCGAAGACGACGAGCTGGTGTCCGCTTTCGTCCACGCCCCGGTCGCGGTCGAGCCCCTTCGACACGGCCAGCGACTCGCCTTTCGTCGGATGCGTCGCAATGAGGCGCGGCTCCGGGCGCGGGCTGAAGCCGGCGCTGGTCGCCATCGTCTCCGGCGAGGTCAGTTGCACGACGCGCAGGCCGTTCTTGCCGTCGGCGATGTAGGCAAAGGCGCTGGCATTCGTCATGCCGACCTTGACATCGCGCGCGTCGTTGATGAGACCGCCGGCGGTAAAGACCTGGTCGAGCTTGGGCTGCTCGGGGCGCTCGACATCAATGATTGCCAAGCCCTGCTTGCCGCCCGCGACGTAGGCGTAGGTGCGCGCCACGTAAACCTGGCGCGCATCCTCCAGCGGCACGGTCGCGCCCGGCACCAAGCGGGCCTTTTCGGGCAGCGTGATGTCCACGACGCGCAGGCCGAGCGCATCGGTGACAAAGGCGTACCGGAACTGAATGGCGATGCCCTTGGGCTTTTTGAAGCCCTCCACGACCGAAACGACCTTTGGCGCGGCGGCATTGGCGATGTTCACGATGACCAGCCCGCGGTCGCACAGGATGTAGGCGTGATCGCCCGCCACCGTC
>CALCKX010000120.1 GCA_937966115.1 uncultured Chloracidobacterium sp. | reverse complement strand
GCGTCCAGCGCCGCGCGCAGCGCGCCCAGCGCCTGCGCGGCTGAGAAGGGCTTGGCGAGCCACTCGCGAACCATCGGAAAATCGGCGGCGCGTTGGCGGCATTCCTCGGCGGACATCTTGCACAAGCCGATGAGCGGCAGGTTGGGCAGCGCCGCCAGCGCCAGGGCGCTGCGCCCGTCCGCGAACAGAGTGGCGTCAATGACGGCCGCCGCGGGCTGGCGCGCCAGCCCGTCCGCCAGCTCCGCGTCGTCCCGGGCGACGATCACGGCGTAGCCATTGGCTTCGAAAACCGTCCGCAGCAGGCTGAGCGTCGAGGCCTCGGTTTCAGCGACGAGGATCAGCTCGCCCTGCCCCGTCGGCAAGGGCGCTGCCAGGGCGGGCGACGCGGAGACGGCGGCTGGGAAGTAAAGCCGAAACGTCGTGCCGCGCCCGACTTCGCTCTCGAGGGCGATGAAGCCTCCCTGCTTGTTCATAATCGTCGCCACCGTCGCCAAGCCCAGTCCCGTGCCCTTGTCGTGCGGCTTCGTCGTGAAGAGCGGCTCGAAGATGCGGTCGCGGATTTCGGGCGGAATGCCAGTGCCGGTGTCTGAGACCTCGATCATGACATAGCGTTCGGCAGTTGGGCGCGGGTGACCGGCGCGCCGCGCCTCGGCGGCGTCCGCGTCGCGCGCCGCCAGCGTCAGCGTTCCGCCGCGCGGCATCGCGTCGCGGGCATTGACGCACAAGTTGAGCAAGACCTGCGTCAGCTCCGTTGGGTCGATTTCAATGGTCTGCAACTTGGCTGGGTAGTCGGCGCGCACGGCGATGGATTTGGGAAATGTCTCGCTCGCCAGCTGAGCCACCTCGCGCACGATGTGCTTGGGCTGGAGCAAGCTGGCTTTCTGTCTGCCCTCGCGGGTCAGCGAAAGCACCTGCTTGACCAGAGCTGAGCCGCGCTCGACGCTCGTGTTCATCATCGCCAGGGTCTCGGGCATCACGGCGTCGCCGAGCTCCTGGCGAAGAAGCGAGATGCCAATCGCGATTGGCGTCAGCATGTTGTTCAGGTCGTGCGCGATGCCGCTGGCGAGCATCCCGATGGTTTCCATCCGCTGGACCCGCAGGTACTGCCGCTCGATGCGCCGCTGTTCCGTCACATCGGTGGCGATCAGCAGCGTCGAGCGCGCGCCGTCCGCCGCTCGCTCGACGGCTGACCACCGGGTCAGCAGCGTGCATTCCCGCCCGTCGCGTCGCTGAGTGGTCAGCTCGCCCTGCCAGTCGCCCTGCTTTGCCAGGGCGGTTAGCGCCTCGCTCGGGAGCGCGTCGGCTTTTGGAAAGAGCAGCTCGCGCGCAGCGCGCCCCTCGGCTTCTGCGGGCGACCAGCCGAACAGCCGCGCCGCCCCGGCGCTCCAGAAGGCGATCCGTTCCTGAGCGTCAATCTGGACGACAGCATCCTGCGTTTGGTCGAGCAGGTCCGCCAGCTCCTTGAGGCGGGCGGCGGCTTCCGCCCGCTCGGCCGCCCGCTGCTCGCGTTCCTGCAGGAGCAGGCGGTAGCGGTTGAGACGGACGATGGTCCGCACCCGCGCCCGCAGCTCGGCGTTGTCATAGGGCTTGCTCAAGAAGTCATCCGCGCCGGCCTCGATGCCCTGGATGCGCGAGGCTTTGTCGGACAGCGTCGTCACGAGCACAATCGGCACTTCGCCGAGCAGCGGATCGGCGCGCAGCGCCTGACACAGCGCGAAGCCGTCCATTTCCGGCATCATCACGTCCGACAGCACCAGGTCGGGCAGCATCTGGCGGGCGGTCTCCAGGGCGGCGCGCCCATTGTCAACGCTGGCGATGTCATAGCCGTCATTGCGCAGCCAAATCTGAAGCAGGGCGCGGGAAGCGGGATCGTCTTCGGCAATGAGAATCTTCGCTGACATAGAAGAAACCTTTGACGGGAAGGCGCGCCTGGGCTCGGGGAGCGCCGATGCCAGTTCGGGGGAGTGCACTCAGGAGCCTAGAATGCGAGCGCTACTTTACCACGGCCTCGGGGGCTGGCTGCTGCTTGAGAAGCAAGCGGATCGCCGCGGCGTGCTGCGATTCGTCGCACGCAATGCCGGCAATGATGGGCAGCATCGCCTTGGACGCCAGTTGCGGCAGCCACCCTAGGTAAGCGCTGGCCGCGCCGGCTTCCAGACCGAGCGCGAAAACCAGAGCCTCCTCCGCCGTTTTGAGTTCGACGGGCGCGCCATCCTTGCCTTTGAACGCGTAGCTGGCAAGCGCGACGACCGGCGCGCCGCCCAGCTTGCGCACCTCTTCCGCGAGCAGGTCGCGGTGCGCCCGGTGCTGACTCTGGAAGTGCCGGGCCAGCTCCAGCGCGTCGCCCTTGAGCAAGCCCGCGCCGGCGTCGTAGGCGGCAATCGCCTGGTGCTCCAGCGCCAGCGCCGCGTTGAGCAGGGCGGCGTCGGCAGGGCGCGGGCTGCGCTGCCCGGCAGTCGCCAAGGCGCTCGCGCAGGCGCCCGCGCCGGCTGCCAAGCCCAGGCGGAGCGCGGCGCGGCGCGACGCGACGAGCTTGCGAACGCTTTCCCCAACCTCTGGAGGCATGGTCATGACGGTTTTCCTTTCGCGCGGCGCGACCCGTCTGAAGCGAGCGACCGGGAAAGCTCCGCCAGTCGCGGGTTGCCGGGATTGACGGCGGACAGCCGCTCGACCGCCGCCTTGGCGCGCGGTCTGTCGCCCAGCGCCAGCGCCGCTTGAGCGAGAACTTCAAGCGCCCGCTCCGAGTAGCCGGCCAGCCGCTGGGCGCGCTCGGCCTCGGCCAGCGCCGCCTGAAAGTCCCGGCGTCGCAGGTGGGCGTAGGCCAGCTCGGCGCGCAGGTCGGCGTCGTCGGGCCGCCGCGCGACGGCTTGCCCGAGCGTTTTCACAGCCGCGTCCAGCTGCCCTAGCTCGGCCTGCGAGACGCCAATGGCCAGCAGCGCGTCGAGGCTATCCGGACGCAGGTTGCACGCCCGCTGCGCGTAGGCGAGCGAGTCGGAGATCTTTCCGGCCTGATACAGCGCCGCCGCCGCATCCATCTGCGCCGCGTAGTTGCCAATGTCCCGGTCGGCCGCCTGCCGGGCCGCCGCGACGGTCGGCGGCTCGTTGGCGTCGCTGCCCGGAGCGAGCGGCGGATGGGCGGCCGGAAGCGATGCCATCTGTTCTGGCGCCAGCGGCGGCGGGCTGGGCGCGGCCGTCGCTGGCGCGGCGCTCCCCGCGCCCTGACTGGGCAGCCAGCGCCCGACGCCATAGCCCCCCGCCGCGCCCAGCGCTATCCCGAGCAGGAAGGTTTTGAATGAAACGCTACCCACGGCTTGATCCGGCGCCGCCCCGTCGCCCGCCTCGGAGCTTACGCAGCCAAAGCTTATCTTGCCGCCAAGCAGGCTTCGAGCGGGACGGCTACGAGTCCTGGCCCGTATGGCAACTGTTGCAGGATACCACCTTGCCAGCCTTCGGAAATTCCTTTTCCAGACGCTTGTGGCAGGTGATGCAGCCGGCTTCGCTCGCCGAGCTCTTGGAGCTTTCCTCGCCGTGATAGGCCGTGATGGCCTCGACCGCCGGCACGCCCTTGAACTTGTGGTCCTCATGCGTGCCTTCCGCCGGCGATGGCTTTCGGTCTTCGTCGGTGTGGCAGACCGTGCACTTCATGACCGGCTCGCTCGCCGCGCCATCCTTGACGGCCAGCGTTTTTGAGTTCGTGTGGTGGCAGACCACGCACGTCGAGCCTTGGTAGTCCACGTGCTGCTGATGGTCGAACGGCGCCTTGCCCTTGTCGTCCTTGTAGCCGGCGTACTTTGAAAACGGCGGGTCGCTTTCGGTGTTGTCGAACACCATCTTGCCCGGCATCTTCACGCTGGCATCCTCTTCCGAAACCGGCGCGGCGGAGGCGAACAGCGCCGCCGCCAAAGTCGAGCGGGCCGTTAAAGGCGCTAGCAGCAGCCAGCCCGCGCCCAGCAGGTAAGCGGCGATAAGCCATCGTTTCATATAGTTGGGTGACTCCTCACATGTGGGTCGGCAAACGGGGAACGCCCGCCGGCAGCCGCCTTGCGTATGGGGGTGCGATGCCGAACAGCGCAGCGACGTTGGTCAGGTCAAATCGCGTCCGAAGATACACAACCGCCCTGCCGATGTCACGTTCTTACTTGACTCGCTCGCCTAGCGACCCGCCGCCCTCAATAGCCGCCCTGGCGCCCCTGCGCCGCCGCCAAAGGCGCTCTCGTCGGCGGCGCGACAGATGCCGTTGGCGAGCCGAACAGCGGTCCAAGCTGCGCGGGAACATGACACTTCAGGCAGTGCGCCTGCGTGGCCTGCCCGTTGGCGTCCAGGTCGCCGAAGACGCGCTTGCCGTCATGACAGCTAAAGCAGCCTTGCCCGATGGCCGAGCGCTGCCCCGTCAGATGCTGCCTGGCGCGCGGCGTCCCGACCTGGTTGGCATACGTTCCGCTGAGGTTGTGGCAGTCGACGCACTTGCCCTGCTGATGCGAGTAATGGGTGAACTTGAACGAGTACGACCGGACGCCCTGCATTTTGGCCTCCAGCGGGCGCAGTTCCTCTGGCTTGGTCGTCGCGACGTGACAGGCGTCGCACGCGCCCGAGGCCACGGCGCCCGGCGGCGCGGCGCTTTTGACGCCCGCGGTCGGCGGTCGGCGCTCGCTCGCTCGATGGCAGGCGTAGCAGGTCGCATGCGCCTCGAAGCTCACGCCTGGCTGCGGCCGCGGCGCTACGCTGTGGCAGTCGCGGCAAGTCTTGTCGTCCATTTTCTGACCGGCCAGCTTGGGGTCCGCCAGATCGGACGGATAGACATAGCCGATGTGCTCCCGGTGCTGCTCGGCGGTGAAGACGAGGTTGTGACTGAGCCGCGCCGGGAAGACGCCCATCGCGTTGACGCCTTCCTTGTCGAGGCCGACCTGCCGGTGACAGACATAGCACATCCCCGACCACTGCGCCGCTGGCGCGTCCGGGCTGTTTTTTGCGGCCCCCGGCGGCGGCGCGGCGCGCGTTTGGGCGAATTCCGCCATGTGACAGGCCATGCAACTGGCGTGGCCCGGATAGGGCGGCTTGTTGGCCTCCCTGGGGTTGTCGGCATGCTGGGCCAGCTTCAGGAGGTTGGCCTCGACGCTGTGGCAATAGCCGCAGTTCAGGCGGGCGTCCGCCTGCTCGGTGTGGTCGCTGTGCAGGAACTTCGTTGGGTCCTTGCCGGGCGAGATGACAACTGGCGTCAGCGGGCCGATTTCAAAGGCGTCGGCCTGAATGGGCTTCGGCGCGCGCGGCGCCGGCGCCTGGCGCGAGCAAGCCGTCAGCGCCACGCCTAGCGCGACGAAAAGCGCTACGACGCCGACTTGCGCGGATGAGCGGTGAGAAAAGCGGGATAGCAAGCGCATGCTGCGGCCACCGACCGCCAAGCGGTCAAAAAGCAAGTTGCGAAGAGCGTCGCGGGGGAAGGCGTTCCCCATCGTGGCCGATTCTGGATCGCTCGGCAAGCTTTGTATGAAAGCGCGCGCGGCATCCGCGAAACCCCAAAGCCAACCAAAGCCAAATTGACACTTCATGGCGCTGCGCCTTACATTGGGAGTAAGCATTTGCGCGCCCATTTCCCTGCGTTCAACTTCAGCTCCAGTCCCCGTTCGGCGGCGTTGGGGCGCGGCGTCGCTGTTTTGAAAGGAATGTGTGCCTCGCCATGGGACTGTTTCGCAACGTCATCAACGAGCGATTCGGCGACTTTGAAAACGCGCTCGCCGAATACATTGACAATGTCGGCAATACCTACACGGCGTTCGCCGGGGCCTTCATCAAGGTTCAGAAAACGATGTTTCCCGACCTCTCCGCCGATGTGGCTGAGTTGCCCATCCCGGCGCCCGCCCCGGAAGCGCCCAAGCCTGCGGCGCCCAAAATGACGGCCCCGGCCGCGAAGCCGGCGCCAAAGGCCGAAGCCCCGGCGCCAAAGGCCGAAGCCAAAGCGGCGCCCCCAAAGCCTCAACCGGCCCCGAAGCCTGAGGCTGGCTCGGCGCCGGAAGTCAAGCCCGCCCCGCCCCCCGCTGAGGCGAGCGCGCCAAAGCCCGCCCCCGCGCCAAAGCCGGAACCCGCCCCCGCGCCGGAAGTCAAGCCCGCTCCGCCCCCCGCTGAGGCGAGCGCGCCAAAGCCCGCCCCCGCGCCAAAGCCGGAACCCGCCCCGCCGCCGGCGCCGGAAAGCGTTCCGGCGGAAAAAACGCAAAAGCTGGCTTCGCCGTCGCCGGAGGCAAAGTCGCTAGAGGAAACCCAGCCGATGACTTCGCCGCCGCCGGCCGCGGCGCGCCCGAAGCCGTCTGCGCCCCCGCCCTTCAGCGGCGGCCCGCGCCCCAACCGACCCTAGCGGCGGGCGCGCCCTGACCTCGCCTAGTTTCGATGGAGGATGACTTCCGTGGATTTACTCAAGTTTGAACGCGACGACCTGAAGCCGCTGGAGGGCTTGGCGCGACTGGCCGCCATTGCCGGGACAGGCATCTTTTACGTGACGACGTTTCAGTTTTCGAGTTTTTTCCCCAACTTCTACATTCGGCTCTACAACGAATTGGCTGACTTCGACCCGGGCCAGGCAGGGACGATGGGCAGCGGGGCCGCGCCCCGCGCCGCCGCGCCAAAAGCGCCGGCTGCGGAAAAGCCGGCTGCTAAGCCCGCGCCGAAACCCGCGGCCAAGGCGGCAACCTCGGAAGACGCCTAGGCATCCAGCGCGCGCCAGGGGCGCTTTGAGGGCGCCTAGGCCTAGCTTCTCAGGGAAGGTCTTCGTCCAATGGCTCGCTACGCGCTTTGTCTCCTCATTGGCGCGCTCGCCGCTTGGCTCGCTTCCTCAGCTCCGGCCGCCGCCGGTCGCGTCAATTCGACTGGCGGCTGGCTTGACCGCCCGCTGACGAACTGGAATCGCCCAAATGGGCGAGCGCCCTCGTTGCCCGACCCCGCCGATATTCCAGACATTGCCGCGCCCCCTGCGTGCGACAAGCAATTGCGTCGTCCCGTCACGGCCGCCGAGCGGGAGCTGATCAAGCGCGGATGGAAGCTCTTTGGCGCCGCGCAGGCGTTTGACGCGACGCAGGTGGCGATGGCGACGACGGGCTTTGACGACATGTGCCGCCCGCTAGGCTACCAAGCGTTTGTCTATTGGGAAGGACGCTACGCCGGCACGCTCGCCCCGTCTGCCATGAACGGGCGGACGGACGGCGCGCTGGCGGATGTCAAGCTGGTGTCGCCGACCTCCCTGATCGCCGAGTTCAACCGCTACGCGCCAGGCGATCCGGCCTGCTGCCCGTCGCGGGTGGCGACCGTGACCTATGAGCTTTCCCGGGATGACGCGCCCGTTCTAAAGGCCACGAGCGTCGCCCATCGCCCGGCTTGCCCTCAGGCGTCGGCGGAGCCGCCGGCCGCCCCCAAGCCGCCGGCCAACGCCTCGCTCGCCGGCCGCCGCTGGACGCTCGCCCGGATTGAAGGCGAGGCGGTCGGCGGCGGCGAATGCTTCATCGAGCTGGACGCTTCCGCCATGCGGGTATCCGGCTCGGATGGCTGCAACCGCTTTACAGGCAGCTATACGGTTCGCGGCGACCGGCTGAAGTTTTCGCCGCTCGCCGGCACCAAGCGGGCGTGCCTGGATGAAGCCGTTCGCAAGCTGGAAAGACGCTTCCACCGCGCGCTGCCGCAGGTCAACCGGTTTGCAGTGCGAGACAACCAGCTCATGCTTTACAATGGCCACCGGTTGCTGCTGACACTAATTGCGCAAACTGCCGACTAAAGTCGGCAACCTGCGAGGGCCTGCTGCTGTGATCACCGTCCCGCCGGCGCATCCGTTTGCCTTGTTGCGCCGGACGCTTGTCATTGTGGCAACGCTGACGCCGGTTCTCTGGTTGGTGGCGCAGCGATTGTTGGTCGCGACCC
>CALCKX010000119.1 GCA_937966115.1 uncultured Chloracidobacterium sp. | reverse complement strand
CGGGTCGTTGACAAGCAGCAGGACGATTTTGCCGCGCACATCCGCATCCTTGTAGTCATTCCAGTCATACTCCGGCGCAACAATGCCATAGCCCGCAAACACGACCGGCACGGCGTCCAGCTTTACCTCCGGCGCGCATTCGCCCGATTGGGCGGTGAACTCCGTCCCGTACGCCAGCTCGACCCGCCCGCCATCGCCGCTCAGCGTCATGGTCGTTGGCTCGGCGCGCAGGTTGACGATGGGAACATTTTGGAAATACGAGCCGTTGACCGGCTCAAGCCCGTAGGCCTGAAACTGCGCGGCGATGTATTTGGCGGCCAACAGGCCGCCGCGCGCGCCCGGGGCGCGACCTTCAAAGAGGGCATCGGAAAGCAGCTCGGTGTGGGCGCGCAGCGCGACCGGCTCGATGCGGTCCATTGCCGCCCGCAATTCATCCGGGACGACTGCCGCCGCGCCGGCGCTTCCCGGGGATTGGGCGCCGACCTGCACGGCCAGCCATAGCAGCCACCACGCCGCAACCCAGCGATGGAGCGTGTTCATCAGTCGCTCAACCTCGTGTCGAAAGGATGCCGATGGCACTTGACGGGAGCTGAAAAGCGGTCTCATTCTCAACGCCTGGCGCGCGGATTTCAATGCGGATCTCAAGCTGAAAGGGAAGCGCGCTACACTGGCGGCGGATTGAACCCTCGCTTGTTCTGGAGACGCCATGCAACCCGGCATCGCCCTTGGTCCCTATACCCTCGTTCGCCTCCTGGGACAGGGCGCCTTTGGGCAAGTTTGGTTGGGCGAGCGGCGCACGGCGCTGGCTGTTACGCGCGTGGCGCTCAAGGTGCCGCTCTCCGATGAAGTCGATCTCGACGCCATCCGCAAGGAAGCCGCCGTCTGGGCGCAGGCCAGCGGGCATCCGAATGTTTTGCCGATTATCGAGGCCGACATCTATGACGGGCGCGTGGTCATTGTAAGCGAATACGCCCCGGACGGCTCGCTGGTGGATTGGCTGGCGCGGCGCGGGGGGCGCGTGGCGTTGCCGGAAGCCGTCAAGACGCTCGACGGCATCCTCGCCGGTCTGGAGCACCTCCACAGTCGCCAGATCGTGCACCGCGACCTCAAGCCGGCCAACGTTCTGCTCCAGGGCGATACGCCGCGCCTGGCCGACTTCGGCATCGCGCGCGTGCTGCGCGCCACCTCGCGCACGGGCCTCATTGCCGGAACGCCCGCCTACATGCCGCCGGAAGCCTTCGACGGCGTTCGCACCGAGCAGGGCGACCTGTGGGCGGCCGGGGTCGTGTTTCAGCAGCTTCTCACAGGCGGGCTGCCGTTTCCGCAAGCCGACCTGACGGCGCTGATGGGCGCCATCGTGGCCCGCGACCCCGTGCCCCTGCCCGCGACGCTGCCCGACGGCGTCCATCGCTTCGTCGCCGTCGCGTTGTCCAAAGACCCCGCCCGGCGATTTCCCACGGCGACGGCGATGCGGCAGGCCTTGACGCGGATGCTGGCCCATCCGCTGCCGCTGGCCGCGCCGGGAGACGCCGCCAGCAGCCAGGGCGCGGCGACCCTGCCGCTGCGACTGGCGACGGATGGGCGGGCGGTGGCTTTCACCTCCGCGCCGACGCTTTTTCATCCGCTGTCCGGGTTGCCGCCCAGCGGCGCGTCCGCCGGCGCCCCCTCCCCGCCGACGGCCGCGACCTTGCCGTTATCGCCATCCCGCCCGGGCGACCCATCGCTGGCGGCGTCCGGCGAGTCGCGCCGGCAGGTCTGGTGGCAGGTGGCGGCCGGCGCGACCGTAACGCTGCTGCTGGCCGCGACCCTGTTTCTGGCGCTGCTGATTTATTTTCAGGGGCGAGCTTTTCAGCCCGCCGCGCCAGTCGCCAATTCGCCGGCGCCAGTCGCGCCGCCGCCCGCGGCGGACGCGCCGCCCGCGCCGCCCGCGGCGGACGCGCCCCTGCCGGAGTCGCTCGCGCCTGGCTCGGAAGGCGTTTATGTCATTGCCTTTTCAGCCAAGACCGAGGAGGTTGCCGAAGCGAAGCGCGCCGCCTATGCCAAGGCCGGCTTTCCAGCCTTTGTGGCGAAGACGGACGAGTGGGAGAACTTCGAGCCAGGCTTCTACATTGTGGCGCTGGGCATCTACGCCACGGAAGCCGATGCGCAAGTCGTCATGGCGCGCATCCGGGAGCAGGGCCTGAGCGTTTACGCCAGGCGATCGGGCCCGCCGCGCCCAGCCCCGGAAGCGCCCCCGCCTCCCGATGAGGTTCCGGGCGATTTCCCGGAAGCCTCGCTGCGCGATCTGACAGAGGATGAACTGAATGGCTTGTCGCTTGAAGACCTGCGCCTGATACGCAATGAAATCATGGCGCGGCGCGGCTACCGCTTCTCCAATCCGGAGCTTGCCGAGTATTTCAAGGCGCAGCCGTGGTACCGTCCGGTCAGCGACGACGTAGGCGACAAGCTGACGCCAGTTGAAAAGCGCAACATCGAGCGCATCCGCCGCGCTGAAAAGAGCGCCGAAAGCAAGTCGCGGGACTAGCCCGCCGCCTTCGGCGGCGACTTCGTCACTCTATTGAGGCTCTATTGAGTCGCGCGCCCTGACGGGCTATCGTCAAGCGTCCCAGCCGCTTGGCGCTTCGCTGACGATAGCCCCGCCGTCCGGGGCTCCGCCCGCCTGACCGCCATTGAGCGAGGTACTTTGCCGTGGACAAGGAATTAGCCGCTCTCGAGCAAGCCCTGGAACGCATCTGGACTCTTGCCCGCGACTTCGGGCTGGACCCTTTTCCGGTCAACTTCGAGGTCGTGCCCGCGACGGTCATGTATGAAATCGGCTCGTACGCCCTGCCGGGGCGCTTCTCGCACTGGACCTTCGGCAAGGCCTACCACCGGATGAAAACGATGTACGACTTCGGTCTGTCGCGCATTTACGAAGTCGTCATCAACACGAATCCGGCCTACGGCTTTTTGCTGGAAACCAACTCGCCGCTTCAGAACAAGCTCGTCATGGCGCATGTGCTGGGCCACGTGGATTTCTTCAAAAACAACGCCTATTTCGCTCGCACCAACCGGCGGATGGTGGATGAAGTCAACCTTCATGCGGCGCGCATCGAGGAATATGAGTTCAAATACGGCCGCAAGACCGTCGAGGCCTTCCTGGACGCCGTGCTCTCGATTGAAGAGCACATTGACCCGAACTTCCTGATCCGCAAGGAGCGGGACAGGCGGCTGCCCGATCCGAATAAAAAGCCCGCGCCGGTCAAGGAAAGCCCTTTTGAAGACATTTTGCGGATGGGCGAAAAGCCGACGGGCGCCGAGCCAAACCCGCCGCAGCGGAAGCCCGGCGAGCCGGCGTATCCTGAGAAAGACCTCGTCTGGTTCATCGCGATGCACTCGCCGACGCTGGAAGCCTGGCAGCGCGACGTGATGACGATGATTCATGACGAAATGCTGTATTTCGTTCCGCAGATGCAGACCAAGATCATGAACGAGGGCTGGGCGAGCTACTGGCATTCGCGCATCATGCGCGAGCTATGCGAGGGGACCGATGATTTCGTCGAGTTCGCCGAGCTGCACGCCTCGGTAGTCTCGCCGCACAAGGGGCAGCTCAACCCGTACTATCTCGGCTACAAAATCTTTGAGGACATCGAGCGCCGCTGGGATAACCCGACGGCCGCGGAGCGGGAGGCGTATGGTCGCCCTGGCGGCCAGGGGCGCGAGAAAATCTTCGAGGTGCGGGAAGTGGATAACGATGTGTCGTTTTTACGCAACTACCTCACCGAGGAGCTGGTCGAGGAGCTCGACCTTTACATCTTCGAGCTTGTGGGCGAGGAGGAGTGGACGATCACGGAAAAGCGCTGGGAGCGCGTCCGCGACCAGTTGGTGACAAATATGACCAACTTCGGGTTTCCCTATATCGAGGTCGCGGACGGCGATTACAACCGCAACCGCGAGCTTTACCTGACGCATCGGTTTGAAGGCGCGGAGTTGGATTTGAAGTACGCTCGCAAAGTGCTGGAATACGTCTATCAACTGTGGGGACGGCCAGTTCACCTGGAAACGCGCGCGGACAATGAATCGCTGGTGTTGCGTTATGACGGCAGCGCCCATGACGAAGACTAGCGTCGCCGTCTCGATTGGGCGCTTGATTGGGCGCGCGTTGGGACTTTAGCTAATCACTGGGAGGATACCACCGTGCGCGGTGCATACCAGACGCTTCGCATGCTCGCCCTGGAGGGCAAGCTTACCGAGGACATGATCGCCGTCGCCGAGGATGAGCGCCTTGACCCGGAGTTCATTCGGCAGGGCCTGGCCGAGGGGACGATTGTCATTCCCAAAAACATCAACCGCGACTTTCGTCCAATTGGAATCGGCAAGGGGCTGCGAACGAAAGTCAACGCCAACATTGGGGCGTCGGGCTATCGCCAGCTCCTCGAAGAGGAAATCGTCAAGCTCCATACCGCCGTGCAGTACGGCGCGGACAGCGTCATGGACCTCTCGACCGGCACGGACTTGGACCTCATCCGCGAGACGCTCATCCAGGAAAGCCCGCTCATGCTGGGAACCGTGCCGATCTACCAAGTCGCGTCGGAAGGCTCGATTCTGAAGATGGACCCGGAAGAGCTGTTCGCCGTCATCGAGAAGCAGGCCCGCCAGGGCGTGGATTACATGACGGTGCACTGCGGCGTGACGAAGGAGACCGTCAGAAAGCTGCGCAACCACCAGCGCATCGAGGGCATTGTGAGTCGCGGCGGCGCGTTGCTGGCGGCTTACATCGAGGCGACGGGCAATGAAAACCCGCTTTATGAGCAGTTTGACCGCTTGTGCGACATCTTTGCGCGCGATGACGTGACCTTCTCGCTGGGCGACGGGCTGCGTCCGGGCGCCACTGGCGACGCGAGCGACCGGGGGCAGTTGGCCGAGTTGCTCGTGCTGGGCGAGCTTGTGGCGCGCGCCAGGGAAAAGGGCTGTCAGGTGATGGTGGAAGGGCCGGGACATGTTCCGCTCGACCAGATTGCGGCAAATGTGCAGCTCCAAAAGCGCGTCTGCGACGGCGCGCCGTTTTACGTCCTGGGTCCGCTCACCTGCGATGTCGCGCCGGGCTACGACCACATCACGGGCGCCATTGGCGGGGCGATTGCCGCCGGGGCGGGCACGGACATGTTGTGTTACGTGACGCCGGCCGAGCACCTGCGCCTGCCCGACCGCCAGGACGTGATCGAGGGGGTCATCGCCACGCGCATTGCGGCCCATTCCGGCGATCTGGTCAAGGGCGTCAACGGGGCCAAAGCCTGGAACGACCAGATGTCGCGCTACCGGAAGCGGCTTGATTGGGATGGGATGTTCCGGCTGGCGATGGACCCGGAGAAGGCGCGCCGCTACAAGGAAGCGTCTGAAGCGGCCAACGCCAAGGTGTGCTCAATGTGCGGCAGCCTCTGCTCGATCAACATTGACAACGCCGCCATCGAGAAGTTTTCCCGTGAAAAGCCCGACACCTCGGAGAAGTTTCTCGCGGCGCGTCCGGCCGTCGCGGGCGCGGGGGATTGAAGCGCCAGCGCTTGAAATGGCGCTTGACAGAGCTGGGCGTCCCGCCTAATGTGACCGCTCTCTGACGCCGGGCGCGGTCACGGGCGGTTAGCTCAGTGGTAGAGCATCGGTCTTACAAACCGGGGGTCACTGGTTCGAGCCCAGTACCGCCCACCACGTCGCAGCGCGGACAGGCGCGCGTGACGCAAGCGTTGGAGCAGGGATTTGCGGAGTTGTAGCTCAGTTGGTTAGAGCGCCGGCCTGTCACGTCGGAGGTCGCGGGTTCGAGCCCCGTCAGCTCCGCCACCATTCACTCAGGGGAAAAGCCGCTCTTCGCTGCTTGGAGAGCGGCTTTTCCGCTTTTCCGCTCCGGCGCGCCGCAGTCAGCCTTTGCCTATGCCGCTGAGTCACATTGACGAAACTGGACGCGCCACAATGGTGGACATCACGGAAAAGCCGCCCGCCGACCGAACGGCCGTCGCTTCCGGGGCGATCTACATGCGGCCCGAGACCATAGCGGCGATCCGCGCGCGCTCGACGCCCAAGGGCGACCCGCTCGAAGCGGCGCGGCTGGCGGGCATCCTGGCCGCCAAGCAAACCGACCGGCTCATCCCGCTCTGCCACACGCTGCCGCTTACGGGCGTCGGCGTCGAGCTGACGCTGGAGGACAACCGCATCGTCATCACGGCGACAGCGCGCGCGCGGGCAAGCACCGGCGTCGAGATGGAAGCCCTCGCAGCCGTCAGCGTGGCCGCCCTCACGCTCTTTGATATGTGCAAAGCGATTGACCGGACGATGCGGATTACCGACATTCAGGTGCAGTCGAAAACCGGCGGGAAGTCAGACTGGAGCGCCCCAGCCGCGGAGGCGGCCGGGAACGCGACTGGGGAAGCGTCATGCCTGTCAAAAAGCGAAGCCTGACCAATCCGCATCTGCCGCAGCTCGAGCTGGCGCTGGCCAACGTCTATGGCTGGGCGGCGAATGTCTCGCTGCGCGCGGCCCTGCAGGCGGTGGTCACGGACAAGTCGCGGCGCTTGCTCTTTGACGAGATGACCTATTGCCGCGTGGCGGCTCAGTCGCCCGGCGAGCTGCACTCGGTGGCGGAAGAAATCGCCTTGGGCGAGACGAGCTTTTTCCGCGAGCCGGAGCAGTTTCGCGCGCTTTGGCGCATGGCGCTGCCGGAACTCATCGAGAAGCGCGCCGCCGCGAAGCGCCTGCGCTTGTGGAGCGCAGGCTGTTCCACCGGGGAGGAGTCGTTCTCGCTGGCGATGATTCTGGAAGACCTGATTGGCGACGCGGCCGACTGGCGCGTAGAGATTCTGGCCGTAGACTTGCGCAGCAAGGCGCTGCTCCAGGCCAGCCAGGGGCGCTATCATCCGCTCCAGCTTCGCAACCTCGACCCGTCCCTGCGCGAGCGCTTCTTCCACGGCGTCTATGCGCCGGACGCCCCGCCGGGCGAGCTGGATCGCCGCTTGCGGCGCAATATCCGGCTCCGCCACGCCAACCTTTACGACCCGCATCTGTGGCAGCACTTGCCCGGGCCGTTTGATGTCATCGTGTGCAGCAACGTGCTCACGCACATGCACTACACCGCCATTCAGCAGACGACGGCGCGCATCCAGAAGGCGCTCGCGCCGGGCGGTTACTTGCTGGTCGGCAGCGCGGAAGCGGGATTGATAACGCAGCCGCGCCTGCGCGCCGCGCCGACCTTGCCGAGCGGCTTCTTTCAGCGTTCCGAATGAGGCGCGCGCCGCCGACCCGTTACCCGGCGCTGGTCTGAGGCGCGCCCTGTCGGCTGCCGAGGATAGCGACCCTAGGCGGGCGTTGCCGACTGCGTCACCGGCGGCGCGGGCGCGGCTTCGCGGCGGCCTGAGCGTTGCCGTCCGGCGCAAGCTTGGTAGCGTGTCGCCGCTCAATCGCGCTACAACGTTTAGCTATGATGAACCGTCGTCGTTTTTTGTTTGCGTGCTGTCTGTTCCCCGGCTTGCGGCAGGCGGCTTGGGGGCAGCGTCGTCCGACGATGATACCGACGTTGGGTCGGGCCAACTCGGCGCAGCGCGTGTTCGCTCGCCTGCTCCAGCTCGAAGATCAGCGTTACTGGGACGAAGAGGAAATGGCTGACTTGCTTGGCTCGGCGAATGCGCGCGTCCGGCGGCGGGCCTGTCTGGCGCTGGGCCGGATTGGCGACGCCCGCGCTTACCGCCTGTTGCTGGAGCGACTCTACGACGATGGCAATGCGCGCGTCCGGGCGATGGCGGCATTCGCCCTCGGCGAGCTGGAAGTCACCGAGCCGCTGGAGGATTTGCGCCGGATGCTGCTGCGCCAGGCGGAAGACCTCCCGGCGCGCGCCCGCTGCGCCGAGGCCCTTGGCAAGATCGTCGCCGCCAACGCCAAGACGCTCGATCCCGATACGGCGCAGAGCGCGCTGGCGGCCGTCTTGGCGTCGCTTCCCGAGCCAAGCGAGGAAGTCGCCCCCGCCAGCGAGCGCGAGGCTTTCGCGGCGCTGTGTCTGACGGCAGCGATGCGCATGCAGCAGGCGGCGAGCCTGCCGACGCTGATTAAGCTGCTGGCGTCCCCGAATGCCGCCATTCGCTTCCATGCGGCCAACGCGCTGGCGCGGCTGAGCGACTTGCCTGAAGCCGGGCGAATGCTCGCTGGCGCGCGCGAGAAGTTGGCAACGCGCTTCCAGAAAGAAACCGAAGTCGGCGCCCGCGTGGCGCTGGCGCGCGCGCTGGGCGCGGCGGGCGGCGCGGAAGCGATAGCCGCCTTGCTGGCGGAGCTTTCCTCGGACAACGCGGCGATTCGGATCGCCGTCATCCGGGGGCTGGCCAACGCGCGCGCCCGGGAGCAAGCTGCCCGCCCGCTGTTGACGCGGTTGAAAGATGACTTGGCGCGCTATTCGGCAGTGCCCGCGGCGCAGCGCCCGACGTGGACCGGGCTGCTGCAGACCTTGACCCTGGCGGAAGCGCTGGGCCGCTTGGGCGTCGCCAAGGCGCTGCCCGAGCTGGCGCGTCTGCGGACGCTCCCGACCGGACGCATTGGCGCCAACCCAGAGGTTGAAATCGCGCTGGCGCAGCTTGGCGCGGACGCTTTCTTTGGCGCCGACGTCGAAAATCCGCTGCTTCCGCCGATGGATGACTGGCGCGCGCAAGCGAATTACTTCGCGGGCTTGGCCGCGCTGCCGCCGGATGACGCGCGCCGCGAGCAGATGGTCGAGCGCTTTTTGGCGCAGGCCGATCTGGATGCGCGGGCGCGGACGGCGCTTCTGTCCGCCGTGCCGAAAACGCCCGAGCGGGCAAGCTTCTGGGCAGCTGAGTTGCGTCAGGCTGACGTGATGGCGCGCGCGGCGGCTGCGACGGCGCTGGCCGCGCTGCCCGCGACCGACGCGGGGCGGGCGGCGCTGAGAGCGGCTTTGAAGGCGGCGCAAGGCGATGCGCAGAACGACGCCAAGCTGGCGATACTTGACGCCCTGGCCGCGGATGCAAGCCCGGAGGCGCAAGCGGCCATTGAAGCCGCCCTGGACGACGCCGACTGGCTCGTTCGCAAGCGAGCCGGCGACCTGCTGCGGCGCTGGCTGCCGCCTGCGCTCGACGAGGAGGCGCGGTTGGAGCAGGCTGAGGCGCTGCGCCGCCGCGTGGGGATTTGCCGCTCGAATCGCCCGGAAGCCTTCTATGGTCGGCTGACGCGCCAGTACGCCCGCGATCCCCGCGTCCTGGTGATGACGACCAAAGGCGAGCTGACGCTGGAACTGTTTGCCGAAGACGCGCCGCTGACGGTCGAGAATTTCATCGGGCTGGCGAAACGGGGCTTTTTCGACGACCTGGCGTTCCACCGGGTCGTGCCCAACTTCGTCGTGCAGGGCGGCGATCCGCGCGGCGACGGCGACGGCGGCCCCGGCTATCAAATTCGCTGTGAAATCAACGAGCGGCCATTTTTACGGGGCAGCGTCGGCATGGCCCTTTCCGGCAAGGACACCGGCGGCAGTCAGTGGTTCATCTGCCACCTGCCGCAGCCGCATCTGGATGGCGGTTACACTTGTTTCGGGCAGGTGGTCGCGGGACTGGAGGCGCTTGACCAGCTTGCTCGCCAGGACCGGATTCTGGAGATCCGCTTGATAGCCTAACGAAGCCTCGGGGCGCGGCGCCGCGCCTGACCGCCACGGCTAACCAAAAGCGCTTGAGCCTGTCGAGTCGCTTGGCTCGCTTTTCGCGGCTTTCTCAGCCCGCCTGAAGCGCGTTAGGCCAGGCGCGCCTGCAATCGGCGCAGCGCGGCAAGGGCCATTTCTGGCGTCAGCGCGCCAATGTCAAGCGCCCGCAGCTCCTCGATAACGCTTTCATTCGCGGCTTCGAACAGCGTCGGCTGGTCGCGCTTGACCCGGCGCGACGGCAGGTGGCGGGCCAGCTTCGGCTTGCCGAGCGCATCAAGCTCGTTGGCTTCGAGGTTGGCCAAAATCTCTCTGGCGCGCGTCACCACCGACGGCGGCAGCCCGGCGAGCCGACCGACTTCGATGCCGTAAGACCGGCCAGCGCTGCCTTCAATCACGCGGTGCAGAAAGACGATGTTGCCGTCCTTTTCGGAAGCCGCCACCTGGACGTTACGCGCGCCAGGCAAGATGCGAGCCAGATCGACCAGCTCGTGATAGTGGGTGGCGAAGAGGGTTTTCGCTGCATGACGCGCGTCATCATGAAGGTATTCGCACACGGCCCAGGCGAGCGACAGACCGTCGAAGGTCGCTGTCCCGCGCCCAATTTCATCCAGCAGAACCAGGCTGCGCGGCGTGGTCGCGTTGAGGATGCAGGCCGTCTCGGTCATCTCGACCATGAAGGTCGAGCGCCCGCGGGCGACGTTGTCGGATGCCCCAATCCTGGTGAAGATGCGATCGGTCAGCGGGATGCGCGCCTGCCGCGCCGGAACGAACGAGCCAATGTGCGCCATGAGGACAATCAAGCCCACCTGACGCAAAAAGACGCTTTTGCCGCCCATGTTGGGGCCGGTGATGATCACCAGGCGGTCAGTCGAGTTGTTCAAATGCGCGTCATTCGGGACGAAGCCGGCGACCCGCGTCTCGACCACCGGATGCCGGCCGTCGGCGATGAGGATTTCGTCCTCGGCGTGCAACTCCGGCCGAACGTAGCCGCGCCGCGCCGCGACTTCCGCCAAGCTCGCCAGCGCGTCCGCCAGTCCGACGATGCGCGCTGCCGCCTGCAAGCGGCGGGCATTCTCGACGAGAAAGCCCCGCAGCGCGTGGAAAATCTCGGTTTCAAGGGCGACGAGGCGCGTTTCCGCCTCTCGCAGGCGGGCCTCGATCCGTTTCAGCTCCGCAGTCGCGTAGCGCTCGCCATTGGCAATGGTCTGCTTGCGCTCGTAGTCGCTTGGAACGCGGGCGAGATTCGCCCTGGTCACTTCGATGTAGTAGCCGAAAATGTTGTTGAAGCGAACCTTGAGCGAGCCGATGCCGGTTCGCTCGCGCTCCCGGCGCTCGATAGCGGCAATCGCGCCGCTGGCGTCATGACGCAGATGACGCAACTCGTCAAGCTCGCCGTTGAAGCCCGGACGCACGACTTGCCCATCCTCGATCTTGGCGGGCGGCGCATCGACGATGGTATCGGCGATGCGCTGGCGGATGTCCTCGCAGGTGTCGAGCGCCTCGCCAAGCGTTAGCGGGAGCGAGGACGCGCAAGCCAAAAGCTGTTCCTTGAGCGCCGGCAGGCAGGCGCAGCTTGCCCGCAGCGCCGCGACATCGCGCGGCGTGGCCAGGTTGAGCGAAAGCCGTCCAACCAACCGCTCGATGTCCTGAACTTGCCGCAGAAGCTGCCGAAGCCCGTCGCGCCGGATGGGGTCGCGGCGCAGTTCCGACACTGCGTCGAGCCGGGCGTTGACAACCGATAGCTCGCGCGACGGGCGCAGCAGCCATTGCTTGAGCAAGCGCGCGCCCATGTTGGTGACGGTGTCATCCAGGACGCCAAGCAGCGAGTCGCGCTTGCTTCCATCCGCGCCTTCGATGACTTCCAGGTTTCTGAGCGTCAGGGCGTCCAGCTCCAGCGTCGTGGCGGTTTCAAGCCACGTCAAGCTCGCTACGTGGCGGGCCTGGCTCATCTGCGTCTCGCGCAGGTAGCGCAGGACGGCTGCCGCCGCGCCGATGGCGTAGGGCTTGCCCTCGAGACCGAAGCCCGCCAGCGACAAGACGCCGAAATGCTCGCGCAGCAGCGTCTCGCCGGTGTCCGCCGCAAACTGCCAGTCCGCGGCCAGGGTGAGCGCAGCCGAAAAGCGGGGCGGCGGCGCCCGCCGGTCATCGCCGGAGCTATCGAGCGCCGGCGCGGGCGGAAACGCCGGAGCGAGGAGTGGCGCGAGCGACTGCGCCGCCAAAACCTCGCGCGGATCAAAGCGCTCAAGGCAGTTGAGCGCAGCTTCCAGATGCGCGTCGCCCCGCAGTTCGGTAACCAGAAATTCGCCGGTCGTGGCGTCGAGGAGGGCAAGGGCCGTCGCTTGCGCGCTGCCCGAAAGCGCCGCCAGAAAGCGATTTTCCGCGCCGGCGAGAAGCTGATCCTCGACTGAAGTGCCTGGCGTCACAATCCGAACGACCGCCCGCTCGACCAGCTTCGCCTTGCCGGTCGCCTCCTCGGTCTGCTCGCAGATGGCGACGCGGTAGCCGCGCTCGACCAGCCGAGCGATGTAGCTGGCGGCGGCGTGATGCGGAACGCCACACATCGGCACCGGCTGCGCCGTATCCTTGTGGCGAGCGGTGAGCGTCAGATCAAGCTCGCGCGACGCGACTTTCGCGTCGTCAAAGAACATCTCGTAGAAGTCGCCCAGACGAAAAAAGAGCAGCGCGCCGGGATGCTGCGCCTTGACGGCGAAGTACTGGCGCAGCATCGGGGTCATCGCCGTGGACAACGACTGCACGCCTCCTTGCCACTCCTCCTGGTCGCGATGTCGCCAATCAGGCTTTGGTCAGGGCAGAATCTCGATGTCGAGCTGCTGGCGGCCGGTCACGTCGCACTCGCCCGGCGAAAGCTCCTGCTTGAGCAGCGTCACCGTTGACAGCGGCCGCCCGTCGGCCTTGACTCGCCCGCTGCCAACAGTAGCCAGATAGGATGCCGGCAGCGCCGGCAGCGCCTCGTCGCCGATGACCGCTCCGGCTTCATTCCTGTAGAGCCGAATGTAGAGGCGGTCCGGGCGATGCGCGCGATTGAGCGCGGCGGCAAGCTGGCCCAGGGTTTGCGCCGAGCCAGCGACAACCGGATCGAGCGCATCCATGATGCGTCCATCGCCAACGAGCAACGTGGCGAGTCCGGGGCGCGCATCGGCGGGAATGGTCACCGCGACGCGCTCGACGAGCGTCTGCCCGGAAGCGTTGCGCGCCAGCAGCGTCAAGCGCAGGCGATCGCCCCGCTCGACGCGCAGCCGATCCGCCCACAGACCTTCCAGCGCGGCGTTGAGCCGGGCGTCGCGCGCCGTGACCGTGACATGAATGGAGCGCACCTTGCCGTTGGCCAGCCCGCTGTTGAGGAGCGTTGCCAGCGGTTGCGCGACGCTCACGCCAACCCCGGTCGCCGGGCTGAAGTTGGAGGCGATGGCGCGCGCAAACCGCACGGGCGGGGCGCCGTCGAGTTCAACCCGGCCTTCCGCGCGCAGCGTCGCCTCGCCGATGCTGCGCTCGGTCGCGGTCAGGCTCGCGGCGACGCCAATGTTGGCCAGAATCGGTGACAGAAAGGCGTCTTCGACAATCTCAAACTGGTAGCGCCGCGCCGCCCCCAGGGCGCTTTTGACCTCGACCGTCACTGGGATCATCGGCGCCATCACGCCGAGCCGTCCGCGAATGGCGGCCGAGCGATCCTGGGTCATCGCGCCGACCGGGGCCTTGGGGACGGTCAGCTTGAACGAGTTGCCGACGTTGGGAATGACCGTGACTACCTCGCCTTCCGACATCGGAAAGAGGACGCCGCCAATGCCGCCAGGGCTGAAAAACGGGTGCCCAAAGGCGAGAATGTCGTCGCCGTCGCGCCACGTAACCGTTCCCGACGCGCTCAGGCCAAAGTCGCCGCGCATTAAGTCCACCGATACGGTCCGCCCCGGGGCCAGCGTATCGGGCGTGACCGGGCCTAGCGCGGCCGCCCGCGCCGGCGCGCCGCCGCCGCTCACGACGCGAAAGCCAAGCCCTTCAAAGGTGGCCGAAAACGGCGACAGGACATCGGCTGGGAAGCCCGCGGCCGCCAGCGGCGTCGCAATCGGCGTAAAGGTCGCGCCGTCCCGCGCCGCGTCGCGCAGCGCCGGAATGCGCGCCGCCAGCGCGGCGTCAACCGGAATCGGCGCCGGCATCCCGCCGCGCCGCGCCAGGGCGGGCTGGTCGCTTTCAGCGAAGACTTCAATCATGTGGGCGATGGGCATGATGAGCGCGATTGGCTCTTTGGCGAAAGCGAACGCCGCCGACACCGCGCCGACCAGCTTGCCGTCAATGAAAACCGGACTGCCGCTCATGCCGGCGAAAACCAGCGTCCGCTCGACATTGGCCCCGGTGAGGCGGGCCACGACGAACGACTGCTTGGGATTCGGCGTGCCGGGGAGAATGCCCAGCACCTCGACGCCAAACTCCTCGACGCGCTCGCCCTGGAAAACCGTCCGCCCCACGCCGGTCAGTCCGGGTTTGATTGCCGCCAGCGGAAAGAAGCGCGGATCCTCGGCCGTGACGCGCAGGGACGACCGCGCCGCGCTCCCGCCGTCGCCGACGGGCGCGCGGTCAGGATGCGCGCGGACGCCGCCGCCGCCGACCATCAGCCAAACCAAACAAGCCAGTAAGCGCCATGCCCCGCGATCCGCCATGTTCGCCTCCCTGCGCCCTTGCGCGGGCCGCCCGCTTCACTTGCGCGGGCCGCCCGCTTCACTTGCGCGGCGCGCCGCTAAAGGTCATTTCCTTGAAGAGGTAATCCGCCCCGGCCATTTTCTCGGTCAGAAACAGCACGTAGCGAATATCCACGCTGATGGTTCGCTGCGCGTCGTAGTCGTAGAGAAAGTCGTTGCCGAGGCCCTCGAAGTTCCCGTCGAAAACAACGCCGATGATTTCTCCGCGCCCGTTGAGAATGGGGCTGCCGGAGTTTCCGCCAATGATGTCGTTGGTGGAAAGGAAGTTTACCGGAACGTCCTTGAACAGCGGCTCATAGTAGCGTCCGTGATCTTTGCGCCGATGCAAGTCAATCACCGCCTGGGGCGCGGCAAAGGGATCGACGCCGCGATCTTTCTCCACCACGCCGAAGAGCGTCGTGTAGTAGCGATAGGTCGCGCCGTCCTTAGGCGTATAGCCCTTGACCTCGCCGTAGGTGAAGCGCAGCGTCCGGTTGGCGTCCGGGTAAAGCGGCTGGTTGCCGCGACTGGCCGCGAGCGCCGCGATGTAGCGCGCCCGCAGCGCGCTGACTTCGGCATTGTAACGCTCCGTCCGCTTCCGCGCCGCATCGGTTTCTGGCGCTAGCGCGAGCAGGAAGTTGATGCCGGGATCGTCTAGCGCCTTGAGCTGCGCCGACGAAAGGTCGAACAGCACCTGCAAGCGTCCCGGCGTGTCGTAGTAGGGCGATTCCACGATGCGGCGGGCAAGCTCGCGCTGGGCGGCCGCGCGCGCGTCGCCGGCTTTACCCTCGAACTGCCGGTCGAGAAACGCCACCCGCGCCCCTTGGGGCTGCTTGTCAGCCAGCTCGAACAAGGCGACGAGCCGTTGCCGCTCGAGCGTCGGGTTGCGCTCGCGGAAAAGGCTCGGCAGGACAGCCTTGACCCGCGTCGCCTGCGCCTCGATTTGCGGATTGCGCTCGCCAGCCGGCTTGTCGGCTTCGACGGCGCGCGCGACGGCTAGGTTGGCCACGCCCGCCACTTGGCTGACGAAGCCCGGGATGCGCGGCAGCAAAAAGTCGCTCGCCAGCAGCGGGCGATAGTCTTCGTTGAGCTTGACGAGCTGGGCGATGACATCGCCGTATTGAGCTTGATTGGCCGGCGAGCTGGCGATGAACTGCGCCAGCGCCGCTTCTTCCTTGCGCCGCCGCTCGAGAAACTGCACCCGCCGCAGCGTCCGCTGCGCCCCCTGGTAAGCCTTGAGCGAGTTGCTCAGGCCGAAAATCTGCGACGCCAGCGCCAGCGCCGTTTTGCGGTCGGCTTTGGCCGCCTCCTCGAGCGCCGCGATCTGGCCGGCGAAGAAGTCTATCAGCAGCGGAATCTGAATGCGCTCGTTGGTCTCGACCGACGAGGCTTCGCGGTAGCGATTCGTCCGCCCCGGATAGCCCATCACCATTGTGAAGTCGCCTTCCTTGTAGCCAGACATCGAAATCGTCAGGTGCTTCTTCGGGCGGTAGGGAATGTTGTCCTTGGCATACGCTGCCGGGCGGTTGTCCTGGTTGGCATAGACGCGGAAAAAGGTGAAATCGCCGCAGTGACGGGGCCATTCGAAGTTGTCCGGATCGCCGCCGTAGTAGCCGATGTCCTTGGGCGGCGCATAGACCAGGCGCACGTCGGGAAACACGTCATAAACGTAAAGGTAAAACTGCAAGCCGCTGTTCATTTCAACGACCTGCGCCTGGCGATTCGGGGCGGCATTGGCGTCCGTCAGCTTCTTGCGGTTTTCGGCCAGGCGCTTTTCGCGCTCGGCCGCCGACAAGTTCGGCGTCACGCCGTCAAGCATCTCGGCGGTGACATCTTTCATGATGTCGAGAACCTGCGCCGTGTAGCCCGGCGTCGGCAGCTCCTCGGCGCGACTCTTGGCGACGAAGCCATTGGCGACGTAGTCCTTTTCCGGGGCGCTCAGGCTGGCAATGCCGTCAAAGGCGACGTGGTGGTTAGTGAGGAGGAGTCCCTCCGGCGAGACGAATTCCCCTGTGCCGCCGTCAATGATCACAATGGCGTCCTTGAGACTCGGCCCATTCGGGTTGTAAATGTCCTCGGGCTTGAGCGCGAAGCCCTTGGCGCGCATCTTGGCAAGCGGCAGCGCGCTGATCGCGTCCGGCAGCCACATGCCCTCTTCAGCGCGGACGGGAAGCGGTAACCATCCGGCGGATAGCGCGACAGCCAATCCTCCGGCGAGCAATTTTTTGTACACGGACGACTTCTTGCACATGGACGACGCCCTATCTCCGTTTCGCGAAGTGATGTAACACAATCAGGGACGATAGCCGGAAATTGCTCCAACCGAAAGCCGCGCTGGACGAAAAGATGACCCCTTTGCCCATTGACGATTACCTGCCCGCCATCGCGCGCGCGCTCCGCAATGGCGGGCGACTCGTGATTCAAGCCGCGCCGGGCGCTGGCAAAACCACGCGCGCGCCGGCGGCGCTGCTGACTTCCGGGGCCGCCGAAGGCGAAGTCGTCGTCGTCGTGCCGCGCCGCCTGGCGGCCCGGATGGCGGCGCGCCATGTGGCGCGCGAGATGGGCGAAGCGCTCGGCGGACGCGTGGGCTACACGGTGCGCTTCGACGACCGGACGAGCGCCGCGACGCGCCTGCGCTTCGTGACGGACGGCATCCTGACGCGCCGCCTGCTGCGCGACCCGACGCTGCGGGGCGTGGGCGTCGTCGTCATTGATGAATTTCACGAGCGCCATCTGACGACCGACCTTGCCCTGGCGCGCCTGCGCGATGTGCAGCGCCGCGCCCGGCCCGACCTGAAGCTGGTCGTGATGTCGGCGACGCTCGACGCCGAACGCGTGGCCGCGTTCCTCGACGCCGCGCCGGTCGTGACGGTGCCAGGCCGAGCGTTTCCGGTGACGACGCGCTACGCCGCGCAGGAAACCGACGCGCCGTTGGCGCAGCGCGTCGCCGCCGCCGTCGAGCGGTATGCCAAGTCCGGCCCGGACGGCGACCTGCTGGTCTTCCTGCCGGGCCTGGCCGACATCCGCGCCTGTCTGCGGGCGTGCGCGCCGGCGGCGGCCCGGCACAACCTCGCGCTGCATGCGCTCCATGGGAGCTTGTCGGCGGCCGCGCAGGACGCCGCCGCGCGTCCGGGCGAGCGGCGAAAAGTCGTCTTTGCCACGAACATCGCCGAGTCATCCGTCACGATTGACAATATCGCAGTGGTCATTGACTCCGGCCTGGTCCGGCGCGTCGAGCATTCGCCGTGGACGGGCTTGCCCCAAGCGTCAATTGGGCGCATTGCGCAATCGTCGGCCATCCAGCGCGCCGGGCGCGCCGGGCGAACCCGTCCGGGCGAGTGTCTGCGGCTTTACACCGAAGCGGATTTCAACCTGCGCCCGGCGTTTGAGACGCCGGAAATCCCTCGCGCGGATTTGGCCGAAACCGTCCTCGAGCTGCGGGCGGCGGGCTATGCCGATTGGCAGGCTTTTCCCTGGTTTGAGCCGCCCGCGCCGGAGGCGCTGGCCGCCGCCGAGACGCTCCTGCGCCGGCTGGGCGCGCTGGATGCGCAGGGCGTCGCCCCGCTGGGGCGGGCGCTGCTCGAGTTTCCCTTGCCGCCGCGGCTGGCGCGGCTGGTTATCGAGGGCCAGCGCCGGGGCGTTGCGTCGGAAGCCTGCCGGCTAGCGGCCCTGCTCGACGAGCGGGAGGCGCGCGCCGCGCCCGGGCGCTGGAGCGACTATGGGCATTCCGATGCGTTGGCGCTTCTGGAAACCTTCGAAGCCGCCAGCGACGCCGCGACGGTCGGGCGCGTTCAGCGCGTCGAGCGACAGTTGCTTGGCATCGCCCGCCGCTTGCCCGCGCCGGCTCGGCCGCCGGGCGAGGATGACCGCGACGCCGCGCTTGGGAAAGCGCTCCTGGCGGCGTTTCCCGACCGCGTCGGGCATCTGCGGCGGCGCGCGCAGGGAACCTGGGAAGTGGCGCTTGGGCGCGGCGGTCGGGCGCAGCTCGCGCCGACGAGCGTGGCGGCGGCGGAAGGGCTGACGCTAACCATTGATGTCGAGACGCAGCGCGATGGCTCGGCGCTGGCGCGCCTAGCCGCCCGCATCGAGCCGGACTGGCTGCTGGAGCTTTTCTGGGACGATATTGAAGAGACGGATACGCATGAAATTGGCCCGGATGGGCGCGTCGCGCGGTGGCGCCGCCTGCTCTATGACGGCGTGACGATTGAAGCGCGGGCGCTTTCAACGGTCGATCCGGAAGCCGCGGCGCGGCTGCTGGTCGCTCGTCTCCGCGCCGACGGGTGGCAAGCCTATGCCGCCACGGACGCCGTCGAGCGCTTCCGGGCGCGCCTGGCGTTCGCCGCCGCGCATGCCGCCGGCGAACTCGCGCCCTGCGATGAGGACGCCATTTGGAGCGCCATCGAGCAGCTTTGCCGCGGATGCGCGACGCTCGAGGAAGTGCGCCGGGCGGCGCGCGGCGGCGATTTGGCGGCGGCGCTGCTGGCGCGCCTGACGCCAGCCCAGCGCGCCGCGCTTGACCGCCTGGCGCCGGAAACGCTCCAGCTTGGTCGCAAGCGGGCGCGCATCGAATATCCCGCCGACGGCAGCCCGCCCTATGTCGCCGCGCCGATTCAGGACTTTTTCGGCTTGCCGGCCACGCCGCGCATCGCCGATGGGCGGACGCCTCTGACGCTGCGCTTGCTCGCCCCCAACCGGCGACCGGTGCAGATTACGACCGACCTGGAGGGCTTCTGGAAGCGGGCCTACCGCGAGCTGCGCCCGCAGCTTGCGCGCCGCTATCCGAAGCACGCCTTTCCCGAGCAAGGCTGAGGGCGGGGAAGGCGCTTTTTTGAGGGTCGGCTTTTCTGAGAGCTGGCTTCGTCCGCCGCGCCGCTAGCCGCGCCCGACGCCCAGGTAGCGGAATCCGGCGCGGCGCGTTTGCGCTGGGTCGCAGACATTCCGCAGGTCGGCGATGGCGGGCGTCCGCATGACGGCGTGGAGGCGCTCCAGGTCGAGCCGCCGATAGAGATTCCATTCAGTGGCAATGATGAGCAGATCGCATCCCGTCGCCGTCTCGTAGGGGTCTTCGTAAAAATCCGCTTCGGGCAGCAGCGTCCGCGCCTCTGGAATCGCCACCGGATCACTCGCCCGCAGCTTCACGCCCAACGCCTGGACCGCCTGGGCCACGGCCAGCGCCGGCGACTCGCGCAGGTCGCTTGTTTCGGGCTTGAAGGTCAGACCCAGCAGCCCGGCGACCTTTTCGCGACACGGCTCGCCGAGCAGCGTCTTGATCTTGCGGAGCATCGCGGCGTGCATGTCGCCATTGATCGCAATGCCGGCCTCGACGATGCGGAGCGCGTGGCCGTGGCTGCGCGCCAAATGCGCCAGCGCCTGGGTGTCCTTGGGGAAGCACGAGCCGCCATAGCCCGGCCCCGGCGACAAGAACTTGTTGCCAATGCGACTGTCCAGCCCCATGCCGCGCGCGACATCGGCGACATCGCAGCCCAGCCGGTCGCACAGCAGCGCCAGGTCGTTGATGAAGGAAATCTTCACGGCCAAAAAAGCGTTCGAGGCGTATTTGATCAACTCCGAGGTTTCCACCGTCGTCGCCACTAGCGGCGCGCCGGCTTGGAGCAACGGCGCGTAGAGGTCGCGCAAAATCGCGCTCGCCTGGGCGTCCTCGCATCCGATAACAATCCGCTCCGGGCGCATGAAGTCATTGATGGCGTCGCCTTCGCGCAGGAACTCCGGGTTGGACGCCACGCTGAAGCTCGCCCCAGGCGGGCAGCAATCCTCAATGACGCGCCGAATCGCTTGTCCCGTGCCGGTTGGGACGGTGCTTTTCGTGACGATGACCTTGTAGCCGTCGAGCGCCTCGGCAATTTGCGCCGCGACGGCCTCGACCTGCGACAAATCGGGGCTGCCATCAGGGTTGGGCGGCGTGCCGACGGCGATGAAGACCACCAGCGCCCGCTGGACGGCAGCTTTCAGATCGGTGGTGAAATGAATCCGCCCGGCGCGCCGGTTCTTCTCAATCAGCGTGTCGAGGCCCGGCTCGTAGATTGGCACCTGCCCCTCTTCCAGCTTGGCGATTTTGGCCGCGTCCTTGTCCACGCAGGTGACGTTGACGCCAAATTCCGCAAAGCAGGCGCCTGTCACGAGGCCGACGTAACCCGTACCGACAATGGCGATATGCATGGCAGTCGTTGAGACTTGTCGTGAAGAATTGCGCGGTCTGCGCTAGGTCTGCGCGCCGCGACTCTGGCAAAGCCTGGGATGCGCTGTCAAACCGAACGCAGGGCGTCGGCCGGCGGGGCGGGCGACAGAACGCTCCAGAGGTCATGCAGGTGAACGATGCCTTCCACGCGGTCCTCGGCGTCCACCACGATGAGCGCCGTAATGCGGTAATCCTCCATGGCGCGCAGCGCCGCCACGGCCCGGTCGCCGGCCCGCATCGCGCGCGGTCGCGGATGCCGCGAATGCCGGCCCGCAAGGGCTTCTCGAGCTGTCAGCCGCAAAAAGGCTTCCGGCTGACGCTCCATCAAGCGGCGCAGATCGCCGTCGGAAATCACGCCGACCAGTCGCCCTTCAGCATCCGCCACGGTCGTGACGCCGAAGCCCTTGCGCGAAATCTCGTGGATGATCTCCGGCATGGGCGTCGCTGGGGCGACGCGCGGCACATCCTCGCCGACGTGCATCACGTCGCGCACTTGCAGCAGCTCGCGCCCAAGCTTGCCGCCGGGATGGCGGGCGGCGAAATCCTCCGGCGCGAAGCCGCGGGCCGCGCCGACCGCCACGGCCAGCGCGTCGCCCAGCGCCATGGCCGCTGTCGTCGAGGCGGTCGGCGCCAGGTTGAGCGGACAGGCTTCATTGTTCACCCAGGTCAGTAAAGTCGTCGCCGCTGCGCGCCCAAGCGTCGAGTCGCCGCGTCCCAGGACGGCGATGAGCGGCAGCCGCATTTGCCGAAAGCTGGGCAGCAGCCGGACGATCTCATCGGTTTCGCCGCTGTGGGAAAACGCGAGCAGCACATCCTCGGCCGTTACGCGCCCGATGTCGCCGTGGGCGGCTTCGGCCGGATGCAGAAAAAACGACGGCGTCCCGAGGCTGGCCAGCGTCGCCGAGGCCTTGCGGGCGACGAAGCCGCTTTTGCCCATGCCGAGCGTCACCACGCGCCCGCGCGCAGCCAGGATGATCTCGACGGCGCGTTCAAACTGGGTGTCGAGCCGGTCAACCAGCCGCGCAACGGCTTCGGCTTCGACCTGAAGCGCCTGCCGTCCGCGCTCAATGTGCGTCATGGTCATCCTTTTTCGCGTGATCGGCTTGCGCGTGCTTGGCGTCGCGGTCGCCAAGCTCGGCAATGGACTCGGCGCGCGCGCTGCGCCCGCTGACCTTGCCGGCCATCTCGCCCAGGTCGGCGTCGAGCTGGTCTAGCTCGCCGACCATCCGCGCCAGGCTGGGCGCGAGACCGGCGAGGTCGGCCGCCGCGGCCGGGGCCTCCGGCGCGTCGCGCCACAACTGGAGCGCTTCCAGGTCGGCCCGTTCCTCAGCAGTGAGCGTGCCCTTGTACTGTTTCAACAGCAGGGCGGCGTATTGCGCTTGTTGTTCCGGGGTTAGCATTGGCATCGTCCTCGACAGTCGGGCGACTGGAAAGTTGGGCGGCTAGCCGCCGATGATAGAGACTTGGCTGACGCCGCGTCCATTGGGCGTGACGGCGACGCGGTAGCCAATGCGCTCGGCCAACTCTGGAATGTGGGAAATGATCCCGATCTGGCGTCCGGTCGCTTGCAGCTGGTCAAGCATGCCCAGCGCTTCCTCGAGCGATTGGGGATCGAGCGTGCCGAAGCCTTCGTCAATGAAAAGTGATTCAACCGTAACTTTGTTGGCAGACATGGCCGACAGACCCAGCGCCAGCGCCAGGGAGACGAGAAATGTCTCGCCGCCCGATAGCGTTGTCACAGGGCGAATGGCGTCGGCCATGACGCGGTCAATGATCTGCATCTCCAGTTCCGCGCCATTGACCGGCGCCAGGCGATAACGCTGCCGCAGTTGCTGCAAATAGTGGTTGGCTTGCTCGAGCAGCGCGCGGAAGTAAAGACCTTGGACAAACAGCCGGAGCTTTTTTCCGTCCGCCGAACCGATCACGTTGTCAAGGCTAGCCCAGATTTTGTATTGGGCGCGCTGCGCTTCAATCCTTTCAGCGAGTTCGGCCGAGCGGCGACGCAGGTCCTCATCCTGGCGGAACCGCTCGTTCAGCGCGCCAAGCTCCATGTCGCCTTCCGCAATGCTCGCATCCAGTTTGGCAAGCTTGGCTTCAATGTCGGCCTGGGGTAAGTCGGGCGGATTCGAGACCAGATGGGCTTCAAGCTCGCGGCGCCTGCTTTCAAATGCGCCTTCGGCAGCGACCATCGCGTTATCCAGTTCCTGAAGGCGCGACTTCAAGCTCTCTCGCTCGGCGCTGGGGACGGCGAGCAGCTCGGCCAGGTCATCCTCGCCGAATCCGGCGGCAGCCAGCGCCGCTTCCAGCGCTTTTCGAGCCTGTTCAGCTTCAGAAGCCCGCTTTGCGCAAAGGTCGGTCGCCGCTGTGAGCGCGGCTTCGATCGCTGTCTTGTCGCGTTCGGCAACGTTCAGATGTTGACGCGCATCATGTAAATCTTCGTCTGCCTTCTGACGCGCGTTATTGAGCGCTTTGCGGACTGCTTCGGTCGGCTTGCCATCGAGCAGCGCGGCGCGCGCTTGGCGACGCTGCTCAAGCTCAACGGCGACGGCAGAAAGTTCCCGCTGGGCTTCTTGGTGCCTGACCTGAGCGGCTTCGAGCGCTGCCTGCCGGGCGGCAATGGCGCGTTCCAGTTCTGTTTTGCGCGTCAAGGCGTCCTGCTTGCGCTGCTCGGCAGCTTGCCAGTCGGCGAGCAACCGGCGCGCCTGTGCGAGAAAATTGCCGGCGTCGGCGTCCAGCGTCGCCTGCCAGTCAGGCTGCCACGCGAAGATCGGCGCCAGCGCCTGGCGGGCGCGGTCGCATCTTGCAACCTGCGGCTCGCGCTGCGCTTGGCAAAGCCTGCATTCATTTTCCAGAGCTTGACGCTCGGCTTCTAGGCATTGCAGCGTCGCCTGCGCTTGCCGCGCTTGCTCGCCGAGGCGGTTGACTTCGCTTTGGGCTTGGTCGCGCGCCTCGCGCGCCGCTTCGTAAGCTTGTTCCGCTTGGTCAAGCGCGTCTTTCTCGGCGGTAAGCTGCGCGAAGGCGTTGTCCAGCGCCGCCTTAGCATCAGGCGCAAGCGGCGAGTTTGGCAAATCCGCCGGGCGCGAGGCTTCCCACT
>CALCKX010000118.1 GCA_937966115.1 uncultured Chloracidobacterium sp. | reverse complement strand
AAAATGTCGGCCGCATCAAGTAGGTCCTGGTCAACCGTGAGACTTCCGGCGTAGTTGAGGTTGGCTTCCGTCACCGTGGCGCGGTGAATCTTCGATTTGTGCATCAAGCGAAACATAGGGTGTTACTTTCGTGAGCCGGACCGGCGCGGCCCGCTCAACGGAGAAAAATATCCACGTAATCCGCCGCCTCGTCGCACGGGTTTTGCATTTCCTGAAGCCGCCAGTAGCGTCGCTTGCCGGTTATGGCGAACGTCAGCGCCCCCTCGCGAACGCAGGGGTTGCCGCCGTTGATGTAGCTTACGCGGGTGATGATTTTTCCCTGGAACTCAAAAGCGCGGTCCTCGACCCGCGTCGCCACGCCATCAATTTCAATGAAATCGCCGGTTTGAGGGCTGTTGTACTTGCCTTTGATCACGAGCAGCCCATCCCGGTCAGTCACGGTCAGGTCGCCGAATTTTTTCCACTCGCCCCAGCTAATCCAGTGCAACTGAAATTTGTGGCGACCAATGAGCTGAGCGTATCCCGTCTGACTGTTGACAACCGTGCCGCCGCGCCCGGCGGCGTCCTGGCCGGTCGCAGCCTGGCCGGCGGCGCTGGGGTTCAGCGCCAAAGCCAGGAGCAGCCCGCAGCCGATCAGTGAAAAGCTAGGCGAAAAGCGCTTCAACATGAGTTTGGTCTCCTATGACCGCGGGTTTGCGCGGTGCGGAATAGCTGAAATATCGAGGGGATCGGGCGCGGGCGGCTCGGTTTCCGGCCCAGGCGGCGTCAGCGCGACGCTATCAATCAGCCGGATGTCGCCAAACTGGGCGGCGACGGCGACCAGCGCGGGCTGGACAATCTCGGCGATGGGTTCGAGCGTCTGCGCGTCAACGACTTCGACATATTCGATCCGAGCGCGCGGCTCGGTCAGCAGACGCTCGCGGACGAGCGCCTGGATGACGGATGGATCGCGCTCGCCGGCGGCGAAGCGGGTCTGCGCCAGCTCTAGCGCTTGCGGCAACGCCACCGCCGCCCGGCGGTCTTCGGGCGCGAGGCGGGCGTTACGGGAACTCATCGCCAGCCCGTCAGGCTCGCGCACCGTCGGGCAAAAAACCAGGTCGGGCGGCAAATATAAATCGCGCGCCATCTGCGCGATGACGCGACACTGTTGGTAATCCTTTAGGCCAAAGTAGGCCCGGCGCGGGAGCGTGATCATAAACAGCTTAGCGACCACCGTCGCCACGCCGCGAAAATGACCGGGACGCCGCCCGCCGCACAGCGGCTGCGAGACGCGCGTGACCTCGACGAACGTCTGCGCGTCAGGCGGATACATGGCCGCGACGCTCGGCATGAACAGAATGTCCGCCCCAACCGAGCGGGCGATTTCCATATCGGCCGCCTCGTCGCGCGGATAGCGCTCCAAATCCGCCGGATCGTTGAACTGGATCGGATTGACGAACAGCGACACGACGCAAACATCGTTTTCGCTCTTCGCGCGCCGCATCAGCGAAACGTGACCGTCGTGAAAAGCCCCCATGGTCGGTACCAGCCCGATGCGGATGGCTTTGTCGCGCAGCGTCAGCGCAGTCTGCTGCATTTCGCGCGGCTCGCGAATGACTTTCATCGCCCGATCCCGCTCCCTTCCAAGCGCCGCGCTGGCTCCCCGGTCAGATGGGTTCCCTGTCAGATGCGGCGGAAAGCGAGACAGTACGCAGCGCGTCACGCAAGCGCAAATGTTTTTAGCCAATGTTTTGTCGGCGCCGCCCCCTCAGCGGAGACGCCCGCCGCAGACGCTACACGCGCAGTAGTCTTCCCGAATCAAAAAGCCGATCCAAAACAGCGGCCAGCAGAAAAAAAGCAATACCGCCAGGGTGACCCATCCCGCCGGCGAGACCCGGCTGGCGAAGCGCGGCGCCCGCCCCGTCCTGCAATATGGACAGACGAAGCCGCCCATCCCGGCTGGCGGCGGCGGATAAAGCGGCGGCGAAGGCCGGGGCGCTGGCGGCGCGCTTGGAAAAGGCGCGACCGGCCGGGGCGGGGCTGGAGCCGGCCGCGATGGTCGCGGCGCGGGCGGCGATTCGGGCAGACCTAAGTAGCTTGGACGCTCGAAAGCCGACGCGCCGCAGCGCAGGCAGCGGCTGGCCGCCGTTTCATTAACCTGTCCGCAGTTGACGCAAACAATCATGGTCGCTCAATCGGCGGCGCTCGCCAGGGCAACCCGCCTTACGCCGCGTCGCCGTTGGAATGGCGCGGATTCGGACGCAGGTCGTCAAAGGCTACCGCCGCCCCGCGCCGGGACGCGGCCGAAACGCTCCAGGCGAAGACCACTTCCAGCTCGGCTTCCCCGACGACCCGCCGGACGCCGTTTGACGATGGCGCTTTGGCCTGCGGCTCGATCACCGCCAGAATGCGCAGCATGTCGTGAATATGACGGGGCGTGTTGCCAAATTCGGTGGCGGCGTCCGGCGTGACCAGGCGCGTCAGCGCGCCGAGCTTCGCCAGCTTGGTCGCCAGCGACGCCGCATGCGCCACGCCAGCTTCAAAAGCCGCCAGGTCATCGCCAGTCAACTCGCGCGTCGGACGCGGATCGAACCACAGCGTCACCCGCCGATCATCCTCGCGCATGCGGTCGCGCACCATGAGCTTGCGCGTCTTCGCCGTCGCTTTCCAATCAATGTCGCGCCGCCGGTCGCCATCGCGGTACTGCCGGATGGCGTAGAGATCGGCGCCCAGGCCGCGCCGGTTCGTCTCGCGCGCCCCCAACGCGCTCGACAAGCCCGCCGGCAGCGCGACGGCGGCATCCACAGGCGGATAAACCACGATGGTTCCGGAGGTCGCGAAGCGGCGCGTCTTTTGCAGGAAGCCAAACGGAAATTTCGTCGTGACGGTGAAGCCGACGATGGCATATCGCCCGCGCGCCGGAAACGCGTGCTCAATCGTCTGCTGCGCCTTTGCCCGCGGGGCAACAATGACGAAGTGGGCGAGGCTCTCAAGCGCGGCGACCGGCTTGACTTTGCGTCTCCAGCCCCAACGCGACTTTACCCGCGCCTCGGCGGACGACTCCGCCGGCAATGCGGCGCTCGCCGCCGCCCCGGCTTGGGGGGCAAGGCGAGCGCCAACCGTCAGCGACATCGAGGGAATGAAGCGCTTGGCATTCGCCAGGCTCACGTCCAGCGGCGCGGCTTGCCCGGCGTAGATATGCTCTGGAAACCGCAAGCCGACGCTCAGACCGCGCAGCATGCTTTCCGAGACAATCCCCGACGCCACGATGACGCTCATCAGAATCGAGAAGACAAGGTAGAGCAGGTTGTTGCCGGTGTTGAAGGCCGACAGCGCCACGATGACCGTCAGCAGGACGAAAAACGCGGTTTCCTGCGTCGGCGCGTAACTGATGTCAAAGCGCGCTAGCTCTAGCCGCGCCCGGCGGGCCAACTTGGGCACGATGTAAAGCCCGCCAATGAGCGCCAACGTCAGCGATGCGATGAAGAGATATTGCGCGCTGGCGTAAGCGTTCAGGAACTGGGCTGTGAAGGCCAGGAACAGCGCAAGGAACGACCCGCCGAAAAGCGAGCTGGTGATAACCAGCGCAATGACCGCGCGCTTGAGTTCGGCGCGAAAGTCGGGGTCGGCGAGCCGCTCGCGAAGTTTTTGAAGCATAGGCGTTGATGCTCGAGCGAGGCGCGTATCGCCCGCCGGCCAATGGCGCGCGGCAGCCAAGACGCTACGCCGACCGCAAAGCGAAAGCCAGCCGGCGACCTGGGAACGGCGCGGATGCCGCCCTTCCCGCAGCGGAGACTTTCCCAAACAGCCAAAAGCCGAATGCCAAAGCGAAACCGCCGGAGACGCTCCAAGGAACGCTCCGGCGGGAAAAGCTGGTTGCGCCGATTGGGCAGGGGCGGCGCGAAACCGCCCCCGCTTGCGGCTCAGAGGTTGACTATGGCACCCACTTGCCAACCACCGGTCGGTCATTCGGATTACCGTAGTTCACGCTAATGTCCGCCGGGCCGCTGGTGTTGCTGTTGCGGAGGAAGAACGCCGGGAACGGCGCCGCCCGGAAGACGCCAATGGTCGTCACGCCATTGCCGTTCCAGTCACCCGCCAGCGGTGCATCGCCTGGGTTGCCGAAGAACACGTTG
>CALCKX010000117.1 GCA_937966115.1 uncultured Chloracidobacterium sp. | reverse complement strand
ACCTAAACGATGGCGGCCGGACATGACGATAGATCATTGTGTCCTCCTCAAAAACTTCTAACTGGCTGACAAACAAATTGCGGGCGGAAGATACCACGTCGCAAGCGCCTGTCAACCGACGGTTTACTGTAATACCAGTGTGAAATTCCGTTTGTTTACAACTGGCATGTAAGACTTTCGCCAACGCTAGCGTTTTCGACTTTGGCAAGTCAAGCCGGACGCTTGCTGGTCACGCTTGGTCACTTCGGAGCGTCATGCCCTATTCGCCGAACTCATACGGCCTCTCACCTCCTCGAAGATTTCTACCCCGTGATCAGCGGTCAGGCGGACGTGGCGACTCCGAAGCCTGTTTGGGAACCCGTTCGGGCGCCGGGCAGGCGATGGTCGCCGACTGGCAGCCAGCTAGCGCAAGCGCCAGCCCAGAGGCGCGCGCCGCCCCGCAGCCCCGACCTGGGCGACCTGCGGGCGGGAGCGGCCTGGAAGCTTTTCGGCAAGTTCACGCATTCGGTCTTACGCTGTCTATCAAAGCCGCTGTCTATGAAGCGCTCCGCCACAGGGGGGGGCGCTTGAAATGCGGGCACGAGCGAGCGTCGCTCCGTTGCGTCAGCAACCGGGCGCAGAGAGCGAGTTCCGCCTTGTGCCGATATTGAAAGCGCTGCCTGAAAAAAAAGGCAGAAACATTGCAGGATAAAGCTGATTCCACAGCGCACAGCTCCGGGCGAGCGCCGAGCGGTCAGCAGCCCAACGCAATTCCCAACCTGGCTGCATTGCGCGCGGAGCGTCGCCCGCCAAGATTTTAGGAGACGCTGCTGCACGATTTTTCAATTTGACTCTGCGCCAACTATAGGCAGGCCGGGCGCGGTTGTCAAAAAGTTTCTCGCTCGATGTCACGCGCCCGTAACAATGCGGGGGACAGCTTCCCGGCCGGCGCGGGCCTTGGCTTCATCGCTCTGGCTCGGGATAACTTCAGCTCCAGGCGAGGGCTTCGCTGCGGGTCACCGGGGACGGCGCGCCATCCCGGATGCCGCCCTAGGGCAACTCGCCAGGCAGCGCCGCCACCTCGCCCTGCGGGCTGCCGATGGCCAGGCGGGCGCCATCCCCGCGCCAGGCCAGCGCCGACACCCCGCCCGCCGCTGCGCCCCGCCCGACCGGCGAGGTCAGACGCCCCGGCTTC
This sequence comes from uncultured Chloracidobacterium sp., assembly GCA_937966115.1. GTDB lineage: Bacteria > Acidobacteriota > Blastocatellia > Chloracidobacteriales > Chloracidobacteriaceae > Chloracidobacterium. The sequence goes on along the minus strand of CALCKX010000117.1, from coordinate 14,250 downwards.
TCCGGCGGCCGCCACAGTAACAGCCCGTCTTCGCCGCCCGACGCCAGCGCCTTGCCGTCCGGGCGATACGCCAGCGCCGTCACCAGCCCGGCGTGTCCTTCCAGGACAATTGGCGTCGAGCCGGCCGGCCCCGAGCCTGAGAAGTCCCAGATCGTGATGGCCGCGCCGCCGCCGGTCGCTAGAAATCGCCCGCTCGGATGCCAGGCCAGCTCGCGCACCTTGGTCAGGTAGCCCGACATCATGAGGTCCTCGCCAGTCGTCGCGTCCCAAACGTGGAGGGTGGCGTCCTGGTCGCCGGCCGCCAGGTATTTGCCGTCCGGTCGCCAGGCTACCGCCAGATGCGATCCCTTCCAGGCGAAAACCTCGGCCGGGATATCCGCCCCCGGAATCCAAACCGTCAGCAGCCCGTAACTCGCCGTCGCCAGGGCGCGCCGCGCCGGATGCCACTGGATGTCAACGATCGCGCTCGCATGGCGCGCATGCTCGCTGACCAGCTCGCCGGTCGGCGTCCAGAAGCGCAGCGCTTTCCCGGCCGCCGACGCCAGCAGCGGCGGCTGGCCAGCGGCGCCAGCCGGGCTCCACGCGACCCGCTCGACCCAGCTCGCCCCGGCCGGCAGGTCGCCCGCCGGCGCGCCGGTCGCCGCCCGCCACAGCCGGACGCGCCCATCCTGCCCGCCAGTAGCGAGCAGCGCCCCATCGGGCGCGCTATCCAGCGCCATGCCGCCAATCCGGTGCGCGGGCTGCGTCCAGCGCGGCGCGCCGGACGCGGCATCGAGGACCGTCAGCGTCCCGGCCGCGGAGAGCGCCGCTAGCCAGCTTCCGTCGGGCGCCCAGCGGAGCGCCAAAACGTGGTCGTCGAGCGTCGCCTGCCAGAGCGGGTCGAGCCGACGGGTCGCGCTTTTCAAAAAGGCGCTGATCGAAGGCAAGGGCATGGGGCATTCATCCTTCCGCGGACACCCTCCCGCGGAGGCGCGCCGCGGCGGATACTCGCCCGCCGCGGCGGATAAGCGCCGAGCCGGCGCGGTCTCGCGCCGGCGGTCACGCCAACCGTCACGCCGGCTGGGTCAGCCCCAGCCAATCCTGCGGCGGGACAAACGCCATCGCCGCCGCCTCGCGCGTTCCCGGCGCCGGGCGATAGTCATAAACCCACTTCGCCAGGGGCGGGAGCGACATCAAAATGGACTCCGTCCGCCCGCGGGTTTCGAGCCCGAAGACCGTGCCGCGGTCATAGACGAGGTTGAATTCGACGTATCGCCCGCGCCGAATGAGCTGAAATTCGCGCTCGGCCGCGCCATACGGCTCGTGCTGGCGCCGCTCGACAATCGGCAGGTAGGCCGGCAAAAAGGCCCGCCCGGCCGTCTGGACGAAGGCGAAGATCGCTTCCAGGTCGGCGCGCTCGTCGCCCTTGAGATAGTCGAAGAAAATCCCGCTCACGCCGCGAGTCTCGTTCCGGTGGGGCAGAAAGAAATACTCGTCGCACCACTGCTTGAAGCGCGGGTAGTAATCGGGATGATGCCGATCACAGGCGTTTTTGAGCGTCTGGTGAAAATGGACGGCGTCTTCCCGGTAGGGGTAATAGGGCGTCAGATCCGCGCCGCCGCCAAACCAGGCGCTGGCGCCCTGCTCCAGATAGCGGAAGTTGGCGTGGACGGTCGGCGTCATCGGATTGCGCGGATGGATGACGAGCGAAACGCCGGTGGCGTAGAAGGTCCGGTCCTCGCCGGGCATCATGCGCGCGGCCAGCTTTTCCGGCATCAGGCCGTGAACGGAGGAGAAGTTGACGCCGCCTTTTTCAAAGACGCGGCCCTCGGCGATGACGCGCGTGCGCCCGCCGCCGCCGCCGTCGCGCGCCCACAGGTCTTCCTGGAAGCGGGCCGCGCCGTCGAGCTGCTCAAGCGCGGCGCAGATTTCATCCTGGAGCGTTTTGAAAAAGGTCTCGGCGCGCTCCCGGAGCGCGGCGCTCTGGCCTGGCGCGCTTTCCGCGAGCGGACCTTCACTCGGCTTCGACTCAGTGGCTATCATCCGGTCGTCGTCCTTTCCGTCGGAGGTTTCGCCTGACGTTTCGCCTGACTAGGGTTTCTCGTCTGAGGCGGATGGCTCTTTTGCCAAGCTACACCACGCGCTACGCTGACGGCAGACGAAATTCGCGCGAAATTCGCGCGCCGCGCGCGTCCCCGACATCCTGACTTTCGAGCGCCTGACATTTCGGCGCTCCGCGCCCGCCCTGATGCTTGACCTCGAAGCCCAGCCCGCCGCCCCGCCGACCGAGTCGCGCCGCCGGCTGTTCCAGATTCTTGCGGCGACATTCGTCTTGGTTTCCGTCGCCGTCGCCATCGTCGCCTGGCTGGAGAAGAAAGGGCGCGAAACGGCCGCCGTCAAGATGACGGAAGGGCTGCTGCGGGCGGGGGATCGGGAGTTTGACGACTATCTCGCGCGCGGGGGCGTCAGCCTTGTCACGCTGGACCGGCTGGTGGTCAATGGCGAGGCGAGCGACCGGTATGAATACGTCTGCCGCGTCGAAAACCGCGGCGACCGCCCGCTGACGGGTCTTGAGCTGCGCGTCTATCTGGTGGATATGGAAGAAAAAGCCATCGTGGAAAAACGGTCTTACCCGCTTGCCGCCCAGAATGTGAAGCGCCTGGCGCCGGGTCAGTCCATCACGGCCCGCCCGACGCTGACCGGCGTCAAGACGCCGGAGAGCGAGGTCCGCGACTTCTTTTGCGTCGTCAGCGGGCTGCGCTTCGCCACGCCGTGACCGCGCCGGGGTCGGATAGCTGGCAGCCGGAAGTCATCGTGATCGGCTCCGGGATTGGCGGGCTGGCGACGGCGGCCCGCCTGGCGCGCCATGGGGCGCGGGTGCTGGCGCTGGAACAGCACAGCGTGCCGGGCGGGAGCGCGTCGCACTTTGCGCGGGCCGGGTATCGGTTCGATGTCGGGGCGTCGCTGCTCTACGGGCTGGGGACGGAAGGGACTATCAACTTCGTGGCCGAGGCGCTGGCGGAGGTCGGCGAAGCGGTCGAGACGCGGCGCGACGAGGTTCAGATTCACTACCACCTGCCGGACGGCCTGGAGATTCGGACGCACTATGACCGCGAGCGGTTTCTGGAAGAGCTGATTCGCCACTTTCCGAGCGAGCGGGCGGGCATCCGGGCGTTTTACGATGCGGCGCTGGCGGCCTACCGAGTGCTGGCCCGGGTGCCGCTCATTGCGCTGGATGACATCGCCGGTCTCGCCCGCGGGGTGGCGACCGCGCCGCTCGACGCGCTGCGGATGAGCCAGGCGGCGCTGACGACGCTCGGCGACTTGGCGCGGCGGCACATCCGGGACGCCCGCCTGCGGCGCTTCATCGACATCGAGACCTTCTGCTGGGCGCTGACCGGGGCCGAGGCGACGCCGCTGGTCAACGCGGCGCTGGTCTTTGGCGACCGCCACGTGAACGGCGTCCGCTATCCGCTGGGCGGGTGCAGCGTCATCGCGGAGAAGCTGGCGGCCGGCATCGAGCGCCTTGGGGGGCGCGTCCGCTACGGCAGCCGCGTCACGGCCGGGCTGCTTGACCGCGGGCGGGCGCGAGGCGTGCAGCTCGCCTCCGGCGAGACGATCACGGCCCGGGCGGTGGTCTCGAACGCGACCGTCTGGGACACCTACGGGCGACTGTTCAAGGCGCACCCGCTGGCGGGCGTGGCGTTTCGGGAGCAGTCGCTGCGCTATGCGCAGGCGGAGAGCTTCACGAGCCTCTTCGGGGGCGTCGCCCGGGAGCGGCTGCCGCCGGAAACGGTCGTCCACCACATCGTGGTCAACGACTGGGACGCCTATGATCGCCCGCGCGGCATGCTGTTCGTTTCCCTGCCCTCGCTGCACGACCCCAGCCTGGCGCCGCCGGGCTACCACAACGTCCATGCGTTCATGGTGGACCGCTACGACGATTGGGCGGCGCTGACGCAGCGGACGGCGAACGGCGGCGGCCCGCGCCGGACGCCGGACTACCGCGCCGCCAAGGCCGCCGCCGCGCGGCGCATGCTCGGCCTGCTCGAGCGCGTCATCCCGGACGCTTCCGAAGCCGTGCAGGTCATCGCGATCGGGACGCCCCTGACGAACGAGCGGTACCTGGCGCGGACGCGCGGCACGTATGGGCCGCTCCTGCGGCGCGGGGCCGACGTGCTGCTCAAGCCGCAGGGCGGCTCGCTGATTCAGGGCCTGTACTGCGCCGGCGACAGTTGCTTTCCGGGCCAGGGCGTGCCGTCGGTCGCCGCGTCGGGCCTGAGCTGCGCCAACCGCATCCTGCGGGCGTGGTCAGGGCGCGCCTCTTGAGCTTGGGGCGCTTGAGCTTGGGGCGCTTGAGCTTGGTCAGACAGGAGAGGGTTTCGCCTCATGAAATTTGGCGTTGTCGTTTTTCCCGGATCAAACTGCGACCATGACGCCTATCACGTCATCAGCAAGGTCATCGGGCAGCCGGTGCGCTTCATCTGGCATGCGGAAGCCTCGGTCGCCGACTGCGACGCCGTGGTGCTGCCCGGCGGATTTTCCTACGGCGACTATTTGCGCTGCGGGGCGATTGCCGGCTACGCGCCAGTGATGCGCGCCGTCCGCGAGTATGCCGCCAACGGCGGCTATGTCATCGGCATCTGCAACGGCTTTCAGATTTTGTGCGAAGCCGGGCTGTTGCCGGGCGCGCTCCTGCGCAACGCGGGGCTGCGCTTTTGCTGTGATCTGGCGCGGGTTCGGGTGGAGCGCGCCGACACGCCGTTTACCCGGGCCTATGCGCCGGGCGAGGTCATCACCCTGCCCATCGCGCATGGCGAGGGCAATTACTACTGCGCGCCGGACGAGCTGGCGCGCCTGGAAGCCGCCGGGCGGGCGCTCTTTCGCTACGCGGACGCAAGCGGCGCGCCGACTCCGGCGGCCAATCCCAACGGGTCGCTCAACAACATCGCCGGCATCCTCAACGCCGAAGGCAACGTGCTGGGGCTGATGCCGCACCCGGAGCGCGCCTGCGAGGAAGCGCTTGGGAGCAGCGACGGCCTGCGCTTCTTCCAGTCGCTGATGCTCACCCTGCGCGACGCCGAGCGGCGGCGGCGAGCGCCCCTCATAGCGACATCTTGAGGCTGATGTCGGCCGCCTTGACGCTGTGGGTCAGGGCGCCGACGGAAATGAGGCTCGCCCCGGCCTCGGCATAGGCGCGCACCGTGTCGAGCGCCATGTTGCCGGAGACCTCGATGAGCGTCTGGCGGCCCGGCGGCTCCAGCTCGCGAACGAGCGCCACGCGCTCGCGCGCCTGCTCGGGCGTCAGGTTGTCGAGCAACAGCGCGTCGGCCCCTTCGGCGACGGCTTCGCGGACCTGCTCCGGCGAGCTGACCTCGATTTCAATCTTGAGCAGGTGCGAGGCGTTTTTCTTGGCCGCCCGGAGCGCCGGCCCGATCCCGCCGGCCAGCGCGATGTGGTTGTCCTTGATGAGAATGCCATCATCAAGCCCGAAGCGATGGTTGTGTCCGCCGCCGACATAGACGGCGTACTTGTCGAGCAGGCGCAGGCCCGGCGCCGTCTTGCGCGTGTCGGCGATAACGGCCCCGGTGCCCTCGATTGCCTGGACGAAGGCGCGGGTGAGCGTGGCGATGCCCGACATGCGCTGAAGCAGGTTGAGCGCCACGCGCTCGCCGGCCAGCAGCATGTGTCCGGGACCAGTGATCCGGGCGATTTCCGCGCCGGACGGCACGACGTCGCCATCCAGATAAAAAGTTTGAATCTGAATGGACGGGTCAAACCACTGAAAGACCATCTCGGCGACTTCGAGACCCGCCAGCGTGAGCTCCCGCTTGGCGAGGAAGCGCCCGCGCGCTTTGACTTCGCGGGTCAGAACGGCGTCGGTGGTCACGTCGCCGCGGCCCATGTCCTCGGCGAGAAACTGGGCGATGAGGTTTTCGATAGCGACCGGGTCAAGTCTCATGGCGGTTCCTATGGCGGTTTCTATGGCGGTTGCGCGGCGCCAGGCAGCGAGCAGGAAGCTTCGGAGTTGCCTTGGCGCGGCGCGGCCGCGCATAATTGCCCACTTGACGCGAAAATCAAATGGAAGCGAGGCCCGGGTCGTGGAATTCTCAGTCGCCAAGGCGGATTTGCTCAAGGAGCTGACATTTCTCAACAACGTCGTCGAGAAAAAGACGACCATTCCAATTTTATCGAATCTGCTGGTGACGGGCGAGGCCGGCCCGGGCGGCGCGCTCACGCTGGCCGGCACCGACCTCGACGCCACGCTCGAAACCTCCTGCGCGGCGACCATCCAGCGGGGCGGCGCGGCGCTTTTGCCCGCCCGCCGGCTCTTCGACATCGCCCGCAACCTGCCCGACGCCGACATCCGCTTCAAAAGCGACGGCAACGGCAATATGAGCCTGACATGCGAGCGGTCGCGCTTTCGGCTCTTCAGCCCGGCGCCGGAAAACTACCCGGCGCTGCCGAAGCCGCCGGCGCTGCCGCTTGCCGTGCCAGCCGGCATTTTGCGGACGATGATTCCGCGCGTCCTCTTCGCCACCTCGCAGGAGGAATCGCGCTATCAGCTCAACGGCGTGCACGTGACGGTGGGCGGAGGCGCGCCGGGCGAGTCGAAGCGCGGGCGGCTCCGCCTGGTCGCCACGGATGGCCACCGGCTGGCGTTCATCGAGCGGGCGGAAAGCGTTTCCGGCGGCGACTCGAGCCAGCCGGTCAGCTTTCTGATTCCCAAGAAGACCATGGCTGAAATCGCCCGCCTGGCGGCGGATACCGCCGACGCCGACATCGCCTTCGGGCAGGACGACCACCACGCATTCTTCCGCATCGGAAGCCGAACCTTCGCCTCGCGGCTGCTCGCCGGACAGTTTCCCAACTACGAGATGGTCATGCCGAAGAGCAACGACAAGACCATCGCATTTGAAACCGAGCGCCTTGTGGCGGCCTTGAAGCGGGTGGGCGTCGTCGCGGATGAAACGACCCACGCCGTCAAGCTGCATGCGTCCGAGGGGCGCGTCGAGATTACGGCGCAGTCGCCGGAGTCGGGCGAGGCGGTCGAGACGCTGAGCGCCGACTATCCCGGGCCGGCGCTGACGATCGCCTTCAACGTGAGCTATCTGATGGACTTCCTAGGCGCGGCGCGGGCGACGCAGGTGAGCTTTGAATTCAAGGACGAAATCTCGCAAATCCAACTCCGCCCGATTGACGGCGACGGCTACGATTATCGCTACATCGTCATGCCGATGCGGGCCTGACGCCCCGCGACGGCGGAAGCGCCGGCTCAATCGGCGCTGAGCAGCAGGCTCTTCAGGTAACTGCCTTCCGGGTGGAACACGCTCACCGGATGATCCAGCGCCTGGCGATGGCGATGCAGGATGCGGACGTTCCGCCCCGCCTCGCTGGCGGCTTGAAACACGATCTGCCCGAAGAGCTTTTCATCCACGAAGCGCGAGCAGGAGCAGGTCAGGACGAGTCCGCCCGGCGCGACCTTGGCCAGCGCCAGGCGGTTGAGGTCCTTGTAGGCCCGCCCGGCGCGCGGCGCGTCCTCCTTTTTGCGAGCAAAGGCCGGCGGGTCGAGGATGATCAGGTCAAACGCCCCGGCTTCCAGCGCCCGCAAGTAGGCGAACATATCGGCTTCGACGAAGTCCTCTGGCGCGACCGGAAAGCCATTGAGGGCGTAGTTGCCCTGCGCCAGCCGGAGCGCGCCGCCGGAGCTGTCCGCCGAGACGACGCGGGCCGCGCCGCCGCGCGCGGCATAGACCGAAAAGCCGCCCGTGTAGGCGAAGCCGTTGAGGACGCGCCGCCCGGCGGCCAGCTCTTCCGTCAGCGCGCGCATGTCGCGCTGGTCCAGGAAGAGTCCGGTTTTCTGCCCGCGCTTGAGGTCGGCGTAAAAGCGCAGCCCGTTTTCAACGACCACCAGCGGGCCGAAATCGCGCCCGTACAGCAGCCCGACAGCATCCGTCAGCCCCTCCTCGTAGCGCGCGGCGACATCGGATTTCTCATAGATGGCGCGCGGCTGGACCAGCTCGACCAGCGTTTCCAGCGCGAGCGGCTTGAGCCGCTCCATGCCGAGCGTCGAAATCTGAACGACCAGCGCGTCGGCATACTGATCCACGATGAGGCCGGGCAGCGCGTCGCCTTCGCCGTTGACGAGGCGCGCGGCGTTGGTCCGCTCCGGGTCGAACAGCGCCCGACGGAGCGCCACCGCCCGGGCGAGGCTTTCCCGAATCGCGGCGCGCGGATCGGTCTCGCCAAAGGCTACCAGGCGGGCGGCAATCGAGCAGCGGCGGTTGACGTAGGCATATCCGAGCTGCCGCCCGTCGGCGGCCGCGATGGCGGCCAAGTCGCCGTCCTCGAGCCGGTCGGGCCAGGCGGCGATGGCGCCGGAAAAAATCCACGGATGGCGCTGGAGCACGGACTTTTCCCGACCGGCGCGCAGCTTGACCACCGGGTAGGGAGCTGATCGTTGGGCTTTCGGCATGGGGCGGCGCTCCACGGGAACTTATAGCGAGCTGGCGCGTTTCTCGGGTAGCATACTTGAGCCGTCACGTCTTGCGGAAAGCGCCTGCGCAAAGGCGCGGCGGCGGTAACTACGGCGCATCTGTTGGGAGGGCAATGCATGAACGACTATCGCTATGATCAACTGAATCGTCAGGTTCCGTCCGCGTATGGCTGGGACGGCGGGCTGACCGCCGCCGACGCTTCCCTGGCGGCGCGCATGGGCTTTATCCGCAAGGTGTACGCGCTGTTTCTGGCCGGCATCCTCTGCGCGATCGCGGGCGTGGCGACCAGCATCGTCACCGGGCTTTACCTGGTCGTCATTCAGTACTACTGGCTGGCGCTGCTGCTGCTGCTCGGCTCGGTCTTCGCGGTGAGCGCCGTGCGTCGCGTCAAGGGCGTCAATCTGGCGGCGCTCTTCGCCTTCACGTTCTTCGAGGGGCTGCTCATTTCGCCGCTGGTCTTGTTCGCGCTCGGGAAAAACCCGCTGTCGCTCGTGGCGGCGGGCGGGCTGACGGTCGCGACCTTTGGCGGGCTGACGGCCTACGCCTTCATCACGCGCAAGGACTTCAGCTTTCTCGGCGGCTTTTTGTTCACCGGGCTGATCGTGATTCTGATCGCCTCGCTCATCGGGATTTTCGTCGGGTCGAGCGTCCTGTCGCTGGCGATTTCCTCGGGCGCGGTGCTGTTGTTCGCCGGCTACGTCCTCTATGACACGTCAAACATCATGCGCAACCTGCCGACTGACGAATACGTGTCTGGCGCGCTGAGCCTGTTTCTGGATTTCTTCGGGCTGTTCATTCACCTGCTCAACATCATGAACATTCTGGGCGGCGACGAATAGCCCTTGCGCTGACCCAGGCGGCAGCGCCCGCGCGGCGGCCGGGGAAGCCGATTGGCTCCCCCGGCCTTTTGCTTTGGCTCGCTTCGCGCGACAGCGCCCCGCCGGCGCTTCGCCGCCGCGAAGCGCCGGGCTAACCCGGGCCAGTCCCGCCCGCCAGCGGAAATCGCCGCAGCTCAGCGTAACGCGGCCCGGCGGGCAGCAGGTCGCTGCGGTACAGCGTCAGCGCGTCCGCCCGCCAGACGATTCGCTCCGGGGCGACCTCCAGGCGCGCCTCAGACGGCCAGGCGGGGCGCGTCCGTCCCAGCGTGACGTGGCCGCGGAACGGCCGGAGATTGGCGGCCAGCCCGGCGGCCTGCGCGGCGGCTTCGGCGAGCGCGACCAGCGCTAGCAGCGATGGCGGCGCGGCGACCAGACAGGCAATCGCCCGCGGCTGCCGCGCGGAAGGAAAGAAGCGCGGCTCGGTCAGGGTCAGCTCCAGCCGGCCCGGGGCGGAGGGCTGCCCCAGCGCGGCTTCCAGCCGCGCCGTCAGGGCCGCCTGCGCGGCGGCGTCAAGCTCGCCCAAAAAGCGAATCGTCAGGTGGAGGCTCGCTTCCGCCACCCATTTCACGTGACGGGACCACGGCGCTTGCGACAAGCGGCGCTGGTGGCGAGTGAGCGCGTCCCGCGCGGGCGGGTCGGGGTCAAGGGCCAAGAAGGCGCGCATGGCGGCTCCTCCAGAACTCGAGCGCTTACTGAAGCGCGCCGCTGAAGCGGCGCTTCTCGATGCGGGCGACGCCGCTGGTCGTGCCGACGAAAACCGCGTCCGCTCGCAGGGCGATGGCGGTGACATTGGCGGAGGGCAGGCCCTGGCGCCAGACGCGCCACTGGTTGCGCCGCAGGTCGTAAATGAGCAGCCCCCGGTCGAGCGTGCCGACGTACAGCCGGTCGCCGTCGGTCGCCAGGGCGTTGAGGTTGACCTCGATGCCCGCGGTTTCGGGAAAGCGGAGGATCTCGCCGGTTGGGCGCAGCGCGCAAACGCCGCCGCCGTAGGTGCCGATGTAAAGCGCATCCCCCGCGGCGAGCAGCGCGTTGATCCAGTTGGCCGGGAGGTCGGCGTTGTCCGTCCGCCAGACGCGGGTGACGCGCAGGCCGTCCAGCTCCGCCAGCCCGCCGAGCGTGCCGACGTAGAGCTTGCCGTTGAGCGTCTCGCAGCAGTAGAGATAGTTGCTGGGCAGCCCGTGAAAGGCGGTCAGGCTGCGACTGACGCCATCCTGCCAGATGGTGAGGCCCTTCGCCGTGGCGATGGCCAGCGACTGCCCGTCGGCAACCTCCAGCGGCCGCGCGTGCGACACCGCGTCGCCGACGAGCGCGGCCGACCTCGCGTCGTAGCGGCGCGTGACCCTGCCCGTCGCGTCCAGCGCCAGCAGCCCGCCCGACGTTCCGGCCAGCATCGGGGCCAGCCGCGAGGTCGCGCACAGGCAGTTGACCTCGCGCAGAGTCTCGTCCTGAACGTGGCGCAGCGCGTTGCCGGCGTCGGGGTCGAGAATGTCCAGCCCGCGCTCGAACGTCCCTACCCACAAGCGCCCGCTCGCGTCAAAGGCGAGGCTGGTCACATTGCCCGATGTCAACTGCCCGCCGGCCGGATCCGGCCGGTCGAAGCGTTGCCAATCAAGCCGGCCGTCGCCGCGCGGGCGCAGCGTCTGAATGCCATTGCGCGTCAGCGCCAGCAAGCGCTCCCCGACCGTCGTCAGCTTGACTTGGCGCTGCGGCGCGGCGGGGTTGAGTTGAATGAGCGACCGCCGCGCCGCGCGCGGCGCGGCGCGACTCGCCGGCTGGATTTCCACGACGCCGCCGATGACGAGACCGGCGTACAGCTTCCCGCCATAGACAGCCAGCGAGCAGACGTTGGGCTGCCGCGAAACCAGCTCGAGCCGGTCGTCGGCGGTCAGCCGGGCAATGCCGGCGTCGGTCGCCACGTACAGGCTTTCATCCTGCCAGGCGAAAGCCGTGACATGGGGCGACGGCAGCCCGCTTGCCGGAGGCAGATGCTTCAGCTCGCCCTCGCGCCAGATGAACAGCCCCTGCGCCAGCGTGCCGATGAACAGCCGCGCCCCGCTCGCCTGGAGCGCCGTCACGCCGGCGATGGGCGCGGCGCGCGGCGGCTGGAAGCGCTGTCCGAATCGGCTGCCGTCGTAGTCATGCAGCCCGCCGTCGAGCATCCCGATCACGAGCAAGTCCGGCGTGGCGAGCAACGCCCCGACGTGGGCCGCCGGCGGGCGGCGGAACTCGTGCCGGATGAATTGCGCGCCGTCATACTCGATGAGGCCCGCCGAGCGCGTGCCGATGAAGAGGCGATCGCGAAAAACGGCGAGCGTCGTCAAGTCCTGGTCCGGCAAACCGTCGGCGGCGGTGAAGCGCCGAATCGGCGCGCCATTGTCGGCCAGGACCGTCAGCCCGCCGCTCGTCGCCGCGTAGAGCTGCCCGCGAAACTCGACGAGCGCCTGCGTTTCGGCGACCTCCAGCCAAAGCGTGACGCCATCCATTTCCGGGGGCGACAGGGGCGTCGAGCGGGTTTCCATCCGCTGCGTCGCCTCAGCCGCCAGCCGCGCCTCGCGCGCGCCGCGCCGCGCCGACCACCAGAGCCATCCGCCGGCGGCGGCCAGCAACGCGGCTACGCCTAGCGCGATTGCCCAGCCGCGGCGCTGAAAAAAGCTTGTCATAGGCCCCGGCTTGCGTTTGAAATCATCGCGTAATACACTTGAAACCTCGCCGTTCCGCAAAATCTTCGCCGTCCCTACTTTCGATCCGCGTTCCTTCTTCGGTCTCGATGACAGCCGCGAAAGCTTTTTGCGGCTCTAACCAAGGAGAGTGTACCCCTATGAGTCTTGCCGCTTTGGAATCGCTGAAGCAACAACTGTTCCAAACCCACGCGGAATACCGCAGTCTCGTCCGCGAACACCAGCGCGCCGAAGCGCGCCTGCAAGAGATTTTATCCCTTTCCCATCCGCGGCCGGACGAAGTCGAGGAGTCCGCGCTGCTCAAGCGGCGCAAGCTTTACCTGAAAGATCGCATGGAGGAAATCTTGCGCCACCATCACGTCGAGGCAACGGTTTGACATCCGCCGCGCGCGCCGCCTGGGCGGCGAAGCGCCGCCCGCGAAGCGCCGCTCCGGTTGGGGGGCGGCGCTTCCGTCGTTTTTGACCCGTCCTGTGGTAGGTTACGCCCGCCGCCGGGCCGCCCGCCAGCGGCGAAAGCTTTCGCGATAGAGGCACAGCATGACGGCGCCACGACGGGAACGAGCTCGCCTGCCGAAGCTCCGGGCGTCTGATTTCCAGCACCCGCTGGACATTGCCGCCCTGGACGCCGTCAAGCAAGCGCGGGGTCTTGATTTCATCATTCGCAAGCTCAACGAATACGGATGGGAGCGCTGGTTTCGCGTCACCAATGTCGCGGACAATGTGCGCGTCACGCCGCGCCAGTGCAAGCGCCTCCACGACCTGCTGCGCGAGGCCTGCGCCATTCTCGCCGTGCCGGAGCCGGAGCTGTATCTGGACCACGACCCGGTGGCGAACGCCTACACGTTTGGCACGGAGCAGCCGTTCATCGTTCTCCAATCGGGGCTGGTGGACTTCCTTTCGGAAGACGAGCTGCTGGGCGTCATCGCGCATGAGCTGGGGCATATCAAGTGCGGGCATGTGCTCTACAAGATGATGGCGAACTTTCTTTCCATCATCATCGAGCGCCTCGGCGAAGCCACCTTCGGACTCGGCGCGCTGGTCGGGTCGGGCCTGCTGCTAGCGCTGTACGAATGGGATCGCAAGGCGGAGCTGTCGTGCGACCGCGCCGGATTGCTGGTCGTGCAGGATGTCGAAACCTATCTGACGCTGCTGCTGAAGCTGGCCGGCGGCAGCCGGGCGGTCTTCGACCAGCTCAACACCGAGGAATTCCTGAGGCAGGCGGAGGATTACGAGGAGCTCGACCGCGACTTGCTCAGCCGGGTCTATAAGTTCCTGCAAGTCTATCGGCGGACGCACTCGTTTCCAGCTGTCCGGGCCAAGGAAATCAAGCGCTGGGCCGAAGCCGGCGACTACCAGGCGATGCTGGACGGGAGCTATTGGGCGCGCCCGGCGCGGCCCGATGATCCGCTTGGTCCGCCCTGGCCCGCGCCGCCCGGCGCGCCCAGCGGCGACGGGCCGGGCGGGGCCTGGCCGGCGGGCGGCGCGCTGGTTTTGCCGGTCTGCCCGGCCTGCGGCGCGGGTCAGGCCGATCCCCAGGCGCGGTTTTGCTACCAGTGCGGGCAGCCCATGGATCGCCCGGCGCCGGAGCGCCCGCGGCTCGACGGCGGCCGGCGCTGCCCGAACTGCGACGCGACCATCTCGAAAAGCGACGTGTTCTGCCCTGTCTGCGGGCTGAACACGCAGCTTGGGTGAGGGACCATGCTGGCCAAGCGCATCATCCCGTGCCTTGACGTGGACGCCGGGCGCGTCGTCAAAGGCGTGCGCTTTCTCGACTTGATGGACGCAGGCGATCCGGTCGAGCAGGCGCGGCGCTACGACGCCGAAGGCGCGGACGAGCTGGTATTTCTCGACATTACGGCCTCTTCCGACCGGCGCGCCATCGTCGCGCGCATGGCGCGGGCCGTCGCGGACGAGATTTTCATTCCCTTCACGGTCGGCGGCGGCATCCGCGCTGTGGAGGACATGCGCGCCATCCTCCTGGCCGGGGCCGACAAGGTTTCCATCAACACCGCCGCCTTCGAGCGCCCGGAGCTGATTGCCGAAGGGGCGCGGAAGTTCGGCAGCCAGTGCGTGGTCGTGGCCATTGACGCGCGGCGCGTTCCCGGCGCGACGCCGGCGCGCTGGGAAGTCTTTCTGCACGGCGGGCGAACGCCGACCGGCGCGGACGCCGTCGCCTGGGCCGTCGAAGCCGAGCGGCGCGGGGCGGGGGAAATCCTG
>CALCKX010000116.1 GCA_937966115.1 uncultured Chloracidobacterium sp. | reverse complement strand
AGCGTCGCGCCGGGCGCGACTCGCCAAACGGCGGCCGCGGACGGCAGCCCCGCCTGGTCAATGCGTCTCGACAATCAACTCATCATCGAAACTCCCGAACGCGTCGAGCTGAGGTTCGTGCTGGCCAACGTCGGCAGCCGCTTTCTTGCCGCGCTGATCGACCATGGCATTCAGGCTTTGATGTTGTTTTCGCTTGGTCTTTGGGTGGCCCAGATCAATAACCTGTTGCGCGGCCTCAATCTGAGCCGGTCGGTCGAGCTGTGGCTTCTGGCCCTGCTCGCGCTGGCGTCCTTCGTCATTTACTTTGGCTATTTCGCGGCGTTTGAAGCCTGGTGGAACGGCCAGACGCCCGGCAAGCGGTGGCTGCGTCTCCGCGTGATTCGCGTGGATGGCCGGCCGATTGGCTTCTTCGAGGCGCTTGTTCGGAACGCGCTGCGCGGCGTAGATTTCCTGCCGAGCGGCTACGCGCTGGGCGTGATGAGCATCATGCTCCACCGCGAGTCGCGCCGCCTGGGCGACCTGGTCGCCGGCACGGCGGTGGTCAAGGAGCGCCAGGGAACAACGCCCAGCCTTGATCGCGTGCTGAGCCATCACGCCGCCGACATCCGGCTCGCCCCGTTGGGCGGGCGCGACGCCATCGGCAATGTTCGCGCCCTGACCAGGGATGACATCGCGGCGGTTGAACGCTTCCTGCTGCGCCGCTCAAGCTTGCCGGAAACGAAGCGCCCCTGGATGGCGGCCGCGATTGCGAACTCAATCAGTCAGCGGCTGGGCGTCGCGCCGCCTTACGCCCCTGAGACCTTTTTGGAAGCCGTGGACCGGCAGTACCGGGCGCAGGCGAAGTACCTTGTGGACTAGCGGCGATGGAAATCACGACTGAGCGCCAAGTGCGCGTATGCCATCAGTGCGGGCTCCTCACGCCAAGCGCCGCGTTGCGTTGCCTGGAGTGCGGCGCGTTCCCGCCCGAAGTCGAGCGCGAGCAGCGGGAGCGGCAGCGGGCGGCCAAATTTGTCGAGGCAGTGTTTTTTCGTCGAGTGGCGCTCAGCTACATTCTCGTCGGCATCAACATCGCCATGTTCTTGCTGACGGCCTTTGCCGGCGGCTCAACCGATGTGGACGTGCTGATGGCCTTTGGCGCCTGCAACCAACAGCTTATTGCGAGCGGCGAGCTGTGGCGGCTGGTCGTGCCGATGTTTCTCCACATTGGCGTCATCCACCTGCTGGTGAATATGTATGCGCTCTGGTCGCTAGGGCCGCAGCTTGAGTCGCTTTACGGGTCGGCGCGTTTCACGATTCTCTATGTGCTTTCAGGGATTGGCGGCTTCGTGGCGAGCTATTTTTTCTCGCACCCGGCAAGCATTGGCGCGGGCGCGTCCGGCGCGCTCTTTGGCATGTTCGGCGCGCTGCTCGTGTTTGTTTACAAATACCGCCAGGAAATCCCGCCGGCGGTGCGCAGCGCGATGCAGCGCGGCATCTGGCTGACGCTCGCCATCAACTTGATCATTACCTTTTCTATCCCCTTCATTAGCCGGGCGGGGCATCTCGGCGGGCTGATCACTGGCATGGGGCTGGCGCTCGTCATTCCCTATTCGCCCCCGCACGAGCGGGCGACGCCAATCATCTGGCGCATCTGGCAAGTCTTGCTGCTGTCGGTCGTCGCGGCTTCATTTGGGGCGATGTTCTGGCACTACCAAGGCGAGCGCCCGTCGCTGAAGCGCTTCATCGCCGGCTCGAACTGGTTCCCGGAAAACAAGGCCATTAGCCGCTTTGCCGAGGCCTGCAATGAGGGCGAGCGCGTTTATCGCCTCATTTTGCGCCAGCTCGAAGCTGGGCAGCCAGTGCCGGAAGAACTCCGGGCGGCAAGCGCCGCCGCCCGCCTCCAGCTCAGGCAACTGCAGCCATTCAACGATGGCGCGACCCGCCTCGTCGCCGAGCTGAGCGACCTGCTCGAAACGCAGGCGGCCGCGCTCGATCAGCCCGCCCCGCCCCGGCTGGTCGAGCAACTGCGCGAAGGGCTGGACGCCTACGAGCGCCATCAGCGGCGCTGGTTACAGGAGGAAGGGTCGAATTACGGACTGGAGTTTGTCGCGTCGGATGAGTCCAAGCCCAGTCCCGGAAGCGGCGAGACGAAGCAGCCCTGAAAGGCCCTGCCGCGCGCGCCGCTGTCATTTGCGGGCGACGGACGGCGAGCGCGGACGATGAAGCGGACAAAAAGTTGCCCCTGACCGAGTTGCGGCCTATGCTCGGGCTACAATCGTCAACGGGCGTTTCTCTCTCCGGCAGAGAGCCTGCGTAGGGCTTGCGCCGCCCAGGCTGTCAAGCCGAAGACAACGTCCCAAAGGATGACGCCCCCAAAGGCGCGCCCAGGCTCAAGAAGGGCGGGAGGGACGAGTTCGCGGCGAGGGCGCGCCGTTCCAGCTCCGCCAAAGCGCGCGAGGGGTCTTTGAAGCGCGCTTTGGGCGCGCCGCGGGGAAAAAAGTCATGGCCCGTAAACGCTCCGCTCCGCCACCGCTCGCCGTCGTTCCGCCCCCAGCCGCCGAAGACCAGCCGAAGCGCGCGCCGCGGCGAAAAGTTCTCGAAATCCAGCGTATCGAGAGCGAGCCGCCCCTTCGACTGCTGCCATCGCCGAAGTCGCGCGCGGAGCGGCGGTCAGAGACGCCAGCCAGCGCGGCGAGGTCGCGGCGGCGCGCCAGCCGGCGCGACTTTCTGCCGACCGTGACCTCGAGCGGCTGGCTGTCAGCGCTAGCCGACCGGTTCGTGGATGCCGAGGTGGATGCCAAAATGCGGCAAATCCCCACCGCCGTCAACGAGTACGGCTATGACTCCTGGGGCTTGCATCCTGGAACGGCCCGTTATGGCTATTCCCTTTTCGCGCGACTCTACCGGCATTATTGGCGCGTGCAAACCTATGGCATCGAACATGTCCCGCCCGGGCGCGCGCTTTTGATCGGCAACCACAGCGGGCAGCTCCCGATTGACGGCGCCCTGGTCTCCGTCGCGATGCTGCTCGAGGCCAACCCGCCGCGTTTGTGTCGCGCCATGGTGGAGCGCTGGTTCACCACGACGCCGTTGCTTGGCAAACTCCTTCAGCGCAGCGGAGCCATCGTGGGCGACCCGCTCAACTGCGAGCGCCTGCTCCAGAAAGGGGAGGCGATCATAGTTTTTCCCGAAGGCGCGCGCGGCTCGGGCAAGGTTTGGAAAGACCGCTACAAGCTGGTTCGGTTTGGGCTGGGCTTCATGCGGCTGGCGCTGGCGACCAACACGCCCATCGTGCCCTTTGGCGTGATTGGCGGCGAGGAGCAGGCGCCGAGTTTCATGGACTTCAAGCCGCTTGCCAAGCTGCTTGGAATGCCGTACTTCCCGATTACGCCAACCTTCCCATGGCTTGGCGTCCTGGGCATGATACCCTTCCCGACCAAGTATCGAATCTATTTTGGCGAGCCGCTGGTCTTTCGCGGCGATCCGGACGACCGCGATGAAGCCATCCAACGCAAAGTGGACCGGGTCAAGCGCGAGATTCGCCGCCTCATTGACCGCGGGCTCGAGGAGCGCGAAGGCATTTTCTTTTGAAAAGCGCTTTGCTTTGAGCGATTCGCCTTGGTTGAAACGTGTGTCCCTAGTGATGAGCAAACCAATGACAGAAGCCAAGAAAAACATCCTTGTCGTGGATGACAACGCCGGCATCCGCGAATTGCTGACGGAAGTGTTGACGCACGCTGGCTATGCTGTCACCGCCACGGATGACGGCATTGGCGCGATGACGGCGCTCAAGCGGCGCGTTCCAGACCTCATCATTCTCGATGTCATGATGCCCATCATCGATGGCCCGCACTTGATGGAGGTCATCCGGTCGGCGGAGAACCCGGAAATGTGGCAAGTACCCATCATGGTCTGTTCCGCGTCGGAAAAGATTGACGAGATCATCGCTTCATCGGAATTCCATATTGCGCCCGAGGACTGCCTGCGCAAACCTTTCGAAGTGACCGAGCTGCTGCGCCGCGTCGAGGAGCGGCTAGCGCGCCCCTGACGCGCCGCCCCCCTGACGCGGCCCGCTTCACTAGCGACTTCGGGAGGATTGACGCGTGGGCTGGCTTTCTTTCTTTGGGAAAAAAGACGAGGCGCCCAAGCGCCGCACGCGCCGGCTTGCGGACTTGAGCGCCGGGGACGCTATCTTTCTGGCTGAAGCCAGCCCGCTGCCAGGCAAGTGGACGATTGACAAGGCCCATCGCTTCGTGGACATCGAGCGACAAACGCTGGTCTTCTGGCAGTTTGAAGTGACCAACGGCGAGCGGCGGCACTTTGTGGAAGTCCACATGCCGGATGCCCAAGCGACGGAAGGGCGCGCCATCGTCTCGTTTCCGCTAGACCCAACGGAGTATGGGGAAGTCGAAGCCCTGGAGCTCGACCCGGACGAGCCGCCGCGGCAGCTCGCGTGGCGGGAACGGGATTATCAGCTCGCGGCCGCTCGCAATCTGCGGTTTTACCGAAACACGGGCGAGCACCCGCGCGACATGCTGCACCTCGAATACGCCGCCGAGAGCGGTCGGCGAACGCTGACGTTCGAGTTCTGGTCGAGCGTCGGAACGCCGGTAACCTCCGAAGGGCTTTGCCTGGCGTCTGAGGAGATCCAGTAGGGGGATGCTTGCTTCGCCAAAGGCAAGGTAGTACTCTCCAGTCCCGTAATTCCTGTCCCGCCCCAGCTAGGAGGTATTTGTGAGTCAGGACTTGGAACTGCTCGTCGCCCTGCAGGAAACCGATCGGCAACTTGCCGAATGTCAGACCAAAACGCGCCTCTTTGCCGCCGAACGCGAGCGTATCGAAGCCGAGTTTCAACGCCATATCGCCGCCTTCACGACCGCCCAAACGAATCTTGACGCCGTTCGCCGCCGTCTCCGCGACCTCGAAATCGAGCTTTCTCAGTTCCAAGCCCAGTTCGCCAAATACACCGCAGACCTCCAGCGCGTTCGCAACCAGCGCGAGTATGAAACGGCTATTCGGGAAATCGACACGGCCAAAAAGTCAGCCGCGCAGTGCGAGTCCAAGATTGTCGAAGCCCAGGCGGAGCTTGTCGCGCTTGAGGCCGAGGTAGCCTCCTACGCCCCGGATATCGAAAGGCGGCGGGCGGAGACCGATGCGGCGCTGGCAGAAAACGGGCGCGCCGAAGCGGCCTATTTGGCTGAAGTCGAAATCATCCGCCATCAGCGGCGGGAAATGGAAGCCAAGCTTTCCAAGGCGTGGCTTACCAACTACAACCGGGTTTCCAAGCTGCGGGGCGGGCAAGCCCTGTCGCAGGTCATCAACGGCACCTGCTCCGCCTGCCGAATGCGCCTGCGACCGCAGGTTCACAGCTTGGTTCGGCAAGGCATTGGCATTCATACCTGTGATAACTGCGGGCGCATCCTCTTTTACCGTCCGGAAACCGAAGCGCCGGCGTCTGTCGAGCGGGCATCTGTTGAAAAAGCCGCCGCCGCGACTGCCGAGCCGTAAAGGCGCGACTTGAAGCTGGAGCGACCAGCTTTCGACTCGCGGGCTGAAGCGCGCTGAGCCAAGCCAGGAGTAGCCAAGCCAACAAAAATAGCCAAGCCAACAAGAGGCGCGCAATGTTTCAGCGGTTTTTGGGGGCGTTATCTATCGCGGCAACGATTGGCATCGCGCTGCTGATGGTCTTTGCTCTGATAGCCTGGCTGACCGGCTGGCAAATCCCCGCGCTCACGCCCAGCCTGGCGCTCGATATCGGGATGGGGGCGGTCTGCTTCATTTGGCTTCTGCTCATCTTGACAGTCCCCTGGGACATTCACTTTCAGGCCAAGTCCGTGCAGTTCGAGCTGGAGCGCTCGCTCGAAGCCGGCATCGCCATCAATCCCAATCGGCTCGACTACGTGCGGCGGACGCAGCGGACGACGCTTTGGGTCGCGCTTGGGCTACACATCGTTTCCGCTGTCGCCATCAGCGGGCTGACCTATTTCGCCCGCGGCAGCTTGGGCTACTGGTTTGCCGGGTTTTACCTCGCCACGATGGCGTTCCGTCCGGTTGGAGCAGCCTACAACTACTTACATCAGAAGCTGATGTACATTGGCGAGGAAGCCCGGTTTCCGCGCGATGACACGCAGAAACTCAAAGGCGATCTGGAAAAGGCCAAAGCCCAGCTAGAAGAGATCAATCGCCAACTCGAGCGGGTCAGCCAACAGCTTGCCGCGCTGGAAGCCGCGGACGCGAAGTCGCATCAAGACATCCTCGCGTTACAGCAGTCCATCGAGCGGGCTGAACAGTCGTTCAAGAGCCGTATCGGTCAGATGAGCGATGAAGTCGAGCGCTCGCTCACGCGCGCGTTCGACCAACAGGACATCGTCAATGGGCTGCGGGCCTTCGCCCGGCTGGTCAAATCAGCCTGAGTCGCGCGACCGGCGCGCCGTCATTCGATTTCCTTGATGAGCGCCGGCATGGCCTCGTCCAGCAGCCACAGCGCATAGCCGACATTGGCCTCGCGCGCGAGGACGAAAACCAGAAAGTAGTTTTCTGGAAACAGCTTCAGGATGCAAACCGCCTCCTCATAGGTGCAAACGATGGCGCGAATGCCGCCCAGCAAGCTCCGCAGGCCAAACCGGCGATAGTTGCCAATCGTGATGCCTTGGTAAGCCGCCAACAGCGGTAGCGTCTCGAAATTGCCCACCGCCTGGCGAAAGACGATTTCCCCGTCATCGGCCAGAAAAGCCCACCCGCGTGCCCCGTCAACCCGGTCGAGCACGCCGCGCATAATGGTCTCAAAGGACATACTAGTTGAGCGGATTGGTTATTTCCCGAGCTGGTTTGTATCTGCAAGCTATCCATCTTGGCCGGATTCGTCAAATAACCCGGCTGTAAATTTCGATGCTTCGCCCCTGCGTTCCAACGAAGTTTGTCTTGTAGCATACCGAAGGCGGCGGTCATCTCATCCACGATGGCTTTAGAAAGACATTGCGCCTGTGGTCGCGGCGGGAAGTCGGAAGTTTTTCAATAAAACCATTGAAAAAATCTCGCCCCTTGCACTAGCTTCACGTCATCAGCAGTATCCGGCGGTCGAACAGGCGAGCGTCGGGTAACGAAAGTTGCCGGACTGCGCGACCTCCGGCATTCAACTTCCTTGAGCGAGGTAACAAGCCATGGCATCGGTTGACGATAAGTATCCAGACAACGCGCCTGGGATGTTTTATGTAGATACCCAGTGCATTGACTGCGACGTGTGCCGCGATACGGCGCCCAACAACTTCACTCGTAATGACGACGGCGGCTACTCCTATGTTTTCAAGCAACCGGAAACGGATGAGGAAATGGAGCAGTGCCAGGAAGCGATGGACGCCTGCCCGGTGGAGGCAATTGGCAACGACGGCGGCGAATAGTCCCCGCTGATTCGCCCATCCGAGGCCGTGGCCCCGCTGGGGGCGGCGGCCTTGACTTTTGTCCGATGATCGCCGAGTGAGCAGCCAGCGAACGGCGCGGGCGAGTTGGCTGTAGCGAGGTTCCGGGATGACTGTTTCTCGGCTTGATTCCGACGAGGCATCCGCCGCGCAATCGGAACGGGCGCGCTTGGAAGCGCTTGACAAAGCGCATGTCTGGCATCCGTTTACCCAGATGCAGGGGTGGCGCGCCGACCGACCGCTCATCATCGAGCGCGCGGAAGGCTGTTACCTCTATGATTTAGAAGGGCGACGCTACCTGGATGGCGTTTCCAGCCTGTGGGTGACGACCCATGGCCACCGGACGCCGGAACTCGACGCGGCCCTTCGCGCACAGCTTGACAAAGTCGCCCACACGACGCTCCTGGGGCTGACCCACGCGCCGGCGATCGAGCTGGCAGCGAAGCTGGTCGAGCTTGCCCCTGCCGGACTGACCAAGGTGTTTTACTCCGACTCCGGCTCAACAGCGGTCGAAGTGGCGCTCAAGATGGCTTTTCAGTACTGGCGGCAGCGGCCTGACCCGCGCCCGCGCAAAACGAAGTTCATCCATCTTCGCGAGTCGTACCACGGCGATACGGTGGGGGCGGTTTCCGTCGGCGGCATTCCCCTATTTCACGCCACTTATCGGCCGTTGCTATTTGAGGCGCTGGCGGCCCCGGAGCCGTATTGTTACCGCTGCCCGCTCAAGCTCGAGCGCGCCACTTGCGGAATGGCCTGCGCCGACGAGCTGGAGCGCCTCCTGGAAGCCAACGCCGACGAGGTTGCCGCCGTGATCATCGAGCCGGCGATGATGGGCGCGGCCGGGATGCTCGCGCAGCCTGAAGGCTACGTCCGGCGCGCGCGCGCGCTGTGCACAAAGCACGAAGCGCTGCTGATCTGCGATGAAGTCGCCACGGGGTTTGGGCGCGTCGGCTGGATGTTCGCCTGCCAGGCCGAGGGGATTGCGCCTGACCTGCTTTGCGTCGCCAAAGGGTTGACGGGCGGCTACTTGCCGCTGGCGGCGACCTTGGCGACAGACGCCGTCTATGCTGCGTTTCTGGGCGAGGCGGGCGAATTCAAGACGTTTTTCCACGGGCATACCTACACTGGCAACCCGCTTGCCTGCGCCGTCGCCCTGGCTAACCTGGCGCTCTTTGAGCGGGACAACACGCTCGAGCGCGTCCGCGTCGTAGCGAGCCACCTTGCCCGGCGGCTGGAAGCGCTGCGGGCGCTTCCGCTGGTCGGCGATATTCGACAGCGCGGCTTGATGGCTGGCATCGAGCTTGTCGCCGACCGTCAAGCGCGAACGCCCTTTCCGCCAGAAGCGCTTGCGGGCTATCGCGTAACCAATCGCTGTCGGGATTATGGCGTCATTTTGCGACCGCTTGGGAACGTGGTCGCGCTGATGCCGCCGCTAGCCATTTCGACCGCGCAGGTGGACGAGCTAGCGGATGCTCTCCACGCCGTTATCGCCGAAGTCGGGCGCGAGTTGCTGAGCGCTGACGCAGGGCGCTGACGCAAGGCGCTGACGCGAGGCGAGCCGGGCTGGCGCGCGAAGAGCGCCCAAAGCGACGCGCCGGGCTGGCGGCCCAGCCCCTCGCCGCCGGACAAGGACGGCCCGCGAGGGGCGGGCGACGCCGCTTTAGCTCGGGCGGCGGCTGTTTCAGCTCACGCGAAGCCGGCGCGCGCGGCAAGGGCGGCAAACTCGCGCCGCGCATTCGCCCGGATAGCGGCTTCCTCCAGCGCCACCAGCTCGCCATCGCGGACGACCACCCGACCAGCGATGACCACATGCCGGGTGTCGGAGGCCGTTGCCGCGTAAACCAGCGCGGAGAGCGGATCAGGATGCGGCGCGGCATGCAGCGTATCCAGGTTGACCACCGCGATGTCAGCCGCTTTGCCGACTTCGAGGCTTCCGATCTCGCGCTCCAGCCCAAGCGCGCGCGCGCCCTGCCAGGTCGCCATCTGAAACGCCTCCAGCGCCGTCAGCGTTCGCGCGCCGCGGCGCATTTTCTGAAGCAGCGCCGCCGTCCGCATTTCTGTGAAAGCGTCCAGCCGGTTATTGCAGGGCGCGCCGTCCGCGCCAAGCGAAACCGATATGCCGCGCTCCAGCATCTCGGCCACCGGGGCGACGCCGGAACCAAGCTTCAGATTAGAGGATGGGCAGTGCAGAACGCGCGTTCCCGTTTCGGCCAGGATGCTCAGTTCCGCTTCGTCAAGCCAGATGCAGTGCGCCACGCCGACCTGCGTTCCTGTCAGACCCAACTCATGCAGGTAGACCAGGTTGCGCTTTCCGGTCCGTTGCTCGACCAGCGCCGTCTCGGCGCGATTTTCCGATGCGTGGGTATGAATGCGAACGCCTTTCTCGCGCGACAGCGCCGCGATATCGCGCAGCAAAGCCTCCGTGCACGACAAGACGAAGCGCGGCGCAAAGGCAATCTGAAGGCGGCCGTCCGCCCGACCATGCCAGGCTTCGAGCAGGCGCAGCGACTCGGCGCGGGCGTGAGCCGTCGTTTCGCGCAGTCCGGCCGGAACGTCATCGCCGGCATCCATCAAACACTTGCCTGCCACGGCCCGAAAGCCGCTTTCGACCACGACTTCCAGCGCGGCATCGGTGTGATGGACGCTTTCCATAGTCATGGCGCAGGTAGTGCCGCCGCGCATCATCTCGGCTATCGCCAACTGCGCCGAAGCGCGAAGGCTTTCCGGCGTGTGCGCGGCTTCAAGCTTCCAGATGCGCGTTTTCAGCCAATCAAGCAGTTCCAGGTCGTCGGCTGCGCCGCGAAACAAGGTCTGGCACAGGTGGATGTGCGACTGAACAAAGCCTGGCGCGACGGCGCACCCGCGCGCGTCGAGGGTTTCATCCGCCGCTTCCGGCGCGGCGCCG
Organism: uncultured Chloracidobacterium sp.; assembly: GCA_937966115.1. Classification (GTDB taxonomy): domain Bacteria; phylum Acidobacteriota; class Blastocatellia; order Chloracidobacteriales; family Chloracidobacteriaceae; genus Chloracidobacterium. Next base: position 11,172 of record CALCKX010000116.1, on the reverse strand, counting down.
ACATGCGTGATGCGTCCATCCCGGACATAGACATCGCCCGCTAGGGCCCGGTGGCTTGGGCCGCCGGTGAGAATCGTTCCATTGACAATCCGAAGCGTCGGCATAAGACGTCACTCGATCAGGGATTGGCGCTCGACGCGCGCGCCCGGCGCAAGCCGCAACCCGTCCGCCAGCGGCGCCGGCGATTCCGAGAGCCAAAGTATATCGCCTCGCTCGGCGTCGCCAAAGGGCGCGTTCTCCGGACGGCGATCGCGCTTGAAGCGCGTCAGCAGGGCGCAGCGGTCAACGCCGCATACCAGCCGCTTTTCACGCCCTTTCTCGCGTTGGAGATCGCCGACGACGCGCCAGGGCGACCAGCCCTGACGCGGCTCGGCGGCGCGCTTTCCGTCCCGTCGCAAGACGAAGTAGAAAAATTTTTGGACCTGACTGCGCAAGCCGGTCAGGCTGTCGAGTTGCGCGACCAGCGGCGGCGGCTTCCAGGTCAGCGCCACATGACACCAGTCGCGGGCGGGGCGCTCCGCCAGCATGCGACAGGGTCCGGCGGCAGCGCAGGGCGCGAAAATGCCCAGCGTCGGGTCGTCCTCAAGCAAGGCGTCGCGGAGACGCATTGCGGCGCGCGCGGTTTCGTGAAGCGCCGGCTCGATGACGTACAAGCCGCCGTCCGCCGCCAGCCCCTCCCGCGTCAGCGTCTTCACCCAGGCGGGCACGCCGCCGGATTGGCGCTCGGCGGAGGCGTGATCGCTCTCGTTGAGGACGTTCGAGAGCCATACGAAGTCGGCCCCGCCGCTTGGAAGGTATGACTCGACTTGCGCGGCGGCGCCAACCTGCGGCGCGAGGCAAAGCGTAATCGCTTCGCGGCGCTCGGCATTGAGCCAAGCGACCGCCTGGCGCAGCAATTCGACGGCTTCCTGCGTCGCGTTCGGCGCGGCGTCAACCAGCGCGATATTCACGTGAAAGGCCGCCGGACGCAGCGCCGCCAGAAAGCCCAGCGTTGCCAGGCTGGCGGTTCCCGGGCCGCAGCCAATATCCAGAATGACGAACCGCGATTTCGCGGCGAGTTGCCGGGCAAGCGGCGCGTGACGCCCAGCTTCAGTCAATACCCAGGCCGCCTTGACGTAGTTTCGCGGCAGAAAGTGAAACAGATAGGCCAGCCGTCGCGCGTCGCGCCAGTAATCGCCGGAAGCCGCTTCGGTCAGCGCCCGGCGCGCCCGAGTAAAGTCATTCGACAGCCGCGCCACGGCGTCGGCAAGGGGCGCGAGAAAGGCTTTCCCAAGCCGACCCCGGTCGTAGCGAGCCAGAGCTTCGGAACTCAGCAGACGGGACGCCAAGTGGCGCTCGAGTTGGGACAAAAAGTCGTCGCTTGTCATGGGCGGCCTATCCCGTCCTAGGCTTTCCGTCCCAGGCTTTCCGTCCTGGGGCTTCCATTCCGGGCGCCGCCGTCGCCGCTCGCCAAGAGCGTGAAAGCGGTTGTCTTGCCAGCCGGCGCATCTTATCGTTGCAAGCCAGGATTTCAATGTTCAGGGAGCGCGCGTGACACATGATCGAAGCCTACTTCGCGGAGAAAGTTCCCGAAGTTAACCGCTGGCTCGACCGGCTGATGCCATTGGCGACGACGCCTCCGCCGCGCATTCACGAAGCCATGCGGTATAGCCTCATGGCTGGCGGGAAGCGCCTGCGCCCGGTGCTCGTCCTGGCCGCGGGCGAAGCCTTTGGCGGCGTTCCGGAGCGGCTCTACCCGGTCGCCTGCGCCTTTGAAATGATCCACACCTACTCGCTCATTCACGACGACCTGCCGGCCATGGACAACGACGACCTGCGCCGTGGCAGGCCGACGTGCCACAAGCAGTTTGACGAAGCGACGGCCATTCTGGCCGGCGACGGTCTCATGACGCACGCCTTTCGGATTTTGGCCGAGATGGACGCCCCGGCGGAGCAAAAGGTGCGCGTCATTCGGGAGCTGGCGGTCGGCTCTGGCACGGTTGAGGGCATGATCGCCGGTCAGGTAGTTGACCTGGAAGCCGAAGGCAAGCCAATTGACGCCGAGCGCCTCGACTTCATCCACCGCGCCAAAACCGGGGCGCTGATTCGCGGGGCGCTGGTCTGCGGCGGCATTATCGCGGACGCATCCGAGGATGACATCGGCCTGCTGGCCGCCTATGGCGACCGCGTTGGGCTGGCCTTTCAGATTGCCGACGACATCCTCGACGAGACGGCGACCGCCGAGCAGCTTGGCAAAACGCCGGGCAAGGACGCTGCCGTCGGCAAGGCGACTTATCCAGCGCTCTATGGACTGGAGGCTTCGCGCCGACGAGCCGAGACGCTCGCCGAAGAGGCGATCGGCGTTTTATCGCCGCTCGGTCAACGAGCGGAACTTCTGGCGGAGGTGGCGCGTTTTGTCGTCCATCGCGCGTCATGAGCCGCGCCATTCTCGCTTGAGAGAAGCTTTACTCCATGAAATTTGCAAACCGCTGGCTTTTGATTCTGACGCTCGCGCTGACCGGCTTCGCAACGCTCGCGGCGCCGGCGACGCAGTCCGGCGACGCCGGCGCGGCGCCGGATTTCACCGCGCCGAGCCTGACGGACGAAACGGCTGTGCGCCTCTCATCGCTACGGGGCAAAGTGGTGATGATCAACTTCTGGGCAAGCTGGTGTCCGCCTTGTCGCGCCGAGTTCCCGTTGCTCGCCAAGCTCCACAACGCCTACAAGGAGCGGGATTTCGTTCTCTTGTCGCTCAACCTTGCGGAAGACGCCGAGACGGCGCGGCGGTTCATCCAGCGGGAGACGCCGCCGTTTCAGGTCTATGTCGGCGCGAGCGCCGCCGCGAAGTACAACGCCTCGCGGCTGCCAATGACCTACTTCATCGACCGCGCCGGACGCGTTCGGCGGCAGGTCGCGGGCTTTCATCCGAAACGCGCCGAGGCGGAGTTCACGGCGCTGATTGACGCCCTCCTGGCCGAGCCATTCCCAAATGAAGCGCAGTAAGATAATGCTTGCCAAGCCCCTGGCGTCGCGCTGCCTGGCAGCGGCTTTGGCGCTGCTTTTACTGACCGGCCTTGGCGGCTCGTCTCCGCTTCCGACCAACCTGGATGCCATCAGCGGCACCCAGCTCAAGCGACACCTCTCCTTTCTCGCCTCAGCCGAGCTTGGCGGGCGCTATACGCTCAGCGCCGGCAATCGCATCGCGGCCCGTTACCTTGCCTCCCAACTCGAGGCCTTCGGCTATCGCGGGGCTGCGCTGGATGGCTCGTTTTTCCAGAGAATTCCCTTTGTGACCCGAACTGGCGGGCAGGACTCGACAATCACGCTCGATGAAGCCCCCCGGCCATTCGTTCACGGAGAGGATTTCATCCTGCGCGATCCGGCGGCGACGCTGCCTAATCTTTCGCTGAAAGCCGCGCTGGTCTTTGTCGGATATGGCGCGTCCCACCCAAAGACCAACGCTTACGCAAACGTGAACGCCGCAGACCGCATCGTCGTGTGCTTGGCGAGCGGAGCGCCTGGCTCGCTGGCAGGCGAATCCCTTCCCGAAAACTGGCGCGAGCAAGCGGCGCTCGAACATGGCGCGCGCGCCCTGCTGTTGATTCCAGACGAGAAGCTGGCGGAAGGCTGGACGCAAGCCGCCGCGTATGCGCGTCGTCAGTCGCGTCCGCGAGCGCGTCCCAAAACGGCGGCGACGGCGGACCCGCCCTTGCTGCCGACCTTTTTGCTGAGTCCCGAAGCCGCTGAAAACGCGCTCAGCGGCTTCGGGCTGACCCTGAAGCAGGTTCACGAAGCGGCCAAAAGCGGCGGCGCCCTGCCGTCAGTCGCCAGCTCGCGGCAGTGCGCCATCCGCGCGGTTGAAAATGAAAAGGTCGAATACAGCCAAAACGTCGTCGGCATCCTCGACGGCGGCGACGCCGAGCTCAAGCGGGAGTATGTCGTTCTCAGCGCGCACTACGATCACTTGCCAGCGCAGGGCGAAACCATCTTTCCAGGCGCTGATGATGACGGCTCCGGCACGGCGGCCGTCCTCGAGCTAGCGCGGGTCTTCGCCGAAGGGCTGCGCCCAAAGCGCTCAATCCTCGTCCTTTTCAATACGGGCGAGGAAATGGGATTGCTTGGCTCCGGCTATTTCACCGACCAGGAGCCGCTCGTCCCATTGGAAGCCATCATCGCCAACTTCAACATTGATATGATCGGCCGCTCGCGCGCGGCCGATGACGTCCAGCGCGAAAACGCGGCGCTGACCGACCGCGATAGCGTTTTCCTGATCGGACCGGACAAGCACAGCCGCCAGCTCTTCGAGCTAAGCAAGCAAACCAATGACGAAACCGTCCGGCTTCGCCTTGACTACGCCTACAACGAGGAAAGCCATCCGCTGCGGCTTTTCTACCGAAGCGACCATTGGAACTTCGCCAAGCACGGCATTCCCATCATTTTCTACTTCACGGGCTTGCACGCCGACTACCATCGCCCGACCGACACCGTGGACAAGATTGACTTTGAGAAAATGACTCGCATCACGAAGCTCATCTACGCCACGGCCTGGCGAGCCGCCAACCGCGAGCGGCGCTTTGAGCTGGATGTATGGAAGCGCCCTGGCTCAAGTCAATGACCGGCGGGATTCAGCAAGGAAATCGGCGGCTGACGCCTCCGGCGCGACCGCCGATTTCCCCTGCGACTCGATCTGATTTCACCTACGGCTCGATCTGAAGCGCCATCTTCCCGCCTTTCATTTCAATGCGGGCTATCTTTCGGACGCCATCCTTGTTGGTGAACACAACGGTGTCCGCCGTCGCCGGCTTGGGCAGCTCGCGCATCGTATAGCTCGTTCGGACGACCTCCCGGCCGCCGCTCCGAATCACCAGCTCGCCTGGCTCGGCATCGTCATACTCGACGGTATAATTTCCTGTCTTCACCTCTTGTCCCTGCACGACGCAATCGCGGGGGATGATCAGGTCGCGTTTCCGCTTGGCAGCCCAGGCGGGAGCAACCATCAAAGTTATAGCCACAATAGCCGGCGCGACTTGCCGCATCGCTGTTACCTCCTTTTCTTCACGAGAAGCCATAGACCTAAGAACGTTTGGGCGCGCAACCCCTATAAGGGAACCTAAGCTTGGATTCGCCTAGGATATAACAAGAATATGAGCTTAGATTCATATCTTACAATTCGACTTTCCGAGCCTTGCCCAGGCCTGGCGCGGCTTGGGCAAAATCGCCCGCCCAAGAGCCTCTAGGCAAAAAAGGCATTGGCGATATCCGGCGGCGATTTGCTAGTATGCCTCGCTATGGCCGAAACAACTCGGCCGCCCTTCCGGTCTAATGCCCATGAACTCGCTTATGAAATGCCCTCTGGCTTTTGGCCTGGAGCCTGCTATGGCTTTACCGAAGCAAGAGCGTAGCCGGCGCACCCGCGAGAAGCTCATCCAGGCAGCCGCCCAGCTCTTTGAGGAGCGCGGCTTTGAGAAAACGACGTCCAATGACATTGCCGCTGCGGCCGGCGTCAGCATCGGGTCGTTTTACGCTTACTTTTCGGACAAGCGGCAGTTGCTGTTGCTGCTGTTCGAGCAGCGCATTGCGGAACGGCTTGACGCCGTGTTTAGCAACTTCACGGAAGACGATCTAACTGGCGGCGACCTGCGCGGCTGTATCGAGCGGTGTATTCGCCGGACATTCATCAACAAGGCGGATAGCCCCGGGCTGACGCGTCTCATCTATGACTTGGCGCCTAAGGATGAAGCTGTTGGCGCGCTCTGCCGCCGCTTGATGAATGACTCCGTGCAAAACCTGGAACGCCTCCTCCGCCAAGCCGCTGTCATTGGGCTGACGCAGCTCGCCGATCCGCAGGTCACGGCCACAGCCATCGTTTACGCCGTTGAGGCTGTAGCCCGCAAGTGCGTTTTTGAAGACGAGTTACCAGAGTCGGAATGGCAGCCCTACATTGCCTGTCTGACGGATATGACCTACGGCTTTGTGTTTGGCGTAGCGCGGACCGTGGCTTCCGCCCCCGGCCCGCCAATGCCCGCAAGTTCGCAAATCAAGCCGACTTAGTCGTTTTTTCCACAACTTTCCCACAGGGCTGTCATTTCTTTTTCACAGTCGAGAAGATTTCGAGTTCCCAACCTAAATACCATTAAAATCAATAACTTAAGCTTGCCGCTCAAGACTTGCCAAAACAAATTAAGTGATGGCGTCGCGGCCCGACTAATTTTTTCCACAACTTTTCCACAGGAAGGGCGGTCATTTATCCACAGCTCCTGGCTCAATCGCCCTTGCGCGGCATGTAGCCAGAGCGAGTTCGCGCTACGAGCTTGCGCTTTCCATCCTCGACCCGAATGGTGATGCGCCGAAAGCCTGTGTCTCGTCTATCCTGGCTTGGGCTAAACCCAATTGAGTACTGCGCCCGCAGGTCGGCATTGATGGCGCGGGCGATGTCCTGAAGCTCGTTGGCGGACTTTGGAAAAAAGGCTCGACCGCCAGTTTCGCTGACAATTTCGTTGATGAGGCTGATAGACCGCTTGCGGGCGGAGCGATTGAAAATGCCGCCGTTGTCGTCTTCATCGGGGAAGCCAATGACATAGACCTGCACTTGGTACTCTTGAAGCAGCTTGATTATCTGGCGGCGGTCATAGTAGCTGTCTCGCTCGTCGCCGTCTGAAATGACAATGATCGCCTTGCGGCGGTTTTTGCCCTCCTTGTCGGCATATTCGGCAGAGAGCTGGATGGCATCGAGCAGCGCCGTGCCGCCTCCCCAAACAATGTTGTCAACGGCATCCTCGATGTCCGCCGGCCGCGGCGTAAACTCTTCCGCCAACTCGGCCTTGTTTTTGAAGTCCACGAGGAAGAACTCGTCGCCAGGCTTGGCCGATCGCGCGAGAAACTTCACAGCCTCGATGACTTTCGCTCGTCGGGGGCGCATCGAGCCGCTGGTATCGAGGACAAAGCCCAGGCTCACCGGCGCCTCGTCGCGGCTGAAGTACTCGATTTCCTGCTGTACCTGCTCGTCATAGACGCGGAAGTTTTCCTTCTTCAGGTCGCCAACGAAGCGATTGTCTTGGTCGAACACAAGCACATCGAGGACGACCAAGTTAGCGTCAATGGTGAACACCTCATCCTGAGGGGCGGGCTTTTCGGCTTTAGGCGGTCTGCGGGGCGGACGCTCCTGCGCCGCCGGATGCCGTGACGCGCCTTCCAGCAGGCCGATCATCGCGAGGCACGCTACGAAAAGTCTCAGTCCTGTCATTTCACGTAAACCTCCCGGAATCTTGCCGGCGCGGATTCAAGCGCCGCGCCGCGCCTGTGGATTTTTCTTGTCGCTACTCGCTCGCTGTGCTACGTTGAACGCCTCGCAAAGCCTCGTCAATAGGACTAAATAACTCCAAAAAAAGACTTTAGGAGTTACATCAAAGATTTCCACAAACGCCTGCCAATCTGTGGAAAATCTGTGGAAATCTTTTTCCTGCCTGCTGAAAGCCGATTGCCTGCCGCGCCTTGTGTTCACCGTCAAGGGTTGAAATCATGATGGATGACGATAAGTGGACCTCATTCCTAGGGGAAATTGAAAAGCGTATCAACCACGAAAGCTTTAGCACGTGGTTCAAGCCCGCCGCCCTGCACGCCTGCCAGGACAACACCATTTACCTTCGCGTCCCCAACCAAAGCTATGAAGACTGGATTACGGAAACTTACCACGATGTCGTAGAGGAGGCGCTCAAAGCGATTGGATGCGACAACGCGCGCTTGGCGTTTGTTTATGCCGAATCGAGCGATGTCCGCGCCTCGAACGGACTCGCCGACGGCGACCTTCCAAAAGCAAGCCAAGACTCGGTCGCTTTTGGAGGGCTTGAAAACAGCCTCCCCGACGGGCTGGCGGGGGCGCGCATCGTTGACCTCGAGCCGATTGAGCTGCCGCTCAATCCCAAGTATACCTTTGAAACCTTTGTCGTTGGCTCATGCAATCAGTTCGCCCGCGCAGCCGCCATGGCGGTAGCCGATACGCCAACCCGGACCTACAACCCGCTATTCATCTACGGCGGCGTCGGGCTGGGCAAAACGCACTTGATGCATGCCATTGGCCACGCCATTCGCAGTCGTGACCGACACATGCGGCTGGTTTATATCTCCTCTGAAAAATTCATGAATGAGCTGATTAATGCCATTCGCTACGACAAGGCGCAGACGTTTCGCGAGAAATACCGCAGTATTGATGTCTTACTGATTGACGACATTCAGTTTATCGCCGGCAAAGAGCGCACCCAGGAGGAGTTTTTCCATACCTTCAACGCGCTTTACGACGCCCAGAAGCAGATTGTCATCTCCAGCGATTGCCCGCCGCGCGAGATTCCCACCCTGGAAGAGCGCCTTCACTCGCGTTTTGAATGGGGTCTCATTGCCGACCTCCAGCCGCCTGACCTGGAAACCAAGGTCGCCATTCTCAAGCGCAAAGCCGACATCGAGAAAATAGACCTTAGCGACAACGTCGCGCTCTTCATCGCCGGGAAGATCAAATCGAATATCCGCGAGCTGGAGGGCTCGCTGATCCGGCTCGTCGCCTACGCCTCGCTCAAGCACCGCCCAATTGACATCGAGCTATGCAAGGAGGTGCTCAACATCGAGGAAGAGGAGCGCCCCATCACCATCGAGATGATCCAGCGGGTAGTCAGCGACCACTATGGGCTGCGCGTAGCCGACCTGAAATCCAAGAACAATTCGCGCAACATCGCGGTTCCGCGCCAAGTTGCCATGTATCTGTGCAAACAGCTCACGAGCCACAGCTTGCCTGAGATTGGGCGACACTTTGGTAACAAACACCACACGACTGTGCTGCATAGCTGCGAGAAAATCTCTCGCCTCTATCAGACGCAAAGCGATTTCCACAGGCTCATCAACAATCTAATTAGCTCATTCAAGTAGATTTACACAGGTTTTCCACAGATCTGTGGAAAACCCCCTGTGGATGACCTGTGGAACCTGTGGAACCGTGGCTCGGGTCCTGGCTTTTTTCCACAGGCTCCACAGGCGACGACGTTTTTTCCACAGCTTTCTCCACAGGCTTTTTTAGCTATAAAGCTTTTGTAGCCAGATATTTATATTTTTTTTTCACATTTCCACAGGCCCTACTACTACTACTAGGAACCATGACTAAAAGGCATTCATGATAGCTAGTAAAAGTAGCGCCCGGGCATCGCGCCTCGCTCTAGTAACGCTGCGCGGCTTTAGCCGCCGCCTCGCTCGCCGCCTCAAGCGTGGGGTTCACGCCTGGATAGGCGCTCGCCCAGACAGGCAAGACTTGTCTGGCGCACCAGATTTCCAAGTCTATGTCGTTGTGCGTTGCAGGCAGGGCTACTGCGCGCAGATCGGGCCACTGCAAGTCGATTTTGACATCCTGAACTTTGCCGACATGACGGCGATCAAGGGCGTCGGCAAGCCGCAGGATTGGGATCAGCTTGACCACGACTGCTTGGTGCGCCAGCGACAGGCGAGTGAATTCCTCGTGCTTTCGTTTCGGCAGCGAGCCGCGATGGTAGCGAGCTAGATTGGCGATGATGGCGATCTCGTGCGCATGAAAGCCTGGCAACTCCGCATGACGAATGAGGTACATCGCATGCTTGTGATGGCTGGTGTGCGCAATGTGGTAGCCGATGTCGTGCAGCATCGCGCCGTAGCGCAACCACTCTCGCTCCCGCGCGCCGAGACCATGGAGGGCCACGGTTTGATCAAAAATCCGCTCGGCCAGCTTTGCCGTGTGGTGGGCGTGGGCCGCCTCGTAGGAGTAGCGATGGGCAACCGAGAGAATGCTGCGCTGACGAATATCCTCCGCGCTCGCCGCCGCGCAGGGCGGATGCCAGCCTTGCTCGCGCAAGTAGTTGAGGACCACCCCTTCGCGCAGCGACCATTCGCAAGCCGTCAGTTGGGAAATGCCGAGCTCTTGGAAAATGATTTCGAGCAAGATGCCGCCCGCGACAATGATATCGGCGCGGCGACCATCCATGCCCGGCAGCTTGCGCCGCGCCTTGTGCGACAGTCGTTGCAGGCGGCGGTTGAGCGCCTGGAGCGCCGAATGCGTCAGCTCCGGCGTAAAGGACTCAAACAGGGACTCGGACGACGAGTGGGGTTTCCGCGCAATGGCGTCCTTTTTTTCCAAAAAACGGACAGGGGGCTGAGCCGCCGCAAGCGCCAGGATGGTGCCGGAAGTGCCGACCACGCGCTGAAAGCCGCCCGCTTCCTGGATTTCGCGCGCTGTGCGCGCCAGTCCGCTCCGAACGTATGTGGCGAGCGCGGCGACATCGGCGCGAGTTGGCGGGTCCTGGCGGCTCAGGAACTGCTCTTGAAGGCGGACAGCGCCAAGCTTGACTGAGGCAAGGTAGCCCGGCGTCTGGCCGGCGGTCAGAATGAACTCCGTGCTGCCGCCGCCAATATCCACGATGAGCGCTCGCTCGCCCTGAAAGTCCGTGACTTCAGCCACGGCCAGGGCGATCAGCCGGGCCTCTTCGACGCCAGGCAGGACTTCGACTTTGAGGCCCGCCTCCCGCTCGACGCGCTGCAGGAACGCCTCGCGATTCCAGGCTTCGCGAACGGCGCTCGTGGCGACCGCCAGCAGCGCCGTGACGCCGTGCGAGCGGGCCAGATCGCTGAACCGACGAATCGTGGCGACCGCCGCCTCGATTTTCTCATTTGTCAGGTGATGCGTCTCGGTCAGTCCCGCCGCCAGCCGCACCGCGTCCTTTTCGCGTTCGATGATGCGCAGCCGCTCGCCAGGACGCGCCTCGGCAATGATGAGGTGAATCGAGTTTGAGCCGATGTCGATAGCGGCGACGCGACAAGTCGCCGCGCCCGGACTCGATGAAACGCTTTGACGAGCAGCCGTAGACAATGACGAGGCCTAGGGAAGCGGTAACTCCTCAGCCATAATTCGGCAAGCGCGGACGCCGGACTACGACGAGTAACGGTGGCGAGGCTAGCAAAAAGCCGGCTGTGCCTCAAGCGACCGACACGCTCGGAAAAGCAATGCGAAAGTGGGGCAGTCTAACCACTTTGATGCCAAGCGAAGCTGTCTTCCAACCGAAGCGCCTTCGCGACCACTTTCGCACAGCTGGAGGAATGCTACCGATGTTGTCCCAAAAACGCCATGCCGAGCGGCTTTTTGCGAGCGTCTTGTTTACGCCGGCTTTGGCGCTCTCCTTCGTTTGCCCA
>CALCKX010000115.1 GCA_937966115.1 uncultured Chloracidobacterium sp. | reverse complement strand
GCGCAGATCAAGGTCGGTCAAGCGCGGGAAGCCATTCAGTTCGCGCTTGGAACGCCTTTCGAGGGCCGGCGGCGCGTGCTGCTGGTTGAGCGAGCGGACGCCTTCAACGCGGCGGCGGCCAACGCTTTTCTCAAGACGCTGGAAGAGCCGCCGGCCCATGCCCAAATCATCCTGATCAGCGCTCGCCCAGACGCGCTGCCGGCGACCATTCGCTCGCGCTGCCCGATGGTCAGATTTGGTCTGTTGACGCTCTCCGAGGTCGAAGCTTGTCTGGCGCGGCAGGGCAAGCGGCCATCGGCCGATCTGCGCTTCCTGGCGCGGCTGGCGCAGGGGCGCCCCGGCGCGGTGGCCGGGCTGGACCTGGAGGCTTACCGCCAGCAGCGCCGGATCGCGCTGGAACTCCTTGACCTGCTGGGACAGGGACGAGCCGTTGCAAGGCTGCTCAAGGCCGCCAGCTACTTTGGCAAGCTGGAGCGCCCGGAGTTTGAGGCGACGCTGGACATCCTGACAGGATTGCTGCGCGATATAGCGTGCCTGAAAGTCGCTTCCCGAGCGGCCGGCGCGGCGGCGGATGAGCGGTCCGATGCACCCGATGACCTGCTTATCCATGCCGACCTTGGGGCTAGGTTGCAGGCAATAGCCGAGCAGTTTACGTTGGAGCGACTTCATCGGGCGCTCAACCGCTTTGAAGGCATCCGACGCGACCTTAGTCGCAACATCAACCGCGCGCTAGCCATGGAAGCCGCCCTGCTCGACTTGACGGCTGGCGCTTAAATCGGCTTCGGTACGGGCGCAACGCCTTCGCCGCCGCCCGCGGCTTCGGTTATGGTGTGGCGCGCTGACGGCGCAAGAAACCTCATCCGATTGACTGGAATTAGTCTGTAGCCATGGCGCTTACAACGTATCTTGAAGCCATTCGGCAGGCGCTGTTCGAGGAGATGCGCCGCGATCCGACGGTATTCTGCCTAGGCGAAGACATTGGCGCTTACGGCGGAGCATTCAAGGTGACGGCCGGCCTGCTTGACGAATTCGGCCCCGAGCGGGTCATTGACACGCCCATCTCGGAGGCGGCGATTGTTGGCGCAGCCTGCGGCGCGGCGCATCTGGGGCTGCGCCCGGTGGCTGAAATGCAGTTTATTGATTTCATCTCGTGCGCGTTCGATATGCTGACGAACTACGCCGCGACGAGCCGCTATCGGCAGGGGCTGGCCGTCCCGCTGGTGGTGCGCGGGCCATCCGGGGCCGGCGTGCGCGGCGGGCCATTTCACTCGCTCAATCCCGAGGCGTTTTTCATGAACACGCCGGGCCTGAAAATGGTCGAGCCAGCGACGGCCTACGACGCCAAGGGCTTGCTCAAGGCGGCCATCCGCGACGACGACCCCGTGCTGTACTTCGAGCACAAGTACCTCTACCGCCGCGTCAAGGAAGATTTGCCCGAGACCGACTACATCGTGCCAATCGGGCAGGCGGCGCTCCGGCGGGCGGGGACGGATGTTTCCATCATCACGTTTGGCGCGATGGTCCACGTCGCGCTGGAGGCGGCGGAAACGCTCGCCCGCGAGGATGACATTCAAGCGGAAGTGCTGGATATGCGATCGCTGCTGCCTTACGACAGGGAAGCCATCGCCCGGACGGTTCGGAAAACCAACAAAGTGATTATTCTGCACGAGGCGACGCGAACGGGCGGCATCGGCGGCGAGTTCGCCGCCTTCATTGCCGAAGAGCTTTTCGAGCACCTGGACGGCCCTATCGCGCGAGTCGCTTCGATTGACACCCCGACGCCCTACAGCCCTCCGCTCGAGGATTTCTTTCTGCCGAACGCCGAGAAAGTCATGGCGGCGGCGCGCAAGCTGGTAGAGTATTAGACCGAATTCAACCGCGTCGGGCCGCATCCAGCGCGCCTCGATACGTCATACTTTGCAAAGGATTTCCGCTATGCGTCACGAAGTCGTCATGCCTCAAATGGGCGAGTCCATTACGGAAGGCACGATTATCAAATGGCTGAAGCAGGTCGGGGATCGCGTTGAGCGCGACGAGCCGATTTTTGAAATTTCGACCGACAAGGTGGATGCCGAAATACCGGCGCCGCAGGCCGGCATCCTGCTCGAAGTGCTGGCGGGCGAAAACCAGACGGTTCCAGTCAATGCCGTTGTGGCCTACATCGGCGACGAAGCGCCTGTCGCCGCGCCGGCTGCCGCCCAAGCCGCCGCGCCGGCGCCGTCCAATGGCGCGGCGTCCGCGGCGACGCGAATTGACGAAGCCGACGTGGAAGATGCCGCCGAGCCGCCGGACGCCCTTGGCATTCGCTCGTCGCCGCTCGTGCGGCGGATGGCCCGCGAGCATGGCGTGGATTTGCGCCAGATTCCGGGCACCGGCATTGGCGGGCGAATCACCAAGCGCGACTTTCTGGCTTTCCTGGAGCAGCGTCAGCCCGCGCCCGTCGCTATGCCTGCCGCCGCGCCCGTCGCTATGCCTGCCGCCGCGCCGTCTGCCGTCATCGAGGCGGCGACATTGCCGGGAGATGATGTCGAAGTCGTTCCCATGACGGCGATGCGCAAGAAAATTGCCGACCGGATGGTGTTCAGCAAGCATACGTCGCCGCATGTCACGTCGGTTTTTGAAGTTGACCTGACGCGCATCCACCGGCTGCGCGAGCGCAATAAGCGCGACTTCGAGGCGCAGCATGGCGTGAAGCTCACCTTTCTGCCCTTCATCATCAAGGGCGTCACGGACACATTGCAGGCCTGGCCGGTCCTCAATGCCTCGATCGAGGGCGATAACATCATGTACAAAAAGCGCTGCCACATTGGCATTGCCGTGGCGCTCGACTGGGGGCTGATCGTGCCGGTCATTCGGCATGCGGAAGAAAAAAACCTGATCGGCTTGGCCCGCAGCATCAGCGATTTGGCCAACCGCGCCCGCGCCAAGCAGCTCAAGCCCGAGGAGGTGACCGGCGGAACCTTCACGATCACCAACTACGGCAGCTTCGGCAGTCTGATCGGGACGCCCATCATCAATCAGCCGCAGGTGGCCATTCTGGGGGTTGGCGCGATTGTCAAGCGCCCGGTCGTCACCGACGACGACGCCATTGCCGTTCGGCACATGTCATATCTCTCGCTGACTTTCGATCACCGTCTCATTGACGGCGCGGTTGCCGACCAGTTTATGTCTCAGCTTAAGCAAACCCTGGAAGCCTTTCAGGCGACGGAGCTGAGGTAGCTTTTCCAAGGCGGGTTTCCCATCCGCACGGCGCTGCCCGAGCGTCGCGCGGCAAAAGCCAATCGAGCGACGCATGACGGACAGTTCAGCCAAAGTCGCCGCGCGGGGCGACGCCTTGCGGCTGTCGTCCAACGCCATGCCCGCCTGGACCGATGAGTCCCGCCGGGCGGACGGGTTGGCAGGCTCGCTCCTGGCTGGTCTGATCGCGCTGTTCGCCTTTTTTGTCACGCGCCGGATCGGCGCGATTCCGGCCCCCACCGCGGCGGAAGGCTTGCTGGTCCACGAGGCGCTCGTTGGCGGCTTGACGCTTGCCCGTCCGGCGCTTGACTGGACGCTCTGGGCCTTCATCCAGGCCTTTGGCGACGGGGTGGCGCAGGCGCGCGTCTATGGGGTCTTGCTCGCGCTGACGACGCTCGTCGCGGTCTATCTCATCGGGCGCAAGCTCCACAGCCGCGCCGCCGGGCTGCTTGCCGTGGCCTGTCTGATCGGCGATCCCAACTTCTTCGGCTCGCTCCGAACGCTCCGCCCGGAGACCGGGGCGGTGACGTTCGCCCTGCTTGGCTTTTACTTTTTTCTGCGCGCGCAGGCGACGGACCATTTGGCGCGCAAGTGGCTCTGGGGGCTTTTGAGCGGCGGGATGTCGCTGGCGGCTGGATGGTTTGACTCAGTCGGGTGGATCATCTTTCCGTGCACGCTAATGTGGACGCTCGTCCAGCGCGGCGATGCGCTAGGCAGTCTGTCCTGGCGCATCTATTTCGTCGGCGTCAGTCTCCTGCTTGCGCCCTACGCCGCCTGGATCACCTTGCGCTGGACAGCCTTTGAGCAGCAGGCGACGCGGGCGGCCACCGTATTGTACGGGCCGCCAACTGGGTGGGGCATCGGGAGCAACCTCGCGGCTGAAGCCCAGCGCTATGCGGCGTGGTCTGGCGGATGGCTTTTGATTCCAACGCCGGACAGCCTCAGCGCTCGGTTGTTTCAGGGGCTGACCGTCGCTGCGCTGGCCTACCTGACCATTCGCACCGCCCGGACGGTTTCCCACATGGTGTCGCACTGGCAGTTTGTCCGCGAGCTGCGCAAGCGATTTGGCGGCATGCCCGCGCCGGCCGAGTTGCAAGAGCTTTACGCGAGCGGGGAAGTGCGCCTGCCCAAGGTCGGGACGCTTGAAAGCTGGATGTTCGAGCGCGGCGGGCTGCTGCGCCGGCTGTCGCTCATCGTACAGGAGATTGAAAAAGACACCCGTCCCATCACCCACTGGATTCAGGCGCTGGGCGCGCCGTCGCACCCTGATTGGCGCATCCCCCGAACGGGGCTGCTGGTCGTCGCCTTGACCGCCCTGCTGGGCTTGGCGTGCTTGGACAATCATAAGGCGCCGGCTTCGCTGCCGCTGCTCACGGCGTGGTTTGGGCTTTCGGTCGGCGTGTTTGTGGTGGATGCGCTGCAATGGGCCGCCGATCAGCGGCGGCGCACCGTGCCGCGCGTTCTGCGCGGGTTGGCGGGGGGCTTGGTCGTCCTTCTCTTGATGACGTTCGCCCTTGGCTCCGGCGCGCGCGCCGCCTGGCGCTTTCACCGCTGGACGCGCACTTTCACGCCCGCGCCATACGCTGATTTGGCCATGGCGTTGCGTCAGGTCATTCCCCCAGGAGCGACGGTCGTGGGCAGCGATACGCATCGCTTCGCGTTCCCCCACGGCACTCGGTACATTACGCCGCTGGATGGCGACAACTTCCTCGCCTGGGCCGCGACTGACGCGGACAACGTAGCGATCATCGTGGATGACACGCCGGAAGCGCAGCCGCTCCGCGAGGCGACGGCGCGCTATGAATGGCCATTGCTGGCGGAGCTGTCGGGAACGCTCTACGGCACAATGCGCGTGTATCGCCTGGCCGGCGCCGGGGCGCAAAGCGCGCCGCCGACGCGTTATTACTTCATGGGGGGCGCCGACGGCTATGCTCGTCGGGGCTACTACAGCGAGCGACAGCGCCAGGAGGCAACCTTGGTTTGGCTGGCCGAGCCGGCCGATCTCGAGCGATTGGCGAAGGAGCTGCCGCGCTCGGAGCTGCGCCCGCCGGAAGTCCAGCGGGATGGCAACCAAGTCGCCCTGCGGATTGTAACGGATGTGTCGAACTACACGACGCGGCTCCGGTTGCCGTTGCCGCCGCTGAAGCCGAATGTGATGTATCGCCTTCAGACTGCCGTCCGCGTGACCCAGGGCGGAGCGGTGGTCGGCGCGCGAGATCGCACCGGCCTCTGGCTCAACGAGCCGGTCGCGCTCGGCGAAAGCCAGACCTATGTTCCGATAGATATCTTGTTTGTCACCAATGAGCGCGGCGATGCCGAGCTGGCCATTGGCAATCGCCGGAACCAGCCGGCGGCCTCGGCGATGTATCTCAGCCGGGTGGAAGTTCGCGAGATCGGAGCTACGCCCTGATGCCGATTTGCTAGGCTTTGAGGCGGTATGTCGATTCATCGCTCATCATCCCAGTGGACGCTGTTGATGATTGTCGTTTCGCTGATTGGGCTTGCCGTGGCGACGCTCTGGGGCTTGTCCATCCGCTTTGGCTATCTTCCCCAGTAACCTTGGGGCGACCCTGCCGCCGCTCAGGCTTCTGAAGTCGCCCGGCAAAAAGCGATGGATTGATTGTAGAGCGCGCCGCATTCCTGCGCCGGCTTGGTCAGAACCTTGACGATCTGGCGAAAGCCGCTGATCTCCGCCAGGAGGTCGTCGTCCGGGGCGGCTTCATGCGAGAAGCCAATCGCCCACTGAGCAAAGTGCGGCATCCGCCGCAGGAGCGACCGCAGCGCGGCGCGGTACTCGCGGCGCGAGGCGAGTCGCCCGCCGAAGCTCCCGGCCTGCGCCTGCGTCAATTCGGCCAGGGCGAGCGGCGAGTCGCTCACCCAAGGCTCGCGCCAGCCATCGCGGTGACTCGCGAGGTGATCATGGGCGGCCAGCGGAGGCAGCCGGACGTAAGCCAGATCGGCGGCCGTTTGAACGGCGAACGCCTGGGCCGGGAGGCAGGTCGCCTGGTTCGCCCGCTGGTTATCCACCGCCCGGTTGATGCGCGCTAGCGCCTCGATGGCTGTTTCTTCCAGCGTCTGACGCAGGTCAGCCGAAGACGGATCAAAAGCCAGCCAGTAATCTCCCAGATACAGGCCCAAGCTCATGCCCAGCGCCTGCGTGATGCGGTCCGCGTTTTGGATGACGGCTTGCCGGAAGCCAGCCAGCCAGCGCGCCTGCGGCGGCGGAAACCAACGGCGCAAAGCTGGATTGAATGGAAAATCCGGGTTTTCCGCGGCGTCGCGGGCGGCGCTGAGCCAGGCGTCCGCCATGGCGGCCGTGAGGATGTAGCCATTGTTTTCAACGCTCGCAATTGCCAAGCACGTCTCGGCTTGGCGCGGGTCGTTGCTGAAAACCTGTTTGCCGAGCAGCTTGAGTCGCCAGCCGAGCGCCCCGTCGCCGCCGAAGGGAAGCGCAATGGATTGGAAAGACGACTCGCGCAGGGCGGCGACTTCAAAGCCGAGCAGCGGGGCCTGATGGAAAGTCGCGCGCGAGACCGTCCAGGTCTCCGCCGGGACAGGCGACTGGCTTGAAGGCGTCTCCGCCGCCCGCGAAAGCCAAAGCCGGGCCACGGCTGGGTCGAGCGTGACGCCAGCGGCGGCGCGCAGGCGCTCCAGCGCCTCGTCCGCGCCATACGCCCGGCGGTAAGGGCGCTCGCAGGTCAGCGCGCACCACGTATCGGCGACCCGCAGGATCCGCGCCGCCAGCGGAATCTGCTCGCCGCGCAAGCCGTCGGGATAGCCGGAGCCATCCCAGTTTTCGTGATGCCAGCGGATAAAGAGTCCGACGGCCTCCGGCAAGCCGCGCTCGTAAGCCAAGCGCTCGCCCGCCACCGGATGCCCCCAGAGGAGGCATCGCTCGGCAAAGGTCAGCGGTCGGGGCGCGGTCAGAAATGGCAGGTCGAGCTGTCCCTCGCCAGCATCATGCAGAAGCGCTGCCGCGCGCAGGTCGCGGCGACCGCGCTCGGAGAAGCCCAGCGCGAGGGCCAATTCATCGGCGATTCCGGCCAGCCGAGTCGCATGCGGCGATGCGTAGCCTTCAATGGCGTCGAGGCGCGCCGCTTCGCGCTCGCACGCCGCTAAGCGCGCCGCCCAGGTGTCCGGCGGGGCTAGCTTGAACATGCGCTCAGAAAGGCGTGGACCGCCGGCGCAGCGGGTGATCAACCGGGATCAAGACGCTGAGCACCGCCCCGGTAAAGCCGCCGCCCAGGGCGAAGATGAGTCCGCCAAAGGTGCAGAAAGCTACAAAGCGCAGAAAGTCCGCGCCGTCGAGATCGGGCGAGGCGAACCTCAGCAGGTACAGCAGTCCCGTCAGGATGCCGCCAAACACAAAGCCCAGCATCGCGTTGTGAGCGGCGATGCGCGGCGTTTCGGCGTGCCCGCCATGGCGCAGAACGCCGGCGAAAGTCCCGATGAGAAAGCCAATTTCAGCGAACATCGCGCCGTTGCGGATCGGGTGGGCGTCGGGAATGAGCGTCTGTCGCGCGAGGAGGTAAACGCTGACAACCGCCAGGCTGCTCGCCAGCCCGACGCGACTCCCGGCCAGCAACATCGTCCAGAATCGCTCGAGCGAGTCAAAGGCGGGCTGGCGCTGCGTTGGCTGAGCGATCATCAACGGCAGCGCGTCTCGGCAGCGGCTGCAAATATTGGTCGTTGGCTCGTAACAATCCGTCTGATGACAAACTTCACAGCGCGCAGCCAGGGAAACTGACCTGACGCGCAACGGCTGGATTTCCGCCATAACGCTTGACCTCGAAAAGCGCCGGTACGGGGACGCGAGAGTCGCTGCCTCGCAAGCGACAGCCTGAACGGAAACGACGATTTGGCTGAGCGCGCGCCGTTGATCGTTGCAAAGAGACTATACCGAGCATAGCGAGTTGCCGACTGTGCGTCCAGCAACGATGAGCGCCGTTTCCCTAGGCGCGGATCCAGGCGCGGGCGTGACGCCGCCATCGCGATCCCGTCGAGCGTCGCTTCCGGTTGCCTGCGGCGCCTGAAAGAGATGGCGCTTTTGCAAGGCGTAATGCTTGCTATATGCTATATTATTGCAGGCCCTTAATGTAATCCCCCCGTTATAACATAGCTAAGAATAATATCTTAGAGATAGTATCTATAGGATGCTTTCAACGTATGTCAGAAAAACCCGTCTTGCTCGCTGTAGATGATGAAGAACTCATTCTTGATTTGCTCGTTGACATCCTGGAAGGTGAGTTTACGCTCTTAACCACGACAAATGTGGAATCAGCGCTGAGGATCCTGCAATCATCCGCGGCTATTGTAGGGCTCATTACTGATTTGCATATTCCCGACTTGAACGGCAGGGAGCTGATCCGGCAGGTCCGTCGTCATTACCCGCGCTTGCCTATTCTGGCGCTTTCAGGGACTTATCCATCCTCTCAAGAAGATGCGACCCTAAATGGCGACGCTTTCCTGGCGAAGCCATTCGAGGTGGATGAAATACGCGCCGTGGCGCATCGCCTCTTTGGCGGCGTCCCGGCGAATCGCTAGCCAAGCTGGCGTTTTGAACGTTTACTCTGCGGGAGAAAAGGGTTACGCTAAGCGAGCTCTATCGCTTAGAAGCCAACTTTCTCAGGCGTGAAAGCTCTAACCGATGCCACATCAAGTGCTTGACTTATGCCGCCTCCTGCCCGGCCCGCTGGCCGGGCGAATGCTGGCCGACTTGGGCTTTGAAGTCCTGCGTCTTGTGCCGCCAATAGGCGACATGACGAAAACGCTCTCGCCGCAGCTCTATGCTTGGCTGGAGGCCGGAAAGCGCAGCGAGACCATTGATTTGAAAACGCCTGCCGGCGTTGACCGGCTCAAGGGCTTGGCCGCCGCCGCCGATGCGCTGTTGGAAGCCAATCGGCCGGGGGTGATGGAGCGCCTTGGGGTTGGTCCAGATATTCTCCGGGCGATCAATCCAAAGCTGACCTATGTCCGGGTGGCAAGCTACCGCGACGAGGCTTTTCATGACGCGCCCGGCCATGACCTGACCTACCTGGCTAGCGGCGGTTTCCTCCCTCGGTTTGGCGATGGCTGGCGGCACCTGCAAATCGCCGACGGCGCCGGCGCGCACTGGGCGGTCATCGCCGTTTTGGATGGTCTTCGCAAGGGCGGCGGCTTCTATGAGGTGTATTTGTCGGAAGCCGCGTCCGCGCTTGCCTACCCGACGCCGGTCAAGCTCGATGGAAGCATCGTGTGTTACGGCGTCTATCCGACCCGCAGCGGGCAGTTGGCGCTGGGACTGCTTGAGCCGCACCTATGGCAGCGATTTTGCGCGGCGGTCGGGCGCGAGGACTGGAAGGCTTCCGCGTTTTCGCCGGCTATCGAAAGCAATCCGGTCTATGTCGAAATCAAGGCGCTGCTCGCTGAGCGCGCAGCTGATGAGTGGGAGCGACTAGCGCTGAAACACGCTTTCCCGGCGCGGAAAGTGCAGCCCTATGCCACGCCGGCGACGACCATTCCCTGGCGCGAAACGCGCTGAGGTCGCCGCCGCAAGCTATTTTGGAAATTTTGGAAACGGAGCGCCATGCTCGAAGAACGTCGGCACTACCGAGCCTGCAACCTCTGCGAGGCGATATGCGGGTTGGAAATCACCGCGCGCGGGGAGGAGATTCTGCGTATCGAGGGCGACCGCCAGGATCCGTTCAGTCGAGGCTACATTTGTCCAAAAGGCGTGGCTTTACAGGACCTGCACAACGATCCCAATCGCCTGCGGCATCCAGCGCGGCGGACGCCAGGCGGAAGCTGGGAGCGTATCTCTTGGGAAGCGGCCTTTGACGAGGTCGCCACCCGCCTGCGCGACATCCAGGCGCGCTACGGGCGGAACGCCGTCGCCATATACCAAGGCAATCCGGCGGTGCACAACTTCGGCACGGTGCTGTCCTTTCCATCCTTCGCGCGGACGCTAAAGACGAAGAACATTTATTCGGCCAGCTCGGTTGACCAGTTGCCGCACATGGTGGCGGCGCACGCGATGTTTGGCCACGGCCTGCTCCTGCCTGTGCCGGATGTTGACCGCGCGTCATTTTTTCTCGTCATGGGGGCGAATCCGGTGGTCTCGAACGGCAGCCTCATGACCGCGCCGGGGATGTCGCGCCGGTTGGAAGCCTTGCGGCGGCGCGGCGGGCGGCTCGTCGTGGTGGACCCGCGCCGGACCGAGACGGCCGCGCTGGCTGACCAGCACCTGTTCATTCGGCCTGGAACGGACGCCTACCTGCTGCTGGCGATGCTGCATGTCCTGTTCGCCGAAGGGCGCGTCAATTTGGGACGCCTGGCGGCGTTTACCGACGGCGTGGAGATCTTGGCGGCAGTTGTCCGCGAATTTCCGCCGGCGCGCATTGCCGACCTGACCGGCATTGCGGCGCAGACCATTGCAACGCTGGCCCGTGAATTTGCCGCCGCGCCGGCTGCCGTTTGCTACGGTCGGGTTGGTCTATCCATTCAAGCGTTTGGGACAACGGCGCAGTGGTTGGTCAACGCGCTCAACATCGTCACCGGCAACCTCGACCGTGAAGGCGGCGCAATGTTTCCCAAGGCGGCGCTCGATCCGCTGGAGCGCTTCACCGCCGGCCATCTGGGCGCGTGGAAAAGCCGCGTGCGCGGGCTGCCGGAGTTTGCCGGCGAGTTGCCGGTGGCGGCGCTGGCCGAAGAAATTCTCACGCCCGGCGAAGGGCAGGCGCGGGCGTTGGTGACGGTTGCCGGGAATCCCGTTCTCTCGACTCCCAACGGCAAGCGGTTGGACGCGGCGCTGGCGACGCTCGAGTTCATGGCGGCGGTGGACATCTACATCAACGAGACAACCCGCCATGCGCATATCATCTTGCCGCCGACCGGCTCGCTGGAGCACGAAAACTACGCGGCGATCTTTCACCATCTGGCCGCGCGCAACACCGTCAAGTACTCGCCGGCGCTCTTTGCGCCGGCGTCGGATACGCGCCACGACTGGCAAATTTTTCTGGAGTTGGAAACGCGCCTGGCCAGTCGGACGCCCTTCGAGTCCCTCAAGGCCCAGTTTCGGCGCGGCGTCCGCCTGGGGCTTGGCGTGGATGGCATGCTCGATCTGGCCTTTCGATTCGGCCCCTATGGGTCCGGGCTGTTTGGCGATGGTCTGACGCTGGCGAAGGTCAAGGCGGCCGCTCACGGCCTTGACTTGGGTCCGCTACAACCGGCGCTGCCCGGCCGACTCTGGACGAAAGACAAGCGGATCGCGCTGGCGCCGAAGCTTTTGACGCGCGACCTGACGCGCGTCAAAAAGCGGCTTGCTGATGCCGATGTCAGTCGCGCGCAGTCGAATGAAGAGCTGCTATTGATCGGCCGCCGCCAACTGCGAAGCAATAATTCGTGGATGCACAACAGCGAGCGGCTGACGCGCGGCAAGGCTCGCTGCACGCTGCTAATTCACCCCGAAGATGCGCGGCGGCAGGGCATCCGAGCGGGCGACAGGGTCAAGGTCGTCTCGCGCGTCGGCGAGCTGGTCGCGCCGGTCGAGATTTCCGACGAGGTCATGCCTGGCGTCGTCAGTCTGCCGCACGGATGGGGTCATGATCGCCCCGGCATCCAGCTCGATGTGGCGCGCCGGCATCCCGGCGTGAGCCTCAACGATGTCACTGATGAACAGTTGGTGGACGAAGCCTGCGGCAATGCCGCGCTCAGCGGCGTGCCCGTGCGCCTGAAGCGGGCGTAACAGCGTAAGGCGAAGCCTCGCCTCGGACCATTGAGCGCGGAAGCCGACGAGCTACTCCATCTTGGTCGGGCGCAAGAAGCGGCGCGGCTCATTGCCCAGCGGCGTTTTCCACTCGCCGTACACTGGATTGGGAAGGATGAGCCAATCCGCGCCAAATCGGTAGGCGTATCGCTCGACCAATGCGCGGCGCGCGGCGATTGCCTCGGGCGGCGCGAGCGCGGGCGTCACGAAGATTTCTGAAAAATCCCGCAGGTTGTCGCCAACGTAAAGGAGAACGCGGTATTTCTCCTCGACCGCCTTGCGCCGCGCCGTTTTGTCCGCCGTGTCGGTTTGCAACAACAGCCGTTCGCCGATGTTCTCCGTCGACAATCCGTTATGCCGCAGGGCTGTGATGGTCGGTTCCGACAAGACGCGATTCGAGATGTAAAACACCGTCACCCCGGCGCGCTCGGCTTCCTCAATGAAGCCCTTGGCGCCGGGCACCAGGCGCATTTCGGTTGGAAAGTCGCGCTCCCAGCGATTCCACGCGGCCGACTCGTACGGCTTGCTTTCGCGGTCAAGAAAGGATTGAAAGCCGGCGTTGTCCAGCACGGTTTCATCCAAATCCATGATGACTGCCGGCGGACGCTCCGAAGGCGGCGCCGCCGCTAGGCGCTGCCGCAGGCGCTCGCTCGCCCAGGCATAGGCTTGCAAGCAGCAGGCGACGTATTCCGCCGAGGTTTGCACAAATAGATTGGCATCCAGCGTCCGCTCCTGCGGATTGAGCCGCTGCGTCGTTTCGCGCTGCCCAAGCGCAGCTGTGCCAGTCAAGCCAAGCCCCAGGCCCAGCGTCAGCCCCGCCACAAGGGCGGCGCTGACGCGGGCCGTCTGCCCAATCGGCGCCATGGCGATGTTACCTCCTGTTCGCGTCGTTTTAGTTAGCTTCTTTTTCGAGCTTGTCGAGCGCCCACCGAATCTTTTCTCCGCCGTCGGTTCGGTCAAGCGGATCTTTGCGCAGGCGATGGCGAAGGGAAAGCGTCGCCACGGCGCGAATGTCGTCTAGCGTGATTTGCGAGCGCCCTTCAAAAGCGGCGTTGGCAAGCGCCGCGTTGAGCAGGGTAATCTCGCCCCGGTGGCCGTCAACGTCGAGCGTGACGCAGAGCTTGGCGATGAAGCGCAAGACCTGGTCGGGAACTTCCACCGTATCGAGTCGGTCGCGAGCGCCGACCAGACGCCCGCGCAGCTCTTTCTGCGCCGGCTCGTATTCGGCGCGAAAGGCGACCGGATCGCGCTCGAAAGACAGTCGCCGCTTGACGATGTCAATCCGGGTGTCAATATCCGTGATCGTGCGAATTTCGGCCATCAGTCCAAAGCGGTCGAGCAACTGCGGTCGTAGCTCGCCTTCTTCAGGGTTACCCGAGCCAATGAGCGTGAACTTCGCCGGATGGGCAATGGAAATGCCTTCCCGCTCGACGATGTTGATGCCGCCCGCGGCGGAATCGAGCAGCACATCCACCAGGTGATCTTCGAGCAGGTTGACTTCGTCAATGTAGAGAAAGCCGCGATTCGCCTTGGCCAGCAGCCCCGGCTCAAAAGCTTTTTGGCCCTGGCTCAGCGCCCGCTCGATGTCGAGCGTGCCGCACAGGCGGTCCTCCGTCGCGCCAAGCGGCAAGTCAATCACGGGCACGCGCCCAATCAAGGTCGGGAGCTTCGCACGCGGCTTGGCATGAACGCAGACGTCGCACAGCCCGGCCGGCTTTTCCGGCGGACACCGATAGGGACACTCGGCCACAAACTCGATGGGTGGCAGCACATCCGCCAGCGCGCGAATCGAGGTGGATTTGGCCGTGCCGCGGTGACCGAGCACCAGAATGCCGCGAATGTTCGGATTGACCGCGTTGAGGAGCAGGGCGCGCTTCATTTCTTCCTGCCCCAAAATGGCCGTGAAGGGAAACACCGGCTGCGCGTCGGCCAGCGATTGCGCTTTGTCTCCGTCGGCTACGGCCAGTTTTGACGCCCTGCGCGATGGCGTCTTTTTGGACGACTCGACTTGGGGCGACTTGGCTTTGGAAGGCGTTGCTTCGGGGGCTGCGGCGCGCGCCGCGCGCGTGGATGAAGAAGGCATCGAGAAACTGGTCGGCACAGGATGTAGATTCAAGGGGAGCTGCCTGAAACATACCTTGAAAGTCTGGTGAAAAGCGAGATACAACGCTGCCGCGCGGGAAGGCGAAGCCTTTGCGCCGCGCGCTTCGCCAATGCCGTTTCAATTGCCGCCGGTCTATCCGATTACGTCGTCAACGGCTGGGCGCCCGCTGCCGTCCATTGTGGCGGACCTCGTCGCTGGCGGCGCGACGCTCATCCAGATTCGTGACAAACAAGCCGATGCCAGGGGGCTGTATGACGCCGTTTGCGCGGCTCTGAAGCTGGCTCGCCCGCGCGGCGCGCAGGTCATTGTCAATGACCGGGCGGATGTCGCCAAAGCCGCCGGCGCGGATGGCGTCCACCTCGGGCAAGACGACCTCGACCCGGCCGCCGCGCGGGCAATCCTCGGCCCCTCCGCCATCATAGGCTATTCCACTCACAACATCGCGCAGGCCGCGGCGGCCGACCGCTTGCCGGTGGATTATCTGGCGATTGGGCCGGTGTTCGAGACCCTGACCAAGGCCGACCCCGATCCGGCGGTTGGCCTGGAAGGCGTCCGCGCCGCCCGGGCCGTCACGACCAAGCCGCTCGTCGCCATCGGCGGGATTGACGCGCCGCGCATCGCGGCCGTTCGCGCCGCCGGGGCCGACGCCGCGGCCTTGATTTCGGCCCTCTACGTCGCGCCCGACGAGCTTGCCATGCGCATGGCGACGCTTTTGGCTATGGCTCGCTGACGGCCCTGAGGGGCTCCGCTTTGGGGTAGCCATTTGGATAGCGACAGTGCCAGCGCCAGGCGGAAGCGATGATGTGTTCCAGGTCGGAGACGGCGGGTCGCCAGTCGAGGTACCCCTGCGCCGCGCGGGGGTCGGCGACTAGTTGCGGCGGATCGCCCAGCCGGCGGGAACCCACCCGAACGGGGATTGAATGCCCGGTGATGCGGCGGGCGGCGTCAATGACCTCCAGGACGGAATGCCCGCGCCCCGCGCCAAGGTTGAGAAACGCCGACGGCTGACCGGCGGTCAGCGCATCTAGCGCCGCGACATGCGCCGCGGCCAAGTCCGCGACATGGATGTAGTCGCGAATAGCCGTGCCGTCCGGCGTGGGATAATCCCCGCCATAGACCTGAACTGCTTCGGCCTTCCCCAGCGCGACGCGCAAGACGTTCGGGATGAGATGCGTTTCCGGCTCGTGGTCTTCGCCGCGGTCAGCCGTGGCGCCGGCGGCGTTGAAGTAGCGCAGCGCGACAAAGCGCAAGCCGTAGGCCCGGTCGTAATCAGCCAGCATGCGCTCGACAAAGAGCTTCGACCATCCATAGGGCGTAATGGGTTGCTGCGGATGGTCTTCAGCGATTGGAATGGCGCGGGGCAGCCCATACGTGGCGCAAGTCGAGGAGAAAACAAAGCGCCCAATGCCGGCTTCGCGAAGCGCGTCCAGCAGCGTCTGGCACCGATAAGCGTTATTGTCGTAGTAGAGCGCCGGCTGCTCGACCGATTCCGGGACAAGCGCCAGCGCGGCAAAGTGAATGCAGGCGACAACGCCCTGCTCTCGGATGACGCGGCGGACCAGGGCGCGGTCGCCAATGTCGCCCACATAGAGCGGAACATCCGGCGGGATAGCTGTCTGATGCCCGCGCGAAAGATTGTCGAGAATGGCGACGGGGCGTCCCGCCTGCCGGAGTTGCTCAACGGTGACGCTGCCGATATAACCTGCGCCGCCAGTTACCAAAATCGTCATGAATGAAGAGGCTGGTCGCCGCGTAAGGATATTGTGTCGCTTCCCATCGGTGGCGTATCTTGCCGCTCTCAATCGCGGACGACAAGTCGGCGCGAGTCGCTAACGCTTATGCCCCTTCCTCGAGTGCGAATTGTGTGCGACGGATCGAGTCTCGGCAATGGCAGCCAGGCAGTCGCGGCCGGAGCCGCGGCCCTGCTCAGCCAGGTCGACCGCGCCGGGTTGACGCCGCGTAAGCTCGTGGTCGAGTATCTCGGCTCGGCGACGAACCAGCAGGCCGAAATCATGGCCGTCTGTATCGGTCTCGAGGCGCTTAACCGTCCCTGTCAGGCAGAAGTCGTGACGGACTCGCGCTATGTCGTCGAGACGATGTCCGGGCGCTTCCGCCGCCATGCGAACCACGATCTCTGGGCCCGACTCGACCAAGCTGCCGCGCCGCACCAAGTCGCCTGGCAGTGGACGCCCGGTCACGCCGGCCACCCGGAGCAGGAAGCCTGCGACCGCGCCGCCCGCCATACGGCCAAGCATCGCGGACGCGATGAGGCTTTCCTAAGCCGTCTGCTCGCGTCGCTTCCCGCCGACGCGTAGGTTCCCATGCCCACTCGCTGGTTGCTTCTGCGGCACGGCAAGACGGACAATCCTGAACAGCGTTGCTACGGCTGGCGCGACGTGCCGCTCCATCCCGAGGGACACGACCAAATGCGGCGCTGCGCCGCTAAATTTCAGCATCTCGACTTTGCGGCAATTGCGACCAGCGATTTCGCTCGAACCCGCGACAGCGCCCGCTACTTTGCCCAGCCGCGGTCACTGCTTGCGCAGCCCTACGCGGCGCTGCGTGAAATCCACTTTGGCGCCATCGAGGGGCTGACCTTCCGCGAAGTCGAGGCGCGCTATCCCGCGACTGCGGCGGAATGGGTATCGTCGCCATCCACGGCGCGCTTTCCGCAGGGTGAATGCTTCGCCGATGTGCAGGCGCGCGTGACGCTGTGGGCTGAAAGTTGGCTCCGCGCCTGGTCGCAGGCCTCCACGCTGCTGGTGATTCACAGCGGCGTGATGCGCGCCTTGCTCCAGTGGATGACCGGCTGCGAGCCGCATGCCACGCTGATGGTCAAGATCGCTTACGGCGATGCGCTGCTTTGCGCGCAAGCCGGGCCAGCTTCGCCGTGGCGAATTGAAAAAGTGGCGTATGGCGAGACGACCGGGGTGGCCGTCCCGCTCTGATCAATGGCTGGTCAGGGCTAGCCACAGGCTAGCCCGGTATCAGCCCCTGCGCCGCAGCCCAGGCGTCGAAGGACTGTTCGAGTTCGTCAAAGGACGCGATCTCGAAGAGCTCTTCTTGCATGTGATGAATCTCGACCGGCGTGGCGGCGATGCGCTCGATGTCGAAGGGCGTTTTCCTCACCGCATCGGAAAGCGCGTGCTCAATCTCCCCAACCGATGAGCTAATGCCGGCGCCATAGATTTTGGTCAGCCGCGCGTCGCGGTCAGGACCGGCATGCGCCATTGGGTTGATGAGTCCAAACTCAACGGTGTACCAGTAAATGCGCCCCAGCCGGACGGTGTCCGCCTCGTCGCGGGCGTTGATGCCCGCCAGCCCGAACTTATGAAAGAACGAGGCGAAGCGCGGATTGGCGATCATCGGCAGATGGCCCATCAGATCGTGGAACATGTCCGGGGCCGGCGTGTATTCCAGCTCCGTCGGATGCCGCAGAAAGTCCGTGCAGGGAAAGAGCTTCTGCGCCAAAAGCAGGAAAAACGTCGCCTCCGGGACGTAGCCTTCCACGCGGATACACTGCCAGCCAGTACAAGCGCGCAGCCGCTCGCTCAAATCCGCCAGCCGCGGGACGCGCTCACGCTCGTAGCGAAGCTTGGCGCGACCTTCGAGATACTCGGCGCAGGCTCGTCCTGGCAGCGCCGCTGACTGCCGGTCATAGAGCTCCCGCCAAGTATCATGCTGCACGGCGGCGTAAACGGGCGGCTCAATGTCGCGCCCAATGGCGCCTTCCGGCGATGGGCTGGGCGCAACTGGCGGCGAGGGCTTCGCTTTGAAAATGACTTCCGTGGAGAGCTTCTGGGGAAGCGGTTGCAGGGCCACAGCGGCGGTCATCGTAGCTCTCCTTTGCGCGAGATGGCGTTGCCTGGGGACGCTGCTCAAAGCTACCGAGCGGCGGAAGCCGAGCCAACGGCCAACTGCGGCAAGTCGCCCCAACCAATTCACGCCGTCAATGGCGAGCCGCGCCAGAAAAAAAGCCAAAAAAACGCGCCCGCCAAGGAGCGGGCGCGCAAGCCATTTGGAATGCGCGGAGCGCGGTTACTTGAGCCCATGAACCCATTCGGCGATGGCGACGCGGTCGGTTGCCGAGACCTGCGGCATGGGCGGCATCTTGGAAGCGCCGTAAGCCGATGGATTCTCAATGAGACCGGCGATGTCCTCCTTGCCGCGATTTTCCTTCTTGGCGATGCCAACGAGCTTCGGCCCAGCCGGCCCGCCCTCGCCATTCTCGCCGTGGCAAACCGCGCAGTTCTTGATGAAAGCCTCCGGCGCAGGCGCGGCGGCGACCAGCGCCTTGCGGCTGGTGTCCTTCGGCTCGAACGGCTCCCTGAGGAAAAGCGCGCCTTCCTCTTCCTGCGCCTTGATCTGCGCCGCGAAATTCTGCGCGTCGTCGCGCTTGGCGAGCAAGTGGAGCGCGCCAATCGCCACCAGCAAGGCGAGCGTGCCGAGCATGATGAACGGCCGCTTGAGCGGATGGCGCTCCGGGTTACGGTCGAGGAAGGGCAGGAAGGTGATGATGGCCATCACAAGGCCCGGAATCACCAGCGAGCCGATGATCGCGGTCGAGCCAGGGAAGTACTTCAGAAGCTGGAACAGGAACAGGAAATACCACTCCGGGCGAGCGACATACTGCGTCTGCGACGGGTCGGCTTTCGGCTCCAGCGGCGCAAGCGTGCTCCACGAAAGGTAAGCCAGGATGGCGAACACCACCAGCGAGAAGACCGCATCCTTGAAAACCTGACCAGGCCAGAATGGCTCAACCTTGAACAGGGCTTCCTGCTCGGTCATGTTGAACGGCCCGGCCGGCTGCGCCTTGCGGAACAGATACAAATGCGCAGCAATGCCGCCCGCCGTCAGCGCCGGGAGCAGAAACACGTGGACCATGAAGAAGCGCGAGATCGTGATGGTTCCCATTTCTGTGCCGCCAATGATGACGCGCTTGATCATGTCGCCAAAAATCGGCACTTCGCTAGCGATGCCGACGGTGACCACCGTGCCATAGTAGGCTTTCATATCCCACGGCAACAGGTAGCCCGAAAGCGAAAACGCCAGCACGAGCTGGAACAGTCCGGCCCCAACCAGCCACAGCAGCTCGCGCTTCTGCTTGTACGCGCCCCAAATGACGATTTGCAGGATGTGCAGCACGACCATGATGACCATGGCGCTGGAGCCATAGTGATGCATGCCGCGCATGAAAGCCCCGAATGGGACTTCCTTCATAATGTATTCAACTGATTTGTGCGCGTCCTCGGCGCTTGGCACGTAGTACATCGCCAAAAACACGCCGGTAATGGATTGGAGCGCGAAAATAAAGATGAGCGCGCTACCGAAGGCGTAAGCGTACTTGGTTCCGCCCGGGATCGGCTCATCGAGCAACTCGTGCATGATTTCGCTGATGCCAGCGCGCTCGTCAACCCAATCGTAGATTTTTCCTAGAGTCCCATTAAACTGTGGAATCGCCGGAGAAGCCATAACTGAGATACCCTTTCTAGCCGATTTATTTTTCAGCTAAGCGTCAACCTTATGTGCCGATGCGCGGGGGCTGTCGCCGGCTGCGGCAGCCAAAGCTGCCGCCCGTTTTCAAGAGAAGACTTCTTTAGTCGGAAGCAAGTTTTTGAACTTCTGGAAGACGACTTCAAGCTTGCCATCCGCCACCCGGTATTCGAGCGTGTCCAAGCCGCGCGCCGAAGCCGCTCCCGGCTTTTTCTCGCCGGTTGGCTCGAAGGCGCTATTGTGGCAGGGGCAGAAGTATTCGCCGCGCTCTGGAATCCAGTTGACTTTGCAGCCCAGGTGCGGGCAAGTCGCCGTGAACGTCAGGAAGTCGTTGCCCTTCTTCACAACCCAAACGGTCTCGTCGGACGATGACTTGACCCATCCATCACGAACTTCAATCGTGATCTTCTTGGCGGTCGGCTCGCCTTCCTTGAACTCTGAAACGGAGCCTAGCTCAATCCAATTTTTGTCATCTCCGCTTTCGCTCGCTTTGAGCGCATTTCCGACAGCGAACTGAAAGATTGGATAAGCTAGCGCGCCGCCAATGCCTGCGCCAATGACGATCGAGCCAAGTCCCATGAAAAGGCGCTTAGTTTTGTCCACTTCGGACAGTTCGGACATACGATCTCCTTGATGGTGAGGCGAGGTTCAGAAGGTAGCGTTCTGAAAGCATGCGTTGTGGAATAAATTGTTACGCTTGCGGAGGATGAACAGTACGCGAGTATAGCGACGGGTCACCCTGGCGTGTGTAAGTAATCTCACGCTGCTTTTGAGTTTTCGCCAGTTTGGCGACCGGCGGACGGTCGCGGGGCTTACTCCGGCTCGGCAAAGGCCGTGACCGCGTCTCGTTCGGGGTCAAGCGTCACGTCAAGGCGGTTGGGCTGGCAACAGACGGCGCAGTCCTCGACATAGCGCTGCCGGCGGCCGGCGCTCCAGTCAGGAAAGGTCACATTCATTTCGCCGCAGTAAGCGCAGGCATAGGTCGCCGTATCCTGCATGGCTGGGGATTCCTATTCAGCAAGCGGCAGCTCGCGCTGCGGCTCCATGCGGCGCGGCGACCGGAGCGGCTCAAGCTCCGCCGCCGCGTCCTCGATCAAGCCCATTTCGCTCACGGGCCAGTAGCGATAGACAGCCTTGCCGTAAATATACATCTCCGGGACGAGCCCCCAGTTGCGGCTGTCGTTGCTGGCGTCGCGGTTGTCACCCATGACGAAGTAGTGGTGCGGCTCGACAACCCAGGTCCGCGGCGGGCTGACAATCGTGGTGTAATCGCTCGACAAATACGTTTCAGGCGTGAGCCTGCCGTTGATGTAAAGCTTGCCGCCGGAAAGCAGGATCTCATCCCCGGGCAAGCCGATAACGCGCTTGATGAAGCTCTCCTGCGGGTTCTTCGGATAGTAGAAAACCACGATGTCGCCGCGCTCGATTTTTGAAAAGTTGTAAATGAAGCGATTGACGAAAAGTCGCTCGCCCTCGCGCAGTCGGGGCAGCATGCTCGTGCCTTTGACATACACGGGCTGAATGACAAAAAGCCCGATGAGCAACGCGATAACAAGCGCCAGCAAGACGCTGCGCCCCACGCTGAGGCCTTCCTGCAGCCAGTGTTTCCAGCTCGGCGGCGCTCCGGCGAAAGAGGAAACGATCACGCCGGCTTCATTCGCCAAGCCGTCCGAGGCGGGGAGCGCCTGATTGGGCGTCACTGTCCACAGCGGGCGAAAGTCCGGCCGGGCGAGCGGCGGCGATGGGCTGGCATCTAGCGCATTGACCGTCGCTTCGCCGGCAAGCGCCGGCGAAGCGACTGGCTTCGTCGCGGAAGCGGCGCTGGCCGGCCCGG
This sequence comes from uncultured Chloracidobacterium sp., assembly GCA_937966115.1. Taxonomy (GTDB): domain Bacteria; phylum Acidobacteriota; class Blastocatellia; order Chloracidobacteriales; family Chloracidobacteriaceae; genus Chloracidobacterium. Next base: position 7,682 of record CALCKX010000115.1, on the reverse strand, counting down.
CTGGGGCTTCGGGCTGATTTTCCGCCAGCTCGGGTTTCCGGAGCGCCGCGCCGGCGGGTTGGGAAATCGCCTCGGATGCCGACGCGATTTCCGCCACGGCCGCTTCCGCGCCATCCGCCTGCCGCTCGGCCCTGGGTAGGGCGGGCGCGGCTTCAAAGTCCGGCGCGGCAAGCGGGGCGCTGGTTGACGGGTAGCCGGACAATGCATCGCCCGCAAGCGGAAGCGCCGGCTCAGCTACTTGATTGTCGTAAAAATCGTCGCGCATGGTATGCAAGTCCAACGTCATGCGGCGCTCGAGGACCGACCGCCGACGCCTCGAAGGGCAGGTCACGGTTGAATGATCTCGACGGTTCCAAGCTTTGCCAAGGTTGCCTGAAGCGCGGGCGCGCCGCCGTAGATTGTGACCAGCCGCCCGCGACTGAGCATTTGCCGCGCCAAGTCTTGGCAGGCGGCGGGCGTCACTGCGGCCAGGCGCGCCGGCAAGGCGGCTTCGGCCATCGCGCTGAGGCCGTACGTTTCGATTTGCGCGAGCCGCTGCGCGAGATCGCGGTTATTGGGGATGCGATCGCCCTGGGCGGCGCTGGCCGCCGCCTGCGCCGCCCGAACTTCTTCCTCGCTCAGCGGCGCGTCGCGGAGCTGGTCGAGCGCCTGCAACATCCCCTCGATGCCGGCGGCGACGGCTTCCGGCGCGAGCGTCGCGCTGAGCATCCACGGGCTATCGGGCAGTCGCCGGTGGGCGAGTTCCAGCGTCCAGGGGCGCGCGCGCCGCCGCAGCGCCTCCGTGAAAACCAGCCAGGCGGGCCGGGTCTCGGGCGTGACTTCCGGCAACAGGCCGCCGATGCGGACGTGAACCCGCTCGCCCGAGCCGGGCCGGAGCGCCAGGCGGAGTCGCTCCGGGGCGTTCGGGGGTAAAAATGTCGCGGGCGCGGGCTTGCTTTTGCCCCATCCCCCAAAAGCGCGGCGAGTCACGCCACGGATTTGAGCGGCGGTAATGTCGCCCGCGATGATAATCGCCGCATTGTCCGGCAGCCAGTGCCGGCGATAGAAGTCAGCCACGTCGGCGCGCGTAATCGCGGCGACGCTCTCCGGCGTTCCCAGCGTCGTGTGGTGGTAGGGGTGCGCTTCGTAAAGCGTCTTGTGAAAGAGCGCGTCAGCCACGGCTTCCTCGGTTTGCGCCGCCTGGGCGGCGGCGATGGCGGCTTCGCGATGCGGCTCGAATCGCTCATCCGGGAAATCGCGCTTGGCGAAATCCGCCAGCGTGACGAGCCTGCCAAGCAAGTCAATCAGGACGGCGGCGTTGCGGGCCGGGCCGGTCAGCAGGATGAGCGTTCGATCCCAGTCGGCCTGGATATCGAGTTGGGCTTCCGCCTCTTCAAGCTCAATCCGAACGCGCTCGGCGTCGTAGCCGCCGCCGCCGCTTCGTATGCATTCAGCCGTCAAGCGCGCCAGCCCGGCCTTGCCAACCCGGTCAAACGCGCTGCCCACTTTGATGACGACGGCAATGGCGACGGAAGTCGAGCCGGGACGCTCCGCAATGAGGATGGGCAGACCCGTCAACAGGGTGTCGCGCTGAACTGGCGGAAGCGCCTGCGCGTCGGGCGTCGGCGCGGCGCTGGCGGGCTGATCCGCCGCCGCGCCAAGCGGGGCGGCGGCAAGCCAGACTGCCAACGCTCGGGAAACCCAATGATGAAAGAGCATCCGCTTAACCATGAGCCAAAAACCTAAAGCTGATGACTGGCGCTCGGCAGCGAAGCATTTTATTTGATAAGTCGGCTGGAAGGCTACCAGTCGCCGCTTTACGGCGATTCAAGCGGCTCCGCGACCTGCCCCGTTGACTCGGCTTTGCGCGGAAACTGTAGCTCGCGGATCGGAATCTCGCGTTTCCACTGCTCGACGCCCTCGTCGCTGAAGCAGCGCATTGTCAGCAAGCGCGCGGCGCGCCGGCCGGAAAACTCCAGGATGCCAAAGTTGTGCTTTTCGACCAGCGTGCCGCTGACGCGACAGGGATTGCTCTGCTCAGCTTTGGAAAGCGTGGCGACGCCGGCCGTGAGCGAGCTGGACGTAAAGTCGTAGAGCGGATAAAGCCCCGGCTCCTGGCGCTGATTAAGTTCCGCCAGATGCCGGTCGCCGGAAATGAAGATGACGCCGGGAATCCTTTCCGCGCGGAGGAAGTCAAACACTGCGGCTTGCTCAGCTTTGAAGCGACTGAAGCATTCCCAGGGGGAAACCGGGTTGAGCATCTGTCCGCCGTTGACGATGACTTTGAACGTCGCCTCGCTGGAGCGGAGCGATTCCAACAGCCACCGGAGCTGCTCCCGACCAAGCATCGCCTTGTTCGGGTCGTCATCCGCGAAGCTGTTCGGCGAGCGGTGGTAGCGGTCGTCGAGCATGAAAAACTCGATGTCGGCCCAATCGAAGCGGAAAAAGCAGCCGGGCAGCTCAGGCGTTCCGTGAGCCGGATTCGCCCAGTAGTCGCGGAACACGCGCAGCGCGGTTTCGCGCCCGCGAAAGGTGCGGTCGGAATCATTCGGGCCGTAATCGTGATCATCCCAAATGGCATAGTGGTGGGTCGCCGCCCACAGCGGTTGCAACTCGGCCTGCGCCCGGGTGTGCGCGTAGCGGTAGCGCATCCCCGCTTCCGTGTGGTGGTCCGCCTCGCGGTAGTAGCAGTTGTCGCCCAGCCAGAGCATCAGGTCGGGCTTTTGCGCCAGGATAGCTGAAAACGCCTTGGGCGGATCGCCATAGGGCCGCCCCGGACGGTCAAAGGGCGGATCGTTGACGTAATGGCAGGAGCCGAAAGCGACCTTGAACGACGGCGGCTCCGAGCGCCACCGCCACATCGGCTGCGTCTGAAACGTCATAGCGTAGGGGCGCTCAATGCGCTCGCCATCCAGATAAACCTCGTAGTCGTAGCGCGTCCCAAAGGCGAGGCCCGACAGGGTAAACTTGGCAATGAGGTCTCCGGCCCGGGTGGTGTGGCGCTCGTCGCTCAGCCGAGCGGTTTCAGGCTTGCCTTGAATCCAGTAGCGAAGCTGCGCCCGAGCCGGCCGGCGCGTCTGGAGCCAGATTGCGCTTTCCGTGATTTCGCTGTAACCAACCAGCGGGCCTGAAAGCAGCGCGTCCTTCTCATCGCTCTCAGCCTGGAGACGCAGGAGCGACAGCGCCGCCGGCGACCAGAGCAGGCGGCTTATGAATGAGCGTCGTTTCACAATCCAAGGGTTCCTTCACTAAAATAGGCGCTGGCTGCGCCGTCCGCCCAAGTTTCCCGCGCGACGGTAACGCCGTCGTTAAGCGGCAACGCCTTCGTTACAAGCCCTGCGCGAGAAATGGCAAGTCGCCCGGCCCTGCGCGCCCGGAAGCCGCGCGGCTCGGAAGCCAGACGCTGGCTAGCTTCGCAGCGACCACCAAATCATGCCTCCGATGAAGGCGCAGGCTATGACGAAGGCGACGATGACAACTGTTCGCCAAGTCGCCCTGCGGCGCGGCTGCTCGCGGGCGAGAACCGTCTGGGATGCCATGATCACATCCGCCGGGCTACGTTCAAGCGCAAGCGGCGGCGGCGCGCTCGCCGCGTCCGGCGGCGGCAGCGACCGCTCGGCCTCGCGCTTGCTCATTGTCGCCGCCAAGCGCACCGCAAGCTCCAGCTCGCGGGCGAACTCGCTGCCGGACTGCGGTCGCCGCAACGGGCTTTTCTCGAGCGCGCGCATGACGACCCGCTCGACATGCGCGGAAAGCTCGGGGCGCAGGCGACGCGGCGATGGCGGTATCTCATTCGCGTGCTTGTTGAGAATGATCTTGGACGACCCGCCCTGAAACGGCGTTTTGCCGGTGAGCATTTCGTACGCGATGACCCCCAGGCTGTAGATGTCGGAGCGCGCGTCAAGCTCCAAGCCCTTGGCCTGTTCGGGCGACATGTACTGCGGCGTGCCCATGACCATGTTTTGCGCCGTGAGCGGCGCGCTGTCACCGGTGTCTTCCTGCACCTTGGCGATGCCGAAGTCGAGCACCTTGACGCGCTCGCGCTCCGCTTCATCGGTCGGCAACAGCATGATGTTTTCGGGCTTCAGGTCGCGGTGGATAACGCTTTGCGCATGCGCGGCGTCGAGGGCTTCGCCAATCTGGCGGACGATATGCACGGCGCGGTCGAGCGTGAACGGCCCGTCGGTCTGGATAGCCCGCTTGAGGGTCGAGCCTTCCAAATACTCCATGACCAGATAGACGTAGCCTTCCTCGCTCGTCCCGAAGTCAGTCACCTGAATGACATTGGCATGGTCAATGCGGCTGGCTGCCTGGGCTTCCTTCTGAAATCGCTTGACGGCCCGCCGCTGGGCGGCCAGCTCGGCATGCAGGATTTTGACCGCCCAAAGCTTGCGCGTCAGGACGTGCGTCCCGCGATACACCGTGCACATGCCGCCCTCGCCAATCCGGGCGGTAAGGTGATAGCGGTCAATGAAAACCCGTCCGACGAGCGGGTCTTCGCCCAGCTCTTCCTCGTCGGAAACCACCGACAGCGCCTTGCCATCGTAGGGGCAAAAAGCGATGTCCGCCGTATAGGTGCGCCGACATTGCGAGCAGGCTTTCATGACGTGAATGACAAGCGAAAACGTATGCCGAGGCAGGCGACTTCACTTTAGGTACAGCTCCTCGAGATTCCAGGTCGCAGCTGGGTCAAAGGATGCCAGCCGGACATTCAAAACGTTGGAGCGCGCTCCGGCAATCGTGTGTTCTGAAACAAGGTGGATGACCGGCGACACTTCGTTCCAGCTCTTCTGGAAGTCGTTGTAAAGCTTTTTCCGCTCCTCGGTCGTTTTCTGCCGCAGCGCCAAGTCAAAGTCCTTGGCTATTTTCTTGAACCAGTCATAGCCGCGCAAGTCGGTTTGCACATTGGTGATGACCGGGTCGGCGAAGTAAGGGCGACTGCCGGTGACAAATGGCTGGAGAAACACGGGATCGGGGAATTCCGGCTGAATTTCCACCAAAATCATATCGAAGACGCCGGTCGTCAGGGCTTTCCACCATTTATCAAGGGGCTGCTCATCGAGGAAGATGTCCAGCCCGGCCGCTGTCAGGTCCTGAACGATGGACTGCGCCAGCGCCAGCGCCGTTGGCTCCTTGGGGACGATGAACTTAAAGCGCACTGGGGCGTTGATGCCGTCATAGAGCTTGCCGTCGCGATAGCTGTAGCCGGCTGCTAGGAGCGCCGCCTTGGCCGTTTGCACGTTCGGCTCATAGCGTGGGGCGTTGGGGTCATGCCACGTCGGGTTGCCAGGCGCGATCAGCCCGAACGATGGCTTGGCCTCGCCGCCCAGAACGGTCTGGGCCAGGCGGTTGCGGTCAATGAGTCGCGAGATGGCTTCCCGGAAATCATCCGCGAGAAAGTGCTTTGACCGATTTCGGTCAACTTTGGTTTGGTCAACGCGGGCGTTGCCGACCAGCGTCCAGACCCGCAGCGATCCGCCAGCGTTGCGAATTCTGGCCTGCCCTTCCAGAGCCTTGGCCTGAGCCGGCAGCAGATAGTCGATAACGTCGTATTTGCCTTCCGCAAACCGCTCGGATTGCGTTTTGCGGTCCACGCCAAGCTCATAGACGACCTCGTCGAGGTAGGGTAGCGCCGTGCCGGCGTTGTCCACTTTCCAGTAGTTCGGGTTGGCGGCCAGGCGCAGCTCCTTCGCGGATACCGCCTTGACGACAAAGGGTCCCGAGCAGGCGATCTTGGTCGGGTCATCCTTGGCGTTTTGAAAGTTGGCTTTGGAAACAATCGGAATGCGCGCCAGAACGAACTTGGCCGCGTCGGCCGAGATTGGATCGTTGAATTGAATCCGCACGGTCTGGGTGTCAACGATGCTGAACTTGGCTTCCACCCGCTCATTGCCCGTGCCGGTTTTGAGCAAGTCGCTCAATGACGAGCCGGACGCGAGCGCCGTGTTGTATGAGAAAACGACATCGTCTGGCAAAAGCGGCGAGCCGTCCGAGAAAAAGCACTTGCGAAGGGTGATCTGATAGGTTTTTCCATCGCCTTCAAGCGAGACCGCGGTGGCCAGACCGCTATCCTCAACCGTCTGTTTCTCGAAGTCGTAATCGAGCAGCGCGCCATAGAGCTTGCGCAGCACGGCAAAGGTGTCCGGCGTCGAATCCGCGAATGGATTGAAGGTGAGCGGCCCAAACGCCAGCGCGAGCTTGAGCGCGCCGCCTTGTTTGCCAGGCTCGCATTTGGCCGGCTTGGCGTCAACGCCTGCCGCGAGCTTGCGGGATGTCGTCCCGCATCCCGTCACAAAGCCAAGACAGAGCGAAAGCGCCAGCGAGAGCGCTAGCGCGGACTGGGTGGTTGGTTGCATGGGCTTTCGGGATCGCCCGCCCATGACTTGCGGCGTCCGCGCCGACAGTCACGGACGGCGAGTTATCGCGTGAAGTGAAAAGACGTTCGTGGCGAATTTTACCAAAACGGCAGGAAAAACGCTACAGCTCGTTTTGCTTTACTTGCTCGCGCGACACTATGCGCCGTGGCAGTTTTTGTATTTCTTGCCCGAGCCGCAGGGACAAGGCTCGTTACGGCCGATCTTGGGCGCGCGCCGCGCCGGCCCCCGGCCTTCGCCAGCGCGCGGCGCGCTGGCATTGGCAGCCGTGTAAACCGGGCTTGTCGCGGAGCGGGGCGCCGCGACCGGCGCCGTAGCCATTGGCGCCGCGACCGCCGGCGCGGCGGCGACGCGGGGGAGCGGCGGCGGCAGGCTCGCTTCGCCGGCGGCGCTGAAGCCTTCGCCCTCCGCTTCCTCATCAAGATCGAGCGCCGACGACTCCGCGACCTCGACTCGCATGTTGAAGAGAATGCGGACGCACTCCTCGTCCATCCGGTCAATCATCTCTTCAAAAAGCCGGCTCGACTCTTTCTTGTACTCGACGAGCGGATCCTTTTGCCCGTAGCCCCGCAGCCCGATGCCCTCTTTCAGGTGGTCTAGCGCCGCGAGGTGCTTTTTCCAGTGGGAGTCAAGCACGTTGAGCATGACGTGCCGCTCGAGCTGGCGCAGATGCTCGGCGCCAACCTTTTCCTCGCGCGCCTTGTGTCGCTCCAGAACGGTTTGCCAGACCTTGTCGCGGATTTCGTCGCGGCTTAGGCGGTTGAAGTCCAGCTTTTCGGCCTCGCAATCGAAAGCGTAAATATCCAGCAGGGCGACGCGGAGCCCATCGGCATCCCACTCTTCCGGTCGGCCGTGCAGGTAGCGCCCAAGGATGTCCCCCAGCAGGTCTTCCGCCAGATTGATGAACTCGCGCTCGCCCTGCGCGCCCTCCATCAACTCGCGACGCAGGTTGTAAATCGTCCCGCGCTGGAGGTTCATGACATCGTCATACTCAAGCAAGTGCTTGCGTATGGAAAAGTTGTGGGCCTCGACCGACTTCTGGGCGGCTTCCACGCGGCGCGACACCATGCGGCTTTCGATGGCTACCCCCTCTTCCATGCCCAGCGTCAGCATGATTTTCTTGAGCCGGTCGCCCCCAAAGATGCGCATCAGGTCGTCTTCGAGCGAAAGGTAAAAGCGGGACGAGCCTGGGTCGCCTTGCCGGCCGGCGCGGCCGCGAAGCTGGTTGTCAATCCGCCGGGATTCGTGTCGCTCGCTGCCGATGATATGCAGCCCGCCCAGCGCGACGACCTCGGCATGCTCGCGGTCGGTTTGCGCTTTCATTTGCTC
>CALCKX010000114.1 GCA_937966115.1 uncultured Chloracidobacterium sp. | reverse complement strand
GCGCCACAGTTGACCGGCACGAAGGGCCGCTCGGCGCGCGGGCTGTGCCGGTGGATGGCGCGCGCGACCAGCTCTTTCCCGACCCCTGACTCGCCACTGATGAGTACCGCTGAGCGCGTTGGCGCAACGCGGGCAATTTCTTTATACAGAGCCACCATCGCGGCCGAGCGTCCCACCATCCCCGATGTATCCATGGCAGCCACCAGGGGGAGCGCCGTTTCGGTTCCGCGCGCAAGCGCCGACTGGGCCGCGGCAATGACCTCCTCGACTTTGAACGGCTTGGAGATGAAATCCCAGGCGCCATCGCGCGTGGCGGCTACGGCGGTGTCCAGCGTGCCAAACCCCGTCACCAAAATGACCGGACAGCGCGCTTGGAAGTCCTTGAGGAGATCAAGCCCGGTGGCGTCAGCTTCGAGGTTGATGTCGCTGACCACCAGATCGAACACTTGCTCCGCAAAACGCGCGCGGGCGGCAGCCGGCGTCGTGGCCGTCGTCACCTGCCATCCGCGAGCAGCAAAGATCTCACGTAGTAACTCACACGAAGCAGCATCGTCATCGACAACGAGAATATGTCGGATCATGCAACCGGCTCCGCTGCCGGAGGCAACTCAAGGCGAACCGTCGTGCCACACCCGGGCCGGCTCGTCACCGTGATGTCGCCACCGTGCTCACGAATGATCTGCCGCGCCACCACCAGCCCCAAACCCGTCCCACTGCCGCGCGGCTTCGTCGTAAAGAACGGCTCAAAGATACGCGCCTGGATGTTTTCCGCCATGCCCAGTCCGGTGTCACGCACTTCAACCACAAATCGTTCAACCCCCGTCCCGCTTTCCCAGCGGGCGCTCGTCACGGCGAGTTGCCCGCCGTCCGGCATGGCGTCCAGAGCATTGTTGAACAAATTGATAAACACCTGCTGTAACTGGTCGGCCACACCCCGGATCAGCAGCGGCGCCGCATCCAGTTGCGTTACTAGACGAACCCGACGGGCTTCCAGCGCCGGTTGGATGACCTCAAACGTCCGGTGCAACACCGCATTCACATCGAGCAGTTGGTGTTCGCTGATATCGGGGCGTGTCCGATCTAGCATCGCGCGCACAATGCGCTCAATGCGCTCAATCTGCACCCCGATGGTCTCCAACCGGTGGCGCGCCTTGGCATCCCCGTCGAGGTCGGCGCTCAAAAGCTGGACGTGGCCGCTAATCAGATTGAGCGGCGTCCCGACTTCATGCGCCAACTGCGCGGCGGTCTGGCCGGCGGCGGCCAGGCGCTCCATGTCGGTCAGCCGCCGGGTCATCGCCCACAGCTCGCGGTTGAGGGCTTCGAGCTGCGCATTGCGCTCAGAAAGCTCCGCCGTCGCCCCCGCCACGCGCTCTTCCAGAAGCTGCCGCTGCCGCTCGCGCTCTTCGGTCATAGACCGCACCTGCGTCAGCATTTGATTGTAGCCGGCTGCCAGACGCCCCAACTCATCAGTTCCGGCGACGGCAATCGTCGCCGACAAATCGCCATCCTGCACGCGGTGCATCGCCGCCAGCAGCCGCTCAATTGGGCGATAGACCGTCTGGCGAAAAAGCCAGCCGGTCGCCAGCGTAATCGCCATCACGCAGCCTAGCGCCAGCCACAGCGCCAGCGTTCGGTACCGCGCCACGACGCCGCGGGCAGGCTCAAAGCGCTCGACGTATTCCACCGCCCCCTCGGGGCGACCCGTCCGCTTGATGGGGACGCACACCCAGTAGGCTTCCCCGCTGTCGGCCAGCGAGCGCTTGGCCGGCAGATTGACCACGACCGGCGCTCGGAGCGCGGCGGCGATCGCCTCCACATCAGGCGGCGGCAGGTCGTTATCCGCCACCGTCGCCAGCGTCTGATAGCTCTTGCCGACGCGCTCCCAGACGCGGATGCCGACCGCGCCCGGCCGCGCGTTTTTCGCCAGGCTCACAAGGCGATTCAGCCCCGCTTGCTCATTCGGCAGCCGCGCGATTTGCTCGGCGAGCGTCACGGCATGCAGCTTGACGCGCGTCCGCTGCTCCTCGCCAAGCAAGCGCCCCAGCTCGCGGCTCGACAGCCAGACAAACGCGCCCAGCGCGCTAATGACAATGGCCGAAGCGAGCAGGGTGACACGGACATGGAGTTTCAAAGCCATCTCAAGTCAGAACCAGCGCCGGGCTTGACGGAAGATTCTGGCACGCAGTATTTAGGTTGCGCCGTCGCCTGGCCAAGCCGCCCCTGTGGCGAAAACCCAAGGCAGCCTATGTCTTTGCGCGCAGATCATCCAACGGTTGGCATCATCGGGCTGGGCTACGTTGGCTTGCCGCTCGCCATGCAGTTCATTCGCGGCGGCTGCCAGGTGATCGGGTTTGACATTGACGAGCGCAAGGTGGCGGACGTCAACGCCGGACGCAGTTATATCAAAAGCGTTCCGGCCTCCGTGATGGCTGCCGCCGCCGCCACCGGGCGCCTTCTGGCGACGGCGGATCTGGCGCATTTGGCCGCCGCGACAGCCATCCTGATCTGCGTCCCGACGCCATTGACGGCGCATCGCGAGCCGGACCTATCATTCATCATTCGCACGGCGGACGCCATCGCGCCCCATCTGCGACGCGGGCAGCTCATCAGCTTGGAATCCACCACCTATCCCGGCACGACGGAAGAGGAGCTTGTTCCGCGCCTGGAGCGGGGATCGGGGCTGCGCGCCGGACTGGACTTTCACGTCGTCTATTCGCCGGAGCGCGAGGACCCAGGCAATCCCGATTTCAGCGCGCGCAACATTCCCAAGGTCATCGGCGGACTGACCGCCGACTGCCTGGCGGCGGGCGTCAGCTTCTACCGCCAGGCCGTCCAGTCGCTCGTGCCAGTATCCTCAACCCGCGTCGCCGAGGCGACCAAGCTAGTCGAAAACATTTTCCGGTGCGTCAACATCGCCATGGTCAACGAGCTCAAGATTGTCTTCGACGCCATGGGCATCGATGTATGGGAAGTGCTGGAGGCGGCCAAAACCAAGCCGTTCGGTTATATGAAGTTCGAGCCGGGGCCGGGCCTGGGCGGACACTGCATCCCGATTGACCCGTTTTACCTGACGTGGAAGGCGCGCGAATTCGGCGTCCAGACCAAATTCGTCGAGCTGGCCGGCGACATCAACGCAAGCATGCCCCGCTATGTCGTCACGCGCCTGCTCGAAGCCCTTTCGGACGAAGGAAAACCGCTGCGCGGGGCCAACATCCTGCTGCTGGGGCTGGCCTACAAGAAAAACGTGGACGACCCGCGCGAGTCGCCCACATTCGCCATTTGGGAGTTGCTGCGCGCGCGCCAGGCAAACGCCCGCTTTCACGACCCCTACATTCCCATCGCCCCGCCGATGCGCGAATACCCTGACTATGCCGGAACCCCCTCGGTTGCGCTGACCGCGGAAGTTTTGGCGCACAGCGACGCCGTGGTGATTTGCACGGCGCACGACGCGATTGACTACGCTTTTGTCGTCGAGCACGCGCCGCTGGTCATTGACACCCGCAACGCTTGCGCAGCGATTTCATCCGAGCGCTTGCGCGGCAAGGTGGTCAAGGCCTAGCCTGTCGCGCCGATTGGCAGGGCGCTGTCGCGCCGATTGGCAGGGCGCTGTCGCGCCGATTGGCAGGGCGCTGTCGCGCCAAGGACGAAAAGGCATGAGCCAGAACTGGAGCGTCAGCCTCAACGGGCAAACTTACGAGACCGATCTGGCGACCCTTCGGCAGTGGATTGCGGAAGGGCGCGTCCCGCCCGACGCCTACGTTCGCAAGGGCAGGCTCAACTGGATTCAAGCGTTACACGCGCCTGAGCTGCGCGACATCTGCCCGCCAGCGCCAACCGGCGGGGGCGCGGCCGGGCCGCCGCCGGGGCAGCTCCCCCGCCTCCCGCAAACGCTTGGGCGCGGCAAGATGAACACCATTCTGACCGGGCTTTCCGGAAATGAAATGTTTTGCCTGCGCCAGAAGGGCTTTACGCCGGGCAGCCTCATCGTCGGCAACAGCGTTTACTCGCTCGGCTTGCTGGGCAGCCTAGGCTCGAGCGTGCAGGGGCTGATCGGCGGCGAAGTCACGCAGGTGACGAATCTCATCCACGAGGGGCGCTTGCAGTCTTACCAGCGCATGGTTCGCGAGGCGCAGGCTTACGGCGGAGTCGGCATCACCAGCGTAACGAGCGAGCTGCGGCACTTTCACGGCAACATCGAGTTTCTCTCAATCGCCTCGACCATCCACCGGATGACGCCCGCGGCTGGGCAGTTGGAGTTCACGATGAGCGGCGACGGACAGGACCTCTACTGTCTGCTCGACGCAGGCTATGAGCCGCGCCAGTTCGTCTTCGGCAACGTAGCCTATTCGATTGGGCTGGGCGGCGGCCTGATGGGCGGCTTGCGCAGCCTCAAGCGCGGCGAGATTCGGGAGTTCAGCAACGCGCTCAATGCCACGCGCCACCTTGCGCTTGACCGCATTGCGCAGGAAGCCAGGCAGACCGGCGCGAACGCGGTGCTGGGCATCAAGACGACCGTCAGGCCGTTTCAGGGCGTTCAAGAGATGATGGTGATGGGCACGGCGGCCTTCCATCCCGACCTGCCGGCAAGCTTCAAGCAGCAGCCCGTCACCAGCGACCTCACCTGTCAGGAAATGTGGAATCTGGCCAATATGGGCTACGTCCCGCTGCGGCTCGTTCTGGGGACGGCCGTTTACTCGCTCGGATTCGTGGGCGGCATCATGTCGGCCATCAAGTCGTTTGCGCGGGGCGAAATTCATGAGCTCACCTCGCTGATCTACGAGGCGCGCGAACACGCCATTGGCCTCATCGCGTCCGAGGCGGAGCAGCTCGGCGCGGACGATGTCACGGGCATCAAGACCCACGTCAATGATATGAACGGCCTGCTGGAGTTTCTCGCCATCGGCACGGCCGTCAAGCGCCATCCGGCGGCGAAAACCCACTCTCCGGCGCTCCCGCCGCAGGCGGTCATGCATGACAAGGATACCTGGATCAATGAGTCGAGCCCGCTCGCGCCGCAGGCTGGTCACTGACGCTCGCCACAGGGCAAGCCCCGCGCCGGCCGCGCTAGCGCGCCCCTGGTCGGCGCGGCGGCGCTTCGCCGCCGCGGGCTGAGCGCAAGCCGAGCGAAAAAGGCCAGCGCGGAAGACGCCGCCCGGCGTCTCGCGCCGCGGCTCAGGACGCCGGCTTCAGATTGCTGTACCGGATGCCATAGGTGAAGTAGATGACATACCCGGCGGCCATCCAGATGACGAGCCGCAACCAAGTGTCAAGCGGCAGCGCCGCCATCATGGCGAAGCACACCAGAATGCCGAGAACCGGCACGACCGGCACCAGCGGCGTCTTGAACGGCCGCTCGCGCTCCGGCTGCGTGTAGCGCAGCACGACGATGCCGGCGCACACCAGGATGAACGCGAAGAGCGTCCCGATGCTGGTCATCTCGCCCACTACGCGCGCCGGCACGAAAGCCGCGAACAGGCTCACGAAAATCGCGAACAGCGCGTTGGACTTCCATGGCGTGCGAAAACGCGGATGGACCTCCGAGAACACCTTGGGTAGCAAGCCGTCATGCGACATCGAGAAGAAAACGCGCGATTGACCGAGCAGCATGACGAGAATCACCGACGCGTAGCCCGCCAAGATGGCCAAAATGATGCCTTGGTTGAGCCACTTGTAAGGCGTATGGGCGATGGCGGTGGCGACCGGCGCGATGCCCTCGACGCCCTGAAACTCGGAATAATGCGCCAAGCCGGTCATGACGTGGGCGAAGAGGATATAGAGCACCGTGCAGATCGCCAGCGACCCGAGAATGCCAATCGGCATGTCGCGCTGCGGGTTGCGCGCCTCCTGCGCGGCCGTGGAAACCGCGTCAAAGCCGATGTAAGCGAAAAAGATGATGCCGGCGGCGCGCACAATCCCGCTCCACCCGAAGCTGCCGAACTCGCCCGTGTTGGGCGGAATATAAGGCTCGTAGTTTTTCGGCTCGATAAACGCCCAGCCGAGCCCGATGAACGCCAGCACGACGCCGACCTTAAGGGCTACGATGATATTGTTGACCAGGGCCGACTCCTGGGTGCCTTTCATCAGAATCAGAGACATCGCGACGACGATAAACACGGCGGGCAAATTGATCACGCCGGCGACGGTCGCTCCGCTGGCGGTCGTAATGGAGTCAAACGGCGACATGGTCAGTTGGGGCGGCAGCGCGACGTTGTAATACTCTAAAAACTTCACCAGATAGCGCGACCAGCTAATCGAGACGGTCGCCGCGCCGACGGCGTATTCCAGCACGAGATCCCAGCCAATCGTCCAGGCGACAAGCTCGCCCATGGTCGCATAGGAGTAGGTATAGGCGCTGCCTGCCACGGGAATCATCGCGGCGAACTCAGCGTAGCAGAGTCCGGCGAAGAGGCAGCCCACGGCGGCGATGATAAAGGAAATGGTCACGGCCGGGCCGGCATTGTTGCCAGCGGCGAGGCCGGTGATCGAAAACAGTCCGGCGCCAATGATGGCTCCGATGCCGAGCGCTGTAAGGTTGACAGGGCCGAGAGTTCGCTTGAGCGACCCTTGCTCAGCCGATGACTGCGCTTGCAGTTCATCAATGGATTTGACCACGAAGAGCTGATTTGCCACGCTGCACTCCTCTGTTGGCTTGGGTGAGATGCCAGACTTGGCGCGCCTCGCGCATACGCCCGCGTATTGCGTTCAGGCGGCGAACGCTGAAAATGCTCAAGGCTTGCCTTGCCGGTAGCGCAACATAGCGCGAATGCGCGCCGCTTTGCAAAATCTTGGTTGGGCGAGCGCTCAAGCGAGCGCCTACAATTCAAGTCGGTTACGAGAGGTCGCCGTGAGGATCAGGCAGCCGCATCCGGCGCGAGCGTGGCTTGGCGTCATGGCCGGCACGCTGGGACTGCTATTGCTCAATCGCTTTTTCGTCCACGGCTTGCTGGGCTATGGATTATCAGCTTACTACCTGCGCGTCATCACGCTGGTCGGGATTTCCATCGCGCTGGCGGCAAGCCTGACGCTGGTCAACGGCTGCGCCGGCCAGTTCTCGATTGGTCACGCGGGCTTCATGGCGATTGGGGCCTATGCGTCCGGGGCGGTGACGCACTTCTGCGGGGCGCCGTTTACCGCGCTGCTAGACAGCCTGCCGGGCTGGCCGGTGCATACGGCGCGGCTTTTGGCTTCGCTGGCGGTTGGCGCGACGGCCAGCGCCGCCGCCGGGTGGCTGGTCGGGCTGCCGACGCTGCGCCTGCGGGGCGACTACCTGGCGATTGTGACGCTGGGATTTGGCGAGATTATCCGCGTCGCGCTGCTCAACCTCGAGGCGACCGGCGGCGCGCTGGGATTCACCAATATCGCGCAGGGGCCAGACACGCCGGGACAACTCCCAGATCAGCGCTTCGCCTTGTTTTTGGAAGACACCATATTCTTCTGGGTCGCGCTGGCGGCGACCGGGACGGTTCTCGCGGTGGGACGCCTGGCTTATTCGAGCTTCGGGCGTAGCCTGGCGGCCGTGCGGGAAAACGAAATCGCGGCGGCGGCAATGGGCATTGACACCGCGCGCGCCAAGACGACGGCTTTCGTGGCGAGCGCAGCGCTGACCGGCGTGGCCGGCGGGCTTTACGCGCACTATGACAACTATTTGAATCCCAGCTCGTTTACGTTTTTGCGCTCGGTTGAAATCGTGACGATGATTGTGCTGGGCGGTCTGGGGAGCGTCTCGGGCGCCATTGTGGGCGCGAGCGTTTTGACCATCTTGCCGGAGGCGTTGCGCGACGCGACGCGCCTGCTGCCGCCGGCGGTCGTGGAGGCGGCGCCATTTCTGGCGAATTTGCCGGATTACCGCATGGCGCTCTATGCGCTCCTGCTGGTCGGCCTGATGATCGCGCGACCCCAGGGACTGTATGGGCGGCGCGAGTGGGCTTGGCTGGAGCGGCTTTTCGTCAGCGGCGAGGAAAGCCCGGAGCGCCCGCCGGCGGAGGGCTTGGGCGGCGCGCCGCCGGGCTGACGCGCCGCGTTGTCAGGGCCCTGATTGACAGCGCGCCAGGGAAAGCGTACTGTTGCCGACTGTCGCCAAGGCAAGGCTAGGTAGCTCAGTTGGTAGAGCAACGGACTGAAAATCCGTGTGTCGGGGGTTCGATTCCCTCCCTAGCCACCATCCTTCGACGCCCAAGCCCCCCGCGGCTGGGCGTTGCGGCTGGCAGAAGCCAACCCCGCTTATGGCGGCTCGCCTCGCATTACCGACTTGAACTCAGCTTCGCGAGCTTCAGCGCGTAGCGGCTTTCTTCCGCCGCGCGCGCTAGCTCCTTATCGAAGCCAGCGGACGACTCGGCCTCAATCCCGATGACGCGCTTGACCGTCACGCCGGGGAAGGCAAGGCGAACGGATGGACAACCTCATCCATCAGCTTGGCGCGCCGTTCAGCTTGGCGCGCCGTTGGCTTCCGGCGCTGCGGCGTATCGGGAAAAGTCGCCATCCCCGGGTCAAGGCTGGGCTGCGAGAGATCGCCCGGGGCGATAGGCGAGAGCCTGTTTTTTTACGGACGGGTTTCTGCGGGCGGGGCGCCCCGCGCGTCCAAGCTTACCCTGAGCCAGGCGCTTTTGCGCTTTTTTGGCTTCGCTTTGGCTCCAGCAAAACGCGCCTCAAAATGTCCGCTAGGCGAATAAAAGCTTTACATCAGCGTAACGCGCAGCGTAACATTCCGGTCAAGTTACGGAAAATTTGTGTTCAGCCTTGCCCTGAGCCGGCACTGCCTCGACCCCGAGCGACCTGGCTGGCGAGAAGCTGGTCACAATTTGGCGAGGGACACAGGCAATGTCGTGGATGAAGTCAGTCACGGTTGTGTCATTTTTGTCGCTGGCGCCAATAGTCGGTTACTTCCCAAAAAACGCCTTCGCCCAGCAAGACGGCGTGGCTGACAACGAAATAACTGCCGCCATCAAAGCTTTGCGCGGAGAGATCGTCGCGCTGCATGGAGAGTTGGCGAGTTACGCAGCCGGAGTGCAAGCCGGCGATCGGGGACGCCGCGGAAAAGGATTCGAAGCCTACCGAAAACAGTTCGATACGCTTGGCGGCAAAATCGCCAGCTGCCGCGAGCGCCTGCAAAGCTTCCACGAGCAAGTCACGCGGCTCTACCGCACCATGCCGACCTCCTCGCTCTACTTGGCGGCGCGCCAAGCCTATGCCGACGCCAAGAACGACTTCGACGCCCTCGCTTCGGGCTTCACCAGCGCGCCCCGCCCGGAAACCATGCAAGTCGCCGAAGTGCGGGTCATGGACGGGCGACTCACCAAGCACCTATCGCGCAGCGCCCCAGAACCCGCGCCGGTCAAATCTGAGCAAAGCGTCGGGCGCGCCTTCCTCGAAGCCGACGACATCCGCTACATCGGCAAGTTTGATTCGGTCGAGGTTTACCTCGTCATGATTAAGGACGATGCCTATTACATCCTAACCGGCATCCGCGAGCGCGTGATCAATCCCGACGGCGCGATCACCGAAATCGCCCGCCAGACCATTCTCTATTCCGATCCCTTCCCGGCCAAGCAGGCCGCCGGACGCCAAACGGATCAGCATTTCGAGAGCGTTCTGCAACAGAAATTCACGCTCCTTGGGGAGGATGCCAACACGTCTGACCTCGTCCTGGACGAGCTGCTCAAGGCGCGGAGCTACGCCCGCGCGGAGTGACCTGCGCGCCGCAAGCCGCCCGCCCCCTTCAACCCGCGGTCGCTAGGGCGCGGGCGGCAGCCGCAGCAGGAGACTGGCTAGCTCCGGCCACGATAGCTCTAGGGTTTGGCAGGGGGGGTAGATATGGGCGATCACCCGAAACTCCCCGGACCGCCACCGCAGCAAGGCGAAGAGCGCAGGCTCGCCCGCCAACGCGTCCAGCGTCGCATGGACAACTCGACCATTCTCAAAGTAAAGCCAGCCCTGCGAGGCGTTACGGCGCAGCTCCAGCGCCGTCGGGCGCCGCGCAACGCAAAGGATTTGGGATAGGGTGAGCAGGTCAATGTCGTCTAGCGTTCCATGCGTGGGCACAGGCCTGGGGTTATTCCTTGAGATGACGCCGAATGTTGAGGACTAAGTCTTCGGTCCGAAAGGGCTTGGTCATGTATTGCGCCGCGCCGACCAAGCGGCTTTGCACTTTATCAAACAAGCTGTCCCGGCTCGATAGCATGACGACCGGTATGCCGCGGCGCGACTTCTCCGCCCGAAGCTGCTTGCAGAGCTGATAGCCATCCATGCCGCCTGGCAGCGCGATATCGATGAGCGCCAAGTCCGGCGTGACTTCCTTGAGCTTGGCCAGCGCTTCATAGCCATCCGCCGCTGTCACGACGCGGTAGCCGCTGCTTTCGAGCGCCTGCGTAATCACCCGGCGCACCGTCAGGCTATCATCCACGGCCAAAATGACCTTGGCATCGGGGGGAGGCGTCGGGGCGAGCTTCTCGACTTCGCTCGTTCGAGTTGGAAAAGGCCTGGACGCGGGCTGGACGGCGGGCGGCGCGCTGACCGCCGGCAGGGACGGCACCGTTGCAGTCGCGCGGGACACTGGCGATGTCGAGCGATCCGGCGATATGGAAGCCACCGGCAGATTGTCAACCGTCGGCGCATCGGACGACAGCAAGGCGGGAGGAGATAGGCCCGCCGCCGGCGCGCTGGCAGCGGGCGGCGGCTTCAACGGCGTGGTCACGGCCGGCGGCTGATGTTGTAACTGCCGAATCTTGTCCAGCCATTCCTGCGCCTGCCAATTCCCAGGATTGATGTCTAGCGCTTTCGTCAAGCACCAGGCGGCGTCTTTTGGCGTGAGAGAAACGGATGCGCGCCACATCCAGGCGACCTCGTTGCGCGGATCGGCCTCGGTCACTTCAATCAAAAGACTCCGCGCCCGCGCCTTGTCGCCGGCTTTGGCCGATTCCATGGCCTGCTGAAGCAGCGATAACAATTCGGTGGAGGACATAACGCCCCGCGGCCAAGCCTGGACAGAATGAACCGAGCGCACCGTCGGCGACTCCGGCGGCGCGCTCGCTCGGATTGTATGGCGAAGGGAGCCATTGCGCAACGCTCTCCTTTGCCATCTCAGTAGCCTGCCGCTTGCCCATCCTTGCGCGATTCCGACGCGCCGTAATAGACGCCCTGCGCGGCATCCCGCCGAATCGCCTGATAGCCGCCGTAGTCCCCGACCCCAAAGCCGACGCGATGCCCCGCCCGGACAAGCTCCCGCACGACCTCGTAGGCAAAGCCGGTTTCCAGTGTCACCGTTCCGCTGCCAGTCGCCCGCTCGCCGGTCGGCTCCGACGAACCCTGGTGGTCAATGCGCGGCGCATCGCCGGCTTCCTGGATATTCATCCCAAAATCAATGATATTGATGAGGATTTGCGCGTGGCCGAGGGGCTGAAAGCCCCCGCCCATGACGCCGAAGCTCAGAAACGGCTGGCCATCCTTGGTGACAAAAGCCGGAATGATCGTGTGAAACGGACGCTTCCCCGGCGCATAGGCGTTGGCGTGCCCATCCTCGAGCGCAAACATCTCGCCTCGGTCGTGTAGCATGAAGCCCAGCCCGTCCGGAACCATGCCCGACCCCATCCCGCGGTAGTTGCTCTGGATAAGCGACACCATCATGCCGTTGCGGTCGGCGGTCGTCAGGTAAATCGTGTCGCCCGCCCCCAGCGCCGGAGCGCCGGCTTCGTACCGCGCTCCGGCCCGCTGCGGATGAATCAGCTTCCGGCGCTCGGCGGCGTACGCCTTGGAAAGCAGCTCTGTCACTGGAACCTTGGCGAACGCCGGGTCGGCGTAAAATTTCGCGCGGTCTTCAAAGGCGAGCTTCTTGGCCTCGACGAAATAGTGAATGTGCTCGCGGCTTCCGAAGCCGAGCGCAGCCAAGTCGTACCCCTCCAGAATGTTCAGCATCTGGAGCGCCGCCAGCCCCTGACCGTTCGGCGGAAGCTCCCATACGTCATACCCCCGGTAATTGGTTGAAATCGGCTCCACCCACTCAGACGCGTGCGCGGCGAGGTCGTCGCGGTCGAGAAAGCCGCCCTGCCGGGCGATGAAATCGGCGATGACGCCGGCAATTTCGCCCTTGTAAAACGCGTCGCGCCCGCCGGCGGCGATCTTTTCCAGCGTCGTCGCCAGGCGCGGGTTGCGAAACAGCTCGCCCTTGCGCGGCGTTCGGCCACCCGGCGCATAGACTTCGCGCACATTGGGAAATTGCGCCAGCGCCGCCGCGTTTCGCTCCCAGTAGTAAGCGATGAGTTCCGATACTGGAAAGCCCTCGCGGGCGTAGGCGATGGCCGGCGCGAGCAGCTCTGGCATCGGGAGCGACCCGAATCGGGCGTGGAGCGCAAACCAGCCATCCACGCAGCCCGGCACGGTGACGGGCAACGGCCCGAATGATGGAATGCGCTTGAGATCACGCCGCCGGAACTCGTCCAGCGTCAGCCGCCGCGGCGACCGCCCGCTGGCGTTGAGGCCGTGGAGACGCTGACTTTTCGGGTCCCACACCAGCGCGAATAAGTCGCCGCCGATCCCGCAGCCGGTCGGCTCGACGAGCCCCAGCAGCGCATTGGCCGCAATGGCGGCATCCACCGCCGTGCCGCCGCGCTTGAGAATGTCCACGGCGACCTGTGTCGCCAGCGGCTGGCTCGTGCAAGCCATGCCATTGCGGGCGATGACTTCCGAGCGCGTGGCGAAGGCGCGTCCCGTAATGCGGTCGGACGCCGCCGGGCGCGTCGCGCCGACGCTCGCCGCCATCAGCCCAACGCTCAAAGCCAAAGCCCACATCCGTTTCATCGACATCCGGCAACTCCCGCCGCGCCGCCTGATCCGCGCCGTCACCCTCCCGAAGACGCCGCCAAGCGGAGGGACGAGCGCAAGCTCGCCCGCCGCGACGCTCAATAGCCAATCGCCCGGGCATCGGGGTTACGCGGGTCGGACGCCCCCAGCCGCGCGCCCGTCGCGTCAATCAGGACGGCTTCGACGTCGCCGTTATAGCGCGGCGTGGCCTCCAGCCGATGCCCTTTGGCTTCGAGGGCGCGGCGCGTATCCGGCGACAGGCCATAGGGCTCCCACATCACGACATCCGGCATCCACTGGTGATGCAGGCGCGGCGCGTCAATCGCCTGCTGCAAACTCATATTATGGTCAATGACGTTGATGAGCGTCTGAATGACCGTGGAAATAATGGTTGGGCCGCCCGGACTCCCCAGGGCCAGCCAAGGCTTTCCGTCCTTGAACACAATGGTCGGGGTCATTGACGATAGCGGCCGCTTCCCTGGCGCAATCGCGTTGGCCTCGCCTTGAATCAACTGAAAAGCGTTTAGCGAGCCAGGCTTGGCCGCAAAGTCGTCCATTTCGTTGTTGAGCAACACGCCCGTGCCGGGGACGGTGACGCCAGAGCCGTAGGGACCGTTGAGCGTATAGGTGTTCGTCACAAGGTTGCCGTCAGCGTCCACAATGGCGTAGTGCGTCGTTTCCGCCTTCTCCGACACCTTCTCCGACTCCGACGCGGGCGCCTCCATCCCGGCCCGCACGGTGGCGCTCGGCGTGGCGCGGCGCAGGTCAATTGTCGCCCGCCGCTCCTTGGCATATTCCTTGGAGATCAAGGTCTCAACCGGCATCGTCGTGAAATCCGGGTCGCCCATCAGCGCGGCGCGGTCGGCAAAGGCTCGCCGCAAAGCCTCGATCAGCAAGTGGCTCGCCTCAGACGACCCGGGCCCGAGCGCCGCCAAATCGTCGCCTTCCAACTGATTGAGAACGTTGAGCAAGATGATGCCGCCGGAGCTGGGCGGCGGAAACGTCGCGATGTCATAGCCCCGGTACGTCCCGCGCAGCGGCTCGCGCTCGACTGGCCGGTATCGCTTCAAGTCATCCAGCGTGATGAAACCGCCGTTGGCGCGCATCGCCGCGGCGATGCGCCGCGCGGTTTCGCCTTCGTAAAACTCGCGCGAGCCGCGTTTCTCCAGCCGCTCCAGCGTCGCCGCCAAGTCCGGCTGGCGAAAGATTTCCCCCTCGGCATAATAATCGCCGTCGCGGTGGAAAATTCGGCGACTTTCGGGATCGCCCGCCAGCCGTTGCGCGATCCGCAGGCCCTGCGCCAGCGCATAGCTGACCGGAAAGCCCTCGCGCGCCAGTCGTCGCGCCGGCGCGACGACCTGCGCCCACTTGAGCCGACCGTACTTGCGCAGGGCTAAGTCAAAGCCGGCCACCGTGCCGGGAACGCCGACCGCCGCATAGCCCAGAGTGGATTTTTCCAACCGATGATTGCCGTCGGCATCGAGGTACATGTCGCGCCGGGCCGCCGCCGGGGCGGTTTCCCGGTAGTCAATGGCCGCCATCCGCCCGTCGGCCATCCGAATGAGCATAAAGCCGCCGCCGCCCAGATTGCCCGCGACCGGAAAGGTCACGGCCAGCGCCAGCCCGACCGCCACGGCGGCGTCCACGGCGTTGCCGCCTCGGCGGAGAATCTCCACGCCGACTTGCGAGGCGAAGGCGCTGGACGAGGCGACTATGGCCCTGCGCGCGCGGACGGGTTGCCGCGCCACCTGCCCGCGCGTCGCGGGCGTCAGGAGCGCTGCCGCGCACAACGCGGCGAGAAGCATCCGCAGGGCAGGCAGCGGCCGACGCGGCGGCATTTGAAAAGGCGTTTGAAAACGAGCGACCATGACTTTCTAAAATGCCCTCACGGGGTCGCTTTGACGCTCAGCGCCACGAAATCGCCGAGCTTGCCGTAACGAGCCACATTGAGGACTTCCGGGTTTTCCGCGTCGGACACGACGGTGACAATCAGCATGCGGGTGCCCTTGCGGTACGCGGCGAGATGCTCTGGGATGCCCAGGCCTTCCTCGCTATGGAAGCGACCGTTGATGTGAATCACCAGCGCCTCCGGCACGCTCGCCAGCGTTTCAGCGATGGCATGCGCCATGCCGGCGTCCCACAGCGACTGCGAATCGAGCAGGCGCGCCAGGCTTGGCATCCGGCGCTCGCCTTCCCTGTCCGCCCTATGCGCATCCGACATCAGGCGTTGAAACTTGGCCTCATAAGCCGCCGAAGCCGCCCCATAGGGCAGCGGCGGCAGGAAGGCGCGGGCCGGCTCGGAAAGCTTCTTCAGCGCCTCGCGCCCCTCGCGCCCGACCAGGTTGACATAGCGGCGCGGCGGGTTCGCGGCCACCACCGGGATGCGCTGCGCCTTGGCGAACTCGACCAGCGGGCGGTAGTCGCTCTGGTAGTTGTTCCACGGCCGACTACAGGCGAGAAACTGATTTTCAGGAATGAGCCCCGCCAGATACTCATCCAGCGGAAGCTGGACGTCCCGCTCGAACATTTCCAGCGAGAGCGCGACTTGCCGCCGGCGCGCCGCGTCCGCGCCGTAGCGCGCCTGGGCGGCGCGCAGGAGGTCGAGCTGCAGGGCGTGCGCGCCAGGGTCGTCGTGGGATTCGCCGATGAAGACCACCTCGGCGCGCGCCAGCGCGCTCGCCACGTCATCGAGCGTCGCCGGCTGGCCATCCGGCTTGTAAAGACGGTAAGGGGGATTCGCGGTTTGTCCAGGGGTCTGTCCATGCATTGGCTCGATTGAACCTCCCAGCCAGCCCAGGAGCGCGGCCAGCAGGGCCGCTCGCCAGGCGTGGCCCTGGCGCGCTGGCGCAGTCATAACCTTTCCTCCAGTCGCTTGCTCGACGGGCGCTGAACAGCCGGCGACAAGGCCCGCCAGTAGAAAGCGAAGGCCGGCTCGCTGCGCGCCACGAGAAACGCCCAGCCGTGCCCGCCCGGCGCGAGCGTGAACTCGTGCGGCACCCTGAGCGCTTCAAGCGTTTCGTGCAGCCGCTGATTGCCAATGTCAAAGCGGTAGCGGTCTTCCGAGCCAACATCGAAGTAGATGCGCAGCCGCCGCAGGGCTTCGGCTTTCGCCGGCGCGACTGACAACGGGCTGTGGGCGTTGAAGAACTCGGCGTCCGGCGGATCGCCATAGAGCTTGGACGCCAGGCCGTAGCGCCACGCGCCGATGCGGTCGTCGGGGGACTGTGGCGGACGCGGCAGGTCCGTAAAGATCGCGGCGCAGTGGGCCGCCACGCCGCAAAAGAGCGTCGGATGCTTGAACGCCATCAGGAGCGCCCCGTAGCCGCCCATCGAGATGCCGGCAATCAGACGCCCCTCGCGCGAGCCAAGCGTTCGGTAGCGGCGCTCGATGAAGGGCAGAAAATCCCGCGCAATGGCGTCCTCGTAGCGGTCGCCCTGCTTGGCATTGATGTAGAAACTGTTTTCGCCGCGCGGAATAGCGACGATGAACTCGCCAACCTGCCCCTTCGCGCGGACGGCATTGAGCGCCGCCTGCACGCCGCGCGCTTCCCAGTCGCGCTCGTCGTTGAACATTCCATGCAGGAAAATGACCAGCGGGTAACGGCGCTCCGGCGACGCGGCATAGGAAGGCGGCAGCGACACGGCGTAGGGCACGTCGCGCCCCAGGCTGTCCGAGTGAAACGCTCCGTATTCCACCGCGCCATCCGGCAGCCCCCCGCCGCTCGCCGCGGCCAGCGGGGCGCCGCCCGCCAGACCAACCCAGCCGGCCATCCACAGGGAGGCGACCTTCAGCGCCCGCTTCATCTTCATGACGCGCATCTTCATGACGCGCCCGAAGTCGCCGCCGCCGGCGCGGAGGGGAAATGATTGAGCTGGAGCCGCTCCGCGCAGCGATCCGACAAGTCAATCATGGCCGCCGCGTTGATCGCCGCGGCGATACATATCGTCTCGCTGATTTCCTCCTTGGTCGCGCCAAGCTCGAGGGCTTTCTTCATGTGGCCGTCAAGACAGCCCTCGCACTTGGCCACCAGCGAGGCCGCGATGGAAATCAGCTCTTGAATCTTCGGATTGAGAACGCGCCGCTCCGGCGTGTAGTACAGCTCTTTGTAGTACGCGCCATAGACTTTCTTCATGCGCGGCTCGAGCATGGAATAGGCGTTGGTTGGCGCATTGCCGGCGGTCGGAATCAACGGCTCATTGGCGTCAGGCATGTCTGGCTCCCCCTTTGGGCTTCACAAACGCCGGCGCGTCTCTGAAGCGGGTTACAAGCGTAGCCGGCGGGGGGCTTGGGCTTCGGCTCGCCGCCGGCTTCCGTCGCTTCGCTACTTCACCATCGTGAGCTTTTCCGTAAAAGAGCGGTCGCCGTAGTTGATGGTCATTTCAACCAGGTTCTTCTTCGAAACGAGCGAAACCCGCATCGCGTCGCTTTGCGGCGCGCCGGGCTTGAACTCGATGGGACGCGAGGCCACGATGGGCCCGTTGGGCGTTTCCGTGAAGACGTTGCCGGGCACGAGGAACGTGCCGCTGTCGCCGCTCGGCTGGAAGCTGCGCACCTGCATGCCCATGCGCGGGGCGAGCCCCTTGGGAACGAGGGTCAGGACGTAATCGCCCGGCTCGAAGTCGCGACCGAAAAACTTCGCGCGCGTCTTGAGCGTCAAATGCGCGATCGGCCAGGTGCGCAGGCTGTAAAACTGGTTGCCGCCGTTTTCAATGTAGCCGAAGGTTTGCGGCCCCCACGGCAGATTCAAGTAACGCACCATCACGGCATCAGCCACGTTGCCTAGCCTGGCGGAGGTGGTCTGAATCGTCGTCGCCTTGCGCGGGTCGTCGTTACCCATGCTCATGCCTTCTTGAACCATCGGCGAAGCCAGGGTCGCGGGGGGGAGCGCCGCGACCGGGCCGAGGCCGAGCAGCGCAACCAAGGTCAAAGTTCCAGTGCGAAGAGAGATCATGGTTTCTTCCTCATGAAGTGTATGGAGTTCGGAGGCGTCACGCGGGCGCGCGGCGCGCTTTCCTAGGGTAGCATGAGCGCCTGCTGAATAAAGCCGTCTACAGCTTCGATGTAAAGCTGCGGCGAGACAAGATACGCCTCCCCGTGGGTGGCCCCCGCGATGACCAGCTTACGCTTGGCTGGATGCTGGGCGGCACGGTAAAGCGGTTCCAGCGCGGTTTCAACCGGCATGCGCCGGTCGCGCCCGCCGCCGATGAAGAGAATCGGCGCGGCAATCCGCCCCGCCGCCCGCTCGAGATCGAAGTCGCCGACGGCGAAGCCCATTCGCCAAGCCGTCGCGTAGGTCAGGATGGGCGCCGCCGGCCACTGGGGCAGCCCAAGATAGCGAACATCATTCGCCACGGCGTCCCGAAATGAGCGAAAGCAACTGTCGCTGATCACAGCGGTGACTTCGGGCGCTTCGGCCGCCGCAAGCAGGCTTGCCGCCGCCCCCATGGAAACGCCCAGCAACACGACGCGGTCATAGGGCGCGCGCTGGCGGACAAACTCGATGGCCGCCTTGACATCGCGACGCTCGACATAGCCAACAGTTGAAAACTCGCCCCGATTTTTGCCATGCCGGCGCAGGTCATAAAGCAGCACGCCATAGCCCAGCTTCCACAGCGCCACGCCGCGCTCCAGCGTTTCATAGCGCGAGCGAAACAACCCATGGGTGATGACAATCGTGACCGGGCGCGTCCGGGCCGGCAAGTACCAGCCCGCGAGCGGGATGCCGGACGACTCGAACGTCACGTCTTCATACTGGGCGCCCAGCGCCGCCGGCGTGTCGGTCCGGCGACGCTCGTCGGGGCGCGTGCGGGCCTTGGTCACGGCGACGCTGGCGAGATAGGGCAAGCCAAGCCCGACGACCAGCAGCCACGCGATGACGCGCCGCAGCGCGAGACCCCAGAGCCGCGGCTTGACGGTTTCGCCCGAAGCTCGCCCCATTTGCGGATCGTCAATGCCGCGCAGACAAGCCCAGGCCGCCGCCGTGACCCCGGCGCACACGGCGGCGACCGCCAAAAAGCCGCCGGCTTGATAGGCGACGCCGGCGCCGGCAACCGTGGCGACAATGCCCAACTGCGAGAACCCGTTGCGCAGAGCGATGAAGGACGGCCGCTCCGGCGACGCGACAAGCTCGGTGGTCAGCGCCTGAAGCGGGGCGACGCGCGCGGCGGCGCACAGGGCCGCGAAAGCCACCGCGAGGTAAAGCCCCCACGTCCAGGCGAAGGTCGGCACGAGCAGCAGCCCCGCCGCCATCCAGCCGCTGGCGACGACCGCGACCTGGCGCTTGCCGTAGCGGTCAGCCAGCTTGCCGCCGCCAAAGCTGCCGATGACCGCGCCAACGCCCGTCACGCCGAACATCAGCCCGATGCGGAACTCATCGGCGCGAAAGGCGTCGGATAGCCACGTCCCCAGAAATGCCGAAAAGCCGACGAGTCCGCCGGAGACAAACGCCGCGCCAATCAGCGCCAGGCGCGTCGAGCGCGAGCGCGTCGCCATCCGCCACAGATCGCGGAGACTGCCGCCGCCCGCGCCGGCGCTCGCCGGCGACGACGCGGGCGGCGGTTGCGGGAGCGGAAAGAGCATGACCAGCCCGCCCGCCACGGCGACGGACAGCGCCGCGAACCAGAACGCCGCCGCCCAGCCGAACTGCCCAACCAGAAACGCGCCCAGCGGCACGCCGATGACCGGCGCGAGGAAGTAGCTCGCCGCCACGCCGCTCATCTGCACCCCGCGCGCCGCGTAACTCGAAGCGTTGGCCAGCGCCGCAATCGCCAACGCCGAGACCAAGCCGCCCGAAAATCCGGCGATGGCGCGCGCCGCGTAAAATACCCAAACGTTCGTGGCGAGGGCGGCCAGGACCGCCGCCGCCAGGGCGAGCAGCGCCGCGAGCGGCAGGCCGCGCGTCGGACGCAGCTCGCGTCCCGGGCCAACCAGCCAAAAGGCCGTCGCGGCATTGGCTAGCGAATAAGCGCCCGCGCTCTGGGCCACCGCCGCTTTGGAAGAGCCAATGCCGGACGCGATGCTCGGAGCAATGGCGCCAATCAGTTGGGAATCCACCAAAGCGGCCAGGATGAGCAGGCAAATGGCCCAGTAGGCCACGGTCTCACGGCTTCCGGGATGACTCATCAGGAAAAAGTCTCATCGAGAAAAGCGTTTGCAGACGGCGCAAGCGTAGTCGAGTTTTGTTTTTTCCATCAGCGGATCGCTTCCGCGCTCGAAGCTCTGTCCGCCAGCGGCGCGCCCATCGGGTAGCGCGGGCATCTCTTCTGCGCTTACCATGGGAGCGTCGGGTCCGCTCCCAGCCGCGGCGCGCAGCCGGCGAGGGAGCCTCCGTCTCGCCCGAGCTTAATCGCAACCAAGACGACCCAGTCTCAGCTTTACGGAGAGTAGTTCATGCAACGTGATGCTTCGGTAACGAACGTCGCTTTACCAGCCACCCCCTGGCATGCGCTCGCGACGCAAGATATTTACGCCCGGCTGGAAACAAGCGGCAATGGTCTTAGCTCTGGCGAGGCGGCAGCCCGCCAACAGCGTTACGGGCGCAATCTCCTTCCCGCCAAGCCGCCGCCAAAGCTATGGCTGGTCATCCTGCATCAGTTCGCCAACTCGCTCATCTACATTCTGCTGATCGCCGGAGCGGTCGCGCTGGCGATTGGCGACTTCAAGGACGCGGCGTTCATCTTCGGCGTCGTCATTCTCAACGCGGCGATCGGAACGTATCAGGAATGGCGAGCCGAGCAAAACGCTTACGCGCTCCAGAGCTTGCTGGAAATTCGCTCGCGCGCGCGGCGCAATGGCGAGGCGATGTCGGTTGCCGCCGAAGACCTCGTGCCGGGCGACATCGTTTTGCTCGAGTCTGGCGACAAAGTCGCGGCGGATATTCGTCTGACCCAGGTCTCCAACCTTGGCGTGGATGAAGCGCTGCTCACGGGCGAATCCATGCCCATTACCAAGTCCCTGGCGCCGCTGACCGAGGCGACGCCCGTGAGCGACCGGCTCAACATGGTTTTCGCCGGCTCGCTGGTTGTCACCGGACGCGGGACGGGCGTCGTCGTCGAGACCGGCATGCGCACGGAAGTCGGGCGCATCGCGCAATCGCTCATCGAGGTGGCGAGCGCGAAGCCGCCGCTGCTAGCGCGCATGGAGCGATTCTCCCACCAAGTCGGGCTGACCATTCTCGGCTGCTCGTGCTTGCTCGGCGTCGTGTCGGTCTCTCAGGGGCTGCCCGCCCGCGAAGTGTTCATGGTCATGGTGGGGCTGGCGGTGGCGGCCATTCCCGAAGGGCTGCCCATCGCGCTCACGGTGGCGCTTTCCATCGCCACGGCGCGGATGGCGACCCGCAAGGTCATTGCGCGGCGGCTAGTGGCGGTTGAGAGCTTAGGCAGCTGCACGGTCATCGCCAGCGACAAAACCGGGACGCTGACGCTCAATGAACAGACCGCGCAGGTTATCCTTTTCCCGGACGGGCAGCGGCTTGAAGCCAGCGGGCAGGGCTATAGCGGCGAGGGCGAAGTCGCGGCGACGGGCAGGCAGCCGCTCGGCGACGCCCAGCGCGCCGGATTGCTCCGCCTGGGGCGGGCGGCGATTCTCTGCAACGAAGGGGCGCTGACGCGCCAGGACGACGGCTGGCGGCACAGCGGCGACGCGATGGACGTGGCCTTGCTGGCGCTCGGGTACAAGCTCGGCTTGTCGCCCGAAGCGGAGCGGCGCGCCCATCCGCCGCTGGCGGAAATCCCCTTTGAATCGGAGCGCCGCTATGCGGCGGTCGCCTATCGCGTCGGCGACGAGACGCAGGCGGCGGTCAAAGGCGCGGTGGAGGCGGTCGCTCGCTTCTGCCAAACGATGCTGACGGCGCAGGGCGAGCGACCGCTCGACCTTGAGCGAGTCGCGCAGCAGGCGGACGCCCTGGCCGCCGAGGGCTACCGCGTGCTCGCCATTGCCCAGGGCGTTGCCGCGCCGCCCTGCGAGACGCCGGCCGACCTCGAAAAGCTCGCCAACCTAACGCTAGTCGGGCTGGTGGGCTTCATTGACCCGCTGCGGTCGGAAGTCAAGGAGGCGGTCGCCCAGGCGCAGGGCGCCGGCGTCAAAGTCCTGATGATCACCGGCGATCATCCGCTGACGGCGCTGGCCATCGCGCGCGAGCTGGGTCTCGCCCAAGACAAATCCCAGACCATCACTGGAACCGAGCTGGCCGCCGTGCCGCGGGAGCGGCTCCAGTCCTGGCTTGGCGAGCGCCCGCAAGCGCGGGTCTTCGCCCGCGTCACCCCGGATCAGAAGCTCGCTATCGTGGACGCGCTCGTGGCGCGCGGCGAAGTCGTGGCCGTGACCGGCGATGGCGTCAACGACGCGCCGGCGCTCAACCGGGCCAACATCGGCGTGGCGATGGGCTCGGGCACTGACGTCGCCAAGGAAGCCGCCCAGATCATCATCGCCGACGACAACTTCGCCTCGATTGTGGCCGGCATTGAGGAGGGGCGCTACGCCTACGCGAATATCCGCAAGGTGACTTGGTTTCTGCTCTCGACCGGCGCGGCGTCGCTCATCCTCATTGGCGGCACCGTCGCGCTGGCGCTGCCCATGCCGCTTTCGGCGGTGCAGTGGCTGTGGCTCAACCTGGTCACCAACGGCATTCAGGACGTGGCGCTCGCCTTCGAGGCCGGCGAGGCCGGCGCGATGCGCCAGCCGCCGCGCGACCCGAAGGAAGGCATTTTTGACCGCCGGATGATTACGCGCGTGCTGCTGGGCGGCGCGACCATGGCGGCTCTTTGCTTTGGGCTGTGGGTTTACCTGATGCAGGTCGGCGTCGAAGTCACGGCAGCGCGCAACATCCTGCTCGCGTTCTTTGTGCTCATTCAGTTTTTCTACGTGCTGACCTGCCGGTCGGAAACGGCATCGGCGTTCACGATTTCGTGGCGGCGCAACCCGGCGCTGATCGGCGGCGCGCTGACGGCGCTGGCGATTCACATCCTCTCGATGAGCTGGTCGGTGACGCAGGGCGTCTTGCGCGTCGAGCCGCTTTCGCTTGACAAGTGGCTTGCGCTGGGCGCGCTGGCCACCATCGCGTTCATCGTCATGGAGGCCTATAAGCGCTGGCAGCGCCTCGGACAGGAACGGGCGCTGCCCCAGGAAACCCCAACCGCCGCTTGAGCGGCCGCGCCCCAAGCGCTCGGGGGCGGCCAGAGCGCCGTCCCCGACGCCGCCCCGCCTCGCGGCGCTCCCTGGCTCGCCGGGCAAGCGAGCTAGCGCCCCATCCAGCCGCCATCCACCACCAGGACGTGGCCGTGAACGTAATCGCTCGCCGCCGACGCCAAGAACACGGCCGCGCCCGCCAAATCCGCCGGTTGCCCCCACCGATTCGCCGGAATGCGCTCCGTGATCTGGCGCTGCCGCACTGGGTCATCCCGCAGCGGACGGGTGTTTTCCACCTCTAGGTACCCGGGGGAAATGGCGTTGACGTTCACGCCGCGCGCGGCCCACTCGTTGGCCAGCGACTTCGTCAACTGCGCGACGCCGCCCTTTGACGCGGCGAACGCCGGCGCTTGCCAGCCGCCCTGAAAGGCCAGCAATGAAGCGATGTTGATGATCTTGCCGCTCCCGCGCGCCAGCATGTCCTTGGCGGCCATTTGCGACAGCCGAAACACGGCCGTCAGGTTAATGCCGAGAATGAAATCCCAATCCTCGTCGCTCAGCTCGACGGCGGCGCCGCGCCGAATCGCGCTCGCGTTGTTGACCAAAATATCAACGCGCCCGAAATGCGCCGCGGCGGTCGCGAGGATGTGACCGTGAAAGGCGCGGTCGTAGAGATCGCCAGTCACCGCCAAGGCGCGGCGGCCCAACGCCCGGATTTGCTCGCACAACGCCTCCGGCGGGCGGGACGAGCCATGACAGGCCACGTCCGCGCCAGCCTCGGCGAGCGCCAGCGCGATGGACGCGCCAATTTCAGACAGCGCGCCCGTCACCAGCGCGACCTTGCCATCAAGACGAAACAAATCCATTACCACGTCTAAACGGTCCCTGTTGCTGGGAAATGTCACGGCAGTCGCCGAGCTTATCGCGTTCGCCGCGCCGGTCACAACGAAAATCACAACGAAAATGACGTTGGCCGCCCGGGCTGAATCCGCTAACGTGCAGGCTTCAGCAAGCTCGCTTCTCACTTCTGGTTGCGCCGCCGACGCGCCCAGCGCGCCGGCGCGCGATGCGAAGGCATGACTGACGTTCGACTGGCGTGGATTGATTACAGCCTGATGGCGATTTATTTCGCCTTCGTGATTGGGATTGGCGTCGCGCTCAAGCGCTTCATGCGCTCGAGCGCCGATTACTTCCTCTCGGGTCGCGCCATGCCGGCGTGGGTGGCCGGGCTGGCCTTTATCTCGGCCAATCTGGGCGCGCAAGAAGTCATCGGCATGGGCGCGTCGGGGGCGAAGTATGGCATCGCCACCAGCCACTTTTACTGGATTGGCGCGATTCCGGCGATGGTCTTCACGGGCGTCTTCATGATGCCGTTTTACTACGGCTCGCGGGCGCGCTCCGTGCCGGAGTACCTCAAGCTGCGCTTCGACGAGAAAACGCGCGCGCTCAACGCGATTTCCTTCGCCGTCATGACGGTGTTTTCGTCCGGCGTGTCGCTGTATGCGATGGGCAAGCTGTTCCGGCTGCTGCTTGGCTGGGACGAGGACGCGAGCATGCTGGTCGCGGCGGGCATCGTGCTGGCCTATATTTTTCTCGGCGGGCTGACGAGCGCCATTTACAACGAGGTGTTGCAGTTTTTCCTGATGGTCTTCGGCTTTCTGCCGCTGGTTTGGCTTGGCCTGAAAGATGCGGGCGGCTGGGCGGGGCTTCAGGCGCGCCTGATGACGCATTCGGTCGCGCAAGGCTACGCGCCGACGGCGTACACCCAGTCGTGGGCGTTCATGGGCGACGCGACGCGCAATCCGGTGGGCATCGAGTGGTTCGGGCTCGCCATGGGATTGGGCTTTGTGCTGTCGTTTGGCTACTGGTGCACGGATTTTCTCGTCGTTCAGCGGGCGATGGCGGCTGACTCCATGACGGCCGCGCGCCGCGCGCCGCTCATTGCCGCCATTCCCAAAATGCTGTTTCCCTTCCTGGTCATTCTGCCCGGCATGCTGGCGCTGACCGTCGCGCCGCCCGCCGTCGCGCCGTCGGCAGCGGCGGCGGCGAGCATCGGCATCATTCCGCCGAAGACGAATGAAGCCGGCGAGATCACGCGCGACGCGAACGGTCGCCCCGTGATCGACTACGACCTGGCGACGCCGGCCATGCTGGCGCGCTATATGCCGTCGGGCCTGCTGGGTCTCGGTCTAACAGCGCTGCTGGCGTCGTTTATGTCCGGGATGGCCGGGAATGTGACAGCGTTCAACACGGTCTGGACGTACGACATCTATCAAAGCTACTTCAAGCGCGACGCCAGCGATGCGCATTACCTGTGGATGGGGCGCGCCGCTACGGTTGGCGGCATCGCGCTCTCCGTGGCGACGGCCTATGTCGCCGCCGCGTTCAACAACATCATGGACGCGCTTCAGCTCGTCTTCGCTTTTGTCAACGCGCCGCTGTTCGCGACCTTTTTGCTTGGCATGTTCTGGAAGCGCGCAACGGGCCACGGGGCGTTCTGGGGGCTGATCGCCGGGACGCTCGCCGCCGCGCTTCATCATGGCATCTCCTTGCCCGAAGGGTCGGTTGTCGGCGTCAAGGGGGGCTTTTTGGGCGTTCTGCTGTCAAGCTACCGCAGCGAGCTGGCGCAAACCTTCTGGACGGCTATCGTGGCCTGGACCGTTTGCTTTGGCGTCACCATCGCGGCGAGCTTAGCGACCCGTCCGCGCCCGGACGCGGAGCTGGTCGGCCTGGTCTACGCCCTGACGCCGAAGCCGGCGGAAGAGGTCAGCTTCTGGCGCCGCCCCGCGACGCTGGCGGTCGCCGTGCTGACGGCGACGCTCCTGCTCAATCTCATCTTTTTTTGAGGCGGCTTTATTTTGAGGCGGAATCTCTCTTGATTTGGAAAGGCGCTTGCAGATGAGCGGTGGCATCGGGCTTGACATACGGATTCCCATTGGCGCGATGTTCGCGCTGATGGGGCTGGCGCTGAGCGGCTATGGCTGGATGACGAATGGCGTGCCCGGCTTTTACGACAAGTCGCTCGGCATCAATATCAACCTCTGGTGGGGGCTGGCGATGACGCTCTTTGGCAGCGGGCTGCTGGCGACGGCGCGGTTCAAAAAGCCATGAGCGCGCCGCCGCCCGCCCCCGCGCCCGTCCCGCCGGAGCCAACCCTGACGCGGCAGGTCGTCATCAAGCCCGATGGCCGGCGGATCGCGTTTTACCATTTCGAGCCGGCGGACGCGGAACCGCCGCCCGCATCGCCGCCGGAGGGGTCGCGCCATGTCGGAGCTGCGCTGGAATCCGCTGCTGGGTGAATGGACCATCACGGCCACGCGCCGGCAGGAGCGCACCTTTCTGCCGCCGGCCGATTACTGCCCGTTGTGTCCGACGCGGCCCGGCGCGTTTGAAACCGAGATTCCGACGCCCGCGTTCGACATCGTCGTTTTTGAGAACCGCTTTCCGAGCTTGCAGGCGTCGCCGCCCTCGCCGACGGTGGAAGGCAACGACCTTTACCCTGTCCGCCCGGCGCAGGGCGTCTGCGAAGTCGTGGTTTATACCGACCGGCACGCGACGACGCTGGCCGAGGAAAGCGTTGAGCGCATCCGGCGGCTCATCCTGGTTTGGCGCGACCGCTTCGCCGAACTCGGCGCCCGGGACGAGGTGGCGTACGTCTATATTTTCGAGAACAAGGGCGAGGCCATCGGCGTCACGCTCCATCACCCGCATGGGCAAATCTACGCTTATCCATTCATCCCGCCGCGCATTGCCCGCAAGCTGACGCAAGCGCAACGGCATTGGAACGCGACGGGGCGCGACCTGCTAGGCGACGTGCTCGCCGAAGAGCAGCGCGACGGACGGCGCATCGTCTGTGAAAACGAGGCCTTCGTGGCGTTCATTCCGTTTTTCGCGCGCTTGCCCTACGAAACGCTGCTCGTTCCCCGCCGACAGGTCGCGGCGATCACGGACTTTGACGCGGGCGAGCGCTGGCGACTGGCGGAGATTCTCAAGACGCTGCTGACGGGCTATGACCGGCTGTTCGGCTTTTCCCTGCCCTACATCATGGCGCTGCACCAGCGACCGACCGACGGCGAGGACTATCCCTACGTCCGCTTTCACATGGAGTTCCTGCCGCCGCATCGGACGGCCGACAAGCTCAAGTATCTGGCGGGAAGCGAAAGCGGCGCCGGAGCGTTCATCAACGACACCATCCCTGAAGCCACCGCGCCGCGCCTGCGCGATTGCTGCGCGGGCGGGTGAGCCGCCTACCGGGCCTTGAAAACGCGGTTGGCATGCCGAACGAGCGCTTCCATGTGGTTGACATAGGCTTCGAGCGCGGCGCGTCCGGCATCGGTGAGACAATAGGTCGTGTGGGGCAGCCGTCCGCGGAAGCTTTTTTCGCAGGTCAGGTAGGCGGCTTCTTCCAGGCGCCGCAGATGCACGCTCAGGTTGCCATCGGTCGTGGAAAGCAACCGCTTGAGCTCGACAAACGACAGCCGCTCGACGCCGGCCAGCGCGCATAGCGCGCCCAGTCGCACCGGCTCGTGAATGAGCTTATCCACGCCTTCCAATGCGATCTTCGTGGCCGAGACAACCGCCTTGGGCGGCGCGGAAACCGCCGCCGCTTTGCTTAGCTTGCGCTTAACCGCCATAACTGCGAGCAATCACGAATCCAAAGGCAAGGTGAAAAGCGCCAAACCCAAGGGCCATCGCCCAGTTCGCCCAAGCGAGCGGAAGGAATAGCGTCACGCCGCCCAGCAGGAGAAAAGCCAATCCAAGCATCGGCACGATGCGCACCGAGAACGCGCCCCCGGCCAGGACGCCCGTACCGTAGAGTAACAGCCACGCGCCGGGCAACACCTCATACGCGCCATGGTTGACCAGCACGACGGAGAGCAGGCCGCCGACCGCCAGCGGCGGCACGAAGGCGAAGAAGAAGCGCCGCGCCGCGGCGGAAGCGAGCGAGTGATCCTGGCGCCGCGCCTTGCGCCACATGGCGGCGGACCCGATGGCAAGCGCCAGCGCGGCTTCGCTCGCCCAAACGAGCAGCCAGCGCCAGAGCGTCGGCTGGGCGGCCGCGAGCGCGGCGGCGGCGCAGGCCGTCAACCCGACGGCAACCATCCCCCAGCCGGGCACGGCGGTAAACAGCGTCGCCCGCTCCATCGTCTCGCGGATGAAGCGCAAATTCGCCTCAGCGCGCTCGTGAAGCGCCACGGCTGAACGGCCATTTTGCAACGGCGCGATGGCCATCTCGACCCCGCTCGTCTCAGCGGCCGGTAAACGTTGGAGAGCGTTTTTCCAGAAACGCCGTGACGCCCTCGCGGAAGTCAGCCGTTGCGGCGCAGCCCGACTGGTGATCGCGCTCGAGGTCGAGCTGGGTGGCGAAATCAGCGGTTTTACTGCTGCGCAGCAGCGCCTTGGCGCGCGCAATGGCCTGCGTGGGCGCGGTCGCGAACTGTTGGGCGCAAAGCTGGACGGCGTTGGCAAACTCCGCATCCGCCACGGTTTGATGCACCAACCCAATCATTTTGGCTTCGCCCGCCGGCACGGTGCGCCCGGTCAGCATCAGGTCCGTCGCGCACGACCAGCCGACGATTCGGGGTAGCAGGAACGTCCCGCCGCCATCGGGAACCAGCCCAATCTTGATAAACGCCTGCGAGAAGCTGGCGCTCATCGCCGCGATGCGGTAGTCGGCCGCCAGCGTCAGGCTCATGCCCAGCCCATGGGCCGGACCGTTGATGGCCGCAAGGACGGGCTGAGGCAGCTCATAAAGCGCCAAGACCATCCGATTGACGCGCTCGATCATGACCTTGACGGCTTCGGCCGCCGCTTCCGGAGCCGCGGCCAGCATCCCGCGAATATCCCCGCCGGATGAAAACGCCCGCCCCGCGCCCGTCAAAATCACGGCGCGCGCTTCCGATTGCTTGGCCAGATTTGTAAACGCGTCGGTTAGCTCGCCAATCATGGTCTGGTTCATGGCGTTGAGCGTGTCCGGGCGGTTGAGCGTCACTCGCGCAATCGCCTCCCGGGTTTCAACGACGATGGTTTCGTAGGCCATGCCGGTAATCCCCCCTTGCTGTCGTAAAAGTCGCCTCGGGCCTACATAGCCCAACCAGCGCGCAAACACAACCGACCCGAAATGCCGCGGAGCGTCCGACAGGACGCCGCGCGGCGTCTGAAAGGAAACGGCGCCGCTGGAAGCGCCGCGCCGTCGGGAGCGGCGGGCGAAACAGGGGGGACGCGGCGAAAACGAAAATCGCTGCGCCCGCCGCCCGCGGCGCGCAGCGATTGAAGTCTTCGCCCGGCAGCGACCGGCTAGACGTTCTTCCCTTCGGCGCGCATCCGCTTCAGCACGCGCTCGATGCCATAGCGGCTGATGGTCTTGATGGCGCGCGCCGAAAGGCGCAGCCGCACCCACCGATTCTCGCTCGGCACCCAAAACCGCTGCCGCTGTAGATTGGGCAGAAACCGACGCTTCGTGCGGTTGTTCGCATGCGAGACATTGTTGCCCGACATCGGGCGCTTTCCAGTTACTTGACAAACTTTCGCCATGATGAATCACCTCTTTTCCGGCGCAGCTTCAAAAGCCGTCGCTTATAGCCCAAGTTGGCTGGAACTGCAACCTCGAAGCGAGCGCCTCAGTCGCGGGCGGCGCCAGCGCGCAGCTCGATTTGCCGCATGGCTCGGTTGGCGGCATTCACAATCCGCGGGTTGCCGTCGCGCAGCAGGGGCTGCATAGCCGGCAGGTCGTCGCGCGTCCCGATATGGCCCAGGGCGCGCATCATGCGCTCTGCGCCGCGCGTCCCGACGCGGCGCAAGTAAGGGTGCACATCCGCGTTGCGGGCGAGCGAATAGAGATAGGATTCCGCCTGATCGCCGTGGCGCAGCGAATCCAGATGATTGACGACTTCCAGCAAAAAGTCGGCGCGCCCCATCCGGTAGAGGGCAAACGCCTGAGCCAGTCGGACGGACGCGCTCTTTTCCGCGAGGCGCTGGTTCAAAATGCCGTTCGCATAGGCAACCGCCTCGCAGCGACCGAGGCCCTCGGCCGCGAAGCGGCGGCGCTCAGCGCTCCGATGATTGAGGTTTTCGCTAAAAATAGACTCGCTCGCCGGATCGCCAATCCGCGCCAGCGCGGCCAGGATCTGCGTCTGCTGGCTATCGCCGGGGCGCGCCGCGCGGTAGCGGGCCATCAGGGGCGCGACAGCCTCGCGCGCCCGCAATCGCCCAACCGTTTCAATCGCTCTCTGGCGGGTATGGCTATCGCGGTCGTCCAGGTGCGGCAGGACGTGAATGGCGTATTCAGGGCGGCCCAGCTTGGCAAACACGCGGAAAATCTCCTCGCGCAGCGCCGGATCGCCCAGCGCCTCGACCAGGGCCGAACTCATCGCGTCGCCGCGCAAGACGCCCAGCGCCCGCGCAGCCGAGCGCCGATTGTCAAGATTCGGGTCGTCGCGCAGGGCGTCGGCGATAGCCTGCAACACGTCTGGCGAGACAACCGTTCCAGTCGGCACGCTGGTCGGCTCATCGGTCTCCAGAAAGGGATTGAAGCGGTCGAGGCCGCGGCGGCGGGCAAAGACGAACTCGATGTCCTCCTCGATGTAAAACAGCAACAGCGCGCGCAAGGCGGCGCGGCGCGCCTCGGCATCCGGCTCGCGCAACGCGCTCAGGAGGGATGGAATGGTTTCCGGGACCTTAATCTTGCCGAGCGCCACGGCCGCTTCAGCGCGCACGCCGGCGTCGAGATCGTCCCTGAGCGTTGTCGCCAATGCCGGCGCCGCTGCCTGTAAGCGGCGGTCGCCCAGCGCGGCGGCGGCGCGGCGGCGCGTCCGGCGGTCGGGGCTTGTCAGATCGGCCAGGTAACGATCCTGCCCCAGCGCCGGCAGCCAGAGGCTCAGCGCGCATCCCGTCAGCCAAGCGGCAAGGAGCATGTGAAAGCAGCGCATAGGCTCGGCATGGTACCCAAGCATTGACCAGGTTTCAACGAATGAACTAGCGTGACGGGCGTCTCGACTCTCGCGAACCCAAAATGTCATGTCCGAGCCACCGCCCGCGGCGACGCCCGCCATTCGCACCACCCTGCTCCCGCGCGACACCAATGCGCTGGGCACGATTTTCGGCGGCGTCATTCTGAGCTACATTGACCTGGCGGGCGCGGTCGAAGCCCGTCGGCTCGCTGTGCATCGCTACGTGACGGTCGCTATGCGCGAAGTCGCGTTTGTCGCCCCGGTGTACGTCGGCGACACCGTCAGTTTTTACGCCCGCGTCGAAAAGGTCGGTCGCACTTCCGTCACCGTGCGCGTCACGGTCGATGCCGAGCGGATGCGCGAGCCAAACGCCATCGTCAGGGTGACGGAAGCCGACGTGATTTATGTCGCGATGAGCGATGATGGCCGCCCAATCCCCATCTTTCCAGAATCCACCGCCCCGGAACGCGCAACGCCATGACAGAATCCCATCCGCCCCTACCCGAAGCGCGCGCCGCCAAGCGCAGGCGCGCGCCGCTGGTTATCGTCAACACTGGTCACGGCAAGGGTAAGACGACCGCCGCGCTGGGCACCCTCATGCGAGCGGTCGCCCATGGCTTCAAGGTCGTGATGCTGCAATTCATCAAGACGACCAAGGATCCGCGCTTCGGCATCTATGGCGAAATCCAAAGCGCGCAAAAGCTCGGCTTCGAGATTCTGCCCCTGGGCGACGGCTTCACCTGGGACACCAACGCCCCGGAGCAGGATCGACAAACGGCCCGCCGCGCCTGGGAGCTGTGCCAGACCAAGCTTCAATCCCCGGAATACGACATCGTGGCGCTGGACGAGATTACCTACGCCTTCAACTTTGGCTGGCTCACGACGGATGAGGTCATCGCGGCCATCAAAAGCCGTCCGGCGCACATGCATGTCATCCTGACCGGGCGCGACGCGCCGCCGGAGATCATCGAGTTCGCCGACTTGGTAACTGAAATGCGCGAGGTGAAGCACCCCTTCACGACGCGGCGCATCGTCGCGCAGGCGGGCATCGAGTTCTAGGCGCCCGTTCTAAGCGAGCGGGCTTGGGGACGACCGCGAAGCCGTCCCCGGCGGCCGCAGGCCGCTTCTTGCCGCGCTAGCCAAGCTCGCACTGTCCGCCGGCGCACGCGATGACATCCTTGAAGTCCGTGTAGTCCGCCGCCTCGCTCAGCGCGCTGTAGTCAACCGGGTTGTACTCGAGCGCATTCCAGCGGGCGATGTCCTGGGGCGTGACAACTTCCTCGAGCGGCGCTTGCGGGTAGTCCTTATCGCCGCTGGCGGGCAGGATCGAGATGCCGGCGAAGCTGTCGCGATGCTCCCAGATGTAGTCCGCCACGGCGTTCCACTCGTCGGGTCGGACGACGACCGTGTTCGAGACATTGTGCCGGAGGCCCGGATTGTATTTTTCGTGGGCCGTGCCGGGGGCGACCCAGTTTTCCTGGACGAGCCTGACGATTTCGAGGAACTTCGTCGCGCTGAGGTCCTTTTTGGTCATCGCTCCCTCGGGGGCCTCGACGGTGAAGGTGATCACGTCGGTCGTGTCGGCCTTCATGGCGTAGGGCTCGGTCATGTGCGGGTTGCGCTGGCGGAAGAGCTGATAGACCGCTTCGGTTCGCGCGGCCTGCACGCGGCGGAAGTAGCGCTTGGCGTGGTGGGGATGGATGCCGCTGGCCGTGCCCAGCAGCAGCGAGGCCGTGCCTTCGGGCTTGACGCAGGTGACGCGGGCGGCGGGGTTGATGCCGATGACGCGGGCGAGCGCGGCGTTGGTCGCCTTGGCGATTTCGGCGCCCTGGCGCAGGACGGCCGGGTCGAGCAGGACGGCGGGGCTATCCAGGATGCCGCAGATGGAGACGCCCAGCAGGGCCTCGCGCTCGTTGATGACCCTGGTGATGGGGCCGAGGTACGCCAGGTCGGTATAGGCGGCTTGGAGCGTGCCAATCGCGGCAGCGACGCGGCACAGCTCGTAAAACGCCTCCGGCGTCCGGCACTCGCGCCCATTGATGGTCGAGAGGTTGCAGTGCTGCCAGCCGGAGAGCGTGTCGCCGACCGCCAGGGGGGCGTCATAGCCCAGCGCCCGGAGCTTGGCGATGGTCGGCTCGTCCGCCGTCATGGTCGGCATCAGCCCAATCTCGACGCAGGGATTGGCGCCATACTCGGCGCTTTCGGCGAAGTAGAAGCCCGGCTCGCCGAACTGTCGGATGGCCTCGAAGAGCGCCTGGAACCGCTCCCGCTCGGTCTCGCGGCGGACGAGGACGGCGCTATTGTTCGAGAACTGCCGCTGCGGGTTAGCCGCGAGCCAGTCGCCGGTCTTGGCGTTGATCATTTCGTCATCGTCAGGGCTGAAGAGCGCGATGGTGGCGCTGCGGCGGATGCCGCCGGAGATGACGGCGCTGGCGGCATGCATGATGATGTCGTAGGCCTCGATTGGTCGCAGCTTGCGCCCTGCGGCGCGGTCGAGGACGGCGCGCATCCGCTCCAGCGCCTTCTTGAGCGGGAGGTGTCCTGGG
Source organism: uncultured Chloracidobacterium sp. (assembly GCA_937966115.1). Taxonomy (GTDB): domain Bacteria; phylum Acidobacteriota; class Blastocatellia; order Chloracidobacteriales; family Chloracidobacteriaceae; genus Chloracidobacterium. The sequence goes on along the minus strand of CALCKX010000114.1, from coordinate 18,308 downwards.
GCGCGCCCGCCGGAAGTGCGCAGCAGGCTGCCCTTGGGGCGTATCCGCGAGTAGTCGAACTCGACATAGACGCCGCGGTAGTAGCTCTGGATGAGCTGGTCGACCGCGTCCGCCCAGCCCTCGATGCTGTCGGGGATCGTGAAGTGAGCGACGGGCAGGTCGTCGACGCTCTTGCGGATGGGGAGCGGCGGGAGCTTGGCCACGTGATGCTTTTGGACGGAAAAGCCGACGCCCGTTCCCGAAAGCAGCAGCCAGGCGGCTTCGGCGAAGCGGCGGGGATGGTCGATGTGTCCGAAGCAGCAGTTGTAGATGCGGGCGTGGTTGACCTCGATGGGCTTGCCGCCGAACTGGAGGGAGCGCATGGAGGGGAGGGCGCGGCGGGCGGCGACTTCGCGCTCGGCCTGGTCGATAAGCTCGCCGACGGTGGCGCCGAGTTCCGGGACGGGCTGTTGGAGGAGGTCGCGGAAGCGGGCGCGGTGCATGTCGAAGACGCGCCGGGCGGCTTCGGGCCAAAGCTCGCGCCGGCCGAGGTCCTCGCGATAGCGCGCGTACTTGCTGACGGCGATGTAGTCGCTGATGCCGTTTTCCTGGCGCTTGCGGATGCGGGCTTCGGCTTTCTTGGCGCGGTAGAGGACATAGCTCTTAGCCACGTCGAAGTGGCCCGCTCCGGCGATCATCATCTCGACGATATCCTGCACCTGCTCGACAGTCGGGCTTTCGCCCCGGCGGAAGCGGAGATCGACCGTGTTGACGACCATGCCCGTGATGCGGAGGACTTCAGCATAGTCCTCGGCGCTGAGGCCGTAGCGGGCCGCTAAGTCGTCGCTGAAGGGGTTGGGCGCGCTGTTGTGCCGGACGGCGTAGAAAGCGAGCGCGATAGCGCGCGCGATGCGCTCGGGATCCCAGGCGACGGCGCGCCCGTCACGCTTGACGATGACGCGCCGCTCAGCGGGCGGCGCGATTTTTTCCAGTATGGCAGCGGTTTGCATGGCTTCTTTCCCGTATGACTGTTTTTACCTTGTGCGCTATCAATAGCGCTTTGCAGACGCCATATCAACAACATATAGCGCTTTTAGCCTTGCCGCTGACGCAGGCCCGCCTCGGCGGCGACTGGTTGGCCAAGCTGCCGCCAGACCAAAACGCCGATCACGATCGCGCCGCCGAGAAAGGCGGTCGGCGACGGACGCTCGCCCGTCGCCAGCGCCACCCAGATCGGGTTCAAAAGCGGTTCCAGCATTGCCAAAAGCGCGCTTTCCAGCGCCGAAAGGCGATTGACGCCCATGGCGAACAAGACATACGCCACCCCGATCTGGAAAACGCCCAAGCCAGCCAGCAGACCGAGGGTCGGCAGCGGCAACGGCAGCGCCGCCGCCATCGCGGGCGCGCACAGCGCGGCGGCGAGCGCGTTTCCAAGCGCGATCAGAGCCAGGCTTGACGGAGGCGATCCGTCCGTCGGCGGCTGCGCGCGGGCGTCGGCGCGCAGGCACACCGCTATCCCGGCAAAGCCAACGCCGGCGACGATGGCCAGGAGATTGCCCGCCAAGCCTGACGCATCCAGCTTGCCAAGAAAGAACCACGTCATGCCGAAGAGACAGCCGCCGATGGTCCAGCGATCGCGACGGGTAATCGGCTCATTGAGCAGCGGCCGCGCCAGCAGGGCCACGAAGATTGGCGCCGTGTATTGCAGCAAAATCGCGTTGGCGGCCGTCGTCAGCTTATTGGCCCACGTGAAGGAAAGCATGGTGAGCGCGTAGCTGGCCGCGCCCCACCAGACATACCGTCGCCGCAGGGTCGCGCTCGCCGCAAGCCCCGCCCGCCGGCGCCGCCAAAGCAGAGCCGCGACAAGCGGGCATAGCGCGAACAAGCTCCGAAAGCCCGCAATGGCAAAGGCGTCGGTTGCCGCCGACTTGATCCCGACGCCGCCCAAGCTCCACAGCGCCGCCGCCGCGATGATGCACGTCGCGCCGATGAATCGCCCCTGTCGCATCAGGGCCGATGGTCTTTCAGTCAGCCGCGCGCGTCAAGCCGCCTGGGTCAAGCCGCCCAAGCGGCGCGCCCCGGGCGGTCCGCAAGCGCCGAAAACGGCGCGGCGGGCGCGGAATTCTTCGCGCGCTTCATTTTGCCGGGAACCTTTCGCCGGGCGATACGTCTACAAGCGCGACCATTGCAAAGCCCTTATGGAGGCCCGCTTCCCATGACACGCCGTTTATCGCTTTACCTGACCGCGCTCGCTCTTGGCGCCGCCCTAACCGCCGGCTTCGTCCAGCGCGCAACTTCCTCATCTTCCGCTTCAACATCTTCCGCCTTAACCGCCCCGCCGGTCGCCGTGACCGCCGAGCCTGGCAGCGCCGCCTCCATGGAAGCGCCGGCGCCCGATCCCGAACGCAAGCTATCGCCCAAGGAAGCCGCCGAATACCGGCGCGCCATCGCTGAAACCGTCGGCATGGCCAGCAACCCGACCGCCAAGGCGCTGGCCGCCAAATACGGGCTCGACATCCTCAACCTCGCCTGGGAAGACGCCGGGCGCTACAAAGGCTCCGCCGTCGGCCCGAACATCAGCGACATGACGATTCAGGTTGGCTTTCGAGACCCGGCGACCAGCCAGCTCCAAGTCGCCTGCATGCCGGTCATTCGCTATCCCAACTTCAGAGACCTCAGTTGCGACCTTGATCCGCGCGACTTCACCCTGTTGGTCGGCAATCACCACGGGCAGCCGCTGCGGCGGGTTTCGCTTTACGACTTTCTGGCGCATCCGCGCTCGTATCTCACGAATCCGGCTTCTTGGCGCGGCGAGCGGCACAGCCTGCTCGCGCCGCGGGACACGAAAGTTCTCGTCAGCGCGCAGGCATGTTTCCTGCCGATTCCGAAAAGCGGCAAGGCGACGTTCAATCCGGCGCTGTTCAACTATCAGTCCGCGCAAGGCGACCCAGCGGTGTTGACTATTCTCGCCACGCGGGAAGGAACGAGCGTCACCGTCATTGACAACGCGCGCGACGCCTTCGAGACCGGCGCGGCCTGGGGACAGCGCCTGTTTTTCAACGCCAACGGGCAACGGGCCAGCTTGACCGGCGAGAGGGAAAGCGACTTCGTCGCCAAGGGCGGCGACAAGACTTCCCCAGCGCCCAGCGCGCCGGGCGAGGCGTCGGGTCTCAACCTGGCGTTGCTCATTCAAGTGCCGCTCAAGCAAAAGGCGCGCCCGCGCCCCGGGACGCCGATAGCGAGCGCAAAAGCCTACGAGAGCGCGCCCGCGATGCGCGCGCGAGCGAGCGACATCGAAAACGCCGTCATCGGCCATGGCGAGCTGGAAGGCCCGTTCGTCGAGATTGACAACCTCGCCATCGAGCGGGACGAGCGCTTCCCGGTGCGCGTCACCGTGCAGTTCTACAAGGCCACCTCGAACGGCATCGCCACGGAAGCCGATATTGCCGCCATCAAGGCGCAGATTGAGCGCGTTTATGCCCAGAGCGAATACGCCGGCAGCCTCGTGACGGGCGGCGAGACTGGTCGCGTCACCGAGTATGATGGGGTCAAAGTCCAGCCGACCGACTGGTGGGAGGACTTCTGGCAGCGATACGAGGCCAGCACCGGCCTTTCGCGCTACGAAGCCATCCAGCGACTGCGACAACTGCTTGGAACCAACTTCCGGCAGCAACCGGCGTGCGAGCTTTACCTGCGCGATGCGTTGCGTCAAGGCGCGCCGCGCCGCCAGTAGCCGCGCATCGCCCTTGGCCCGCCTGGGAGCGGCGCCATCCGCGGCGACCTCAAACGAGTCGTTGAAACAGGGGCTGTCCCGACGCGGCGGCATCCGCGCCGGGACGGTCGCTTCCCGCGGTCGAAGCTATGGCTCAATCAGCCCGAAGTTGCCGTCGGGACGGCGGTACAGCACGCCGATACGGTCGCTTTCCACGTTACGAAAAACCACGAATTGGTCCTTGGGCGACATGCCGGCCATGGCGTCATCCGGCGTCATGGGCTTGATGGCATAGCGCCGGGTGGCAATGATGCGCGGCTTCTTGGCGGAATCCGGCGCAGCTTCCGTATCGGCGCGCGCCGCTTCGGCGGCCGCCGTCGCCTCCTTGACGCTGACGCGCGTCTTGCGCTTCGTCTCGGTCTTTTCCTTGAGTTTGCCAACCTGGCGCGACAGCTTTTCGGCCGCCTGCATGATGGATTGATACATGTCGTCAGTCGCGGCCTTGCCAGTCAGCACGTGTTCGCCCATGGCGAGCACGAGTTCCGCCAGGTTGCGGCGCTTTTCAATGGCCATGGTGAGGTGCAAGCGGATGTGGTCGCGGTCTTCGAGGAGCTTGGCGATTTTCTTGATTTGCTCGCGAGCGAACTTTCGGATGGCAGGCGTGAGCGTGAAATTCCGTACAGTGAAGTCCAGATTCATTGTCAGTGAAAAAACTCCTGAAAGTAATGTCGAGCGGAGGCGGACGATCAGCGACTGGCGCGCTGCGCCGCGGGACGAGTCGGCGCGGCGAGACCGTCCAACAGCAGGTCAACAATGTCGGCGATGAGGAGGTGCCCCTCGGCTTCGCTACAGTAATCCACGACGGGAATGTCCTCGACGGTAATCGCCATGGCGATGCGCCCCCGCTTCGTATAGACGATGCCGATGTCGCTGCGCAAATGGTCAAGCGCGCCCGGCTTGTTGGCGACTTCGACCCCGCGCAAGCGCCGCCCGATGCCGTCTCGATACTGTTGGCGCTTCATCACGGCCAACATTTCCCGCGACGCTTCAGGACTCACCACGGCGCCGCGCTCGAGGGCTTCCAACAGCTTGACCATCTCGCGCGAGGTGGCGACGCCGATGCCGTACTTTTTGTTTTCCTCGAGGTTGCTTTCTCGAAACGAGCTTTCGCCGCCGCCGGCAATCTTGCGCAGGGCGCGAATGGAATCGAACCCCATCCGCGCCAGGCGCGCATTGACGGCGTCGGTCGTGATGCGGTCAAGCAAAATGTTGGTGGCGATGTTGTCGCTGACGACAATCATCAGCCGCATGGCGTCGCGAACGGTAATCAGCGTTCCCGGCGTCAGCTCGAACAGCACGCCGCCATCTTCATATTCGTGGCGACGGACAGTGGCGAGCTTTTCATCCCAGGTCAGCTTGCCCTCGGCCACCTGCGCGAAGACCTCAACCATGATGGGCACTTTGATGGTGCTCGCCGTCCGCACTTTCGTGTCCGGCGCCAAGCCAAAGGTCTCGCCAGTGTCAAGATTTTTGGCAAAGCAGAAAACCTTGCCCTTGAAAGACGCCAGCCGGCGCTGCAAGCGACGCGCCATTTCCGCCGAGCGCCGCGCCGGTCGCTCGGCGGCGGTCGGCGCCGGCGGGGCGGACTGCGCCGCGCCGCGCAGCGTCAATCCGCCGGCCCACAGGGCAAGCGCGAGGATGAGCAGTCCGCCCCGCCGCGAAAGGCGGGAAAGGCGCGGAAAGGCCATGGTTATCGTCACTGGATGGGCAAAAGCGAAACAGCGCGCATTGGATGCATTCAATGCGCGCTGTCAGGCTGCGGCCGCATCATCAAGGTAAAGATACTTCCGCCATTCCGGGCGGGACGCCGCCGCGTGATGCAGCGCCGTCAGGTCGAGGTCATGCCACAGCGCCGCCGGATTCGACAGCAAGGGCATGCGGGCTTCGTCCGGCGTGCGGTCGCCTTTGCGCTGGTTGCACTCGTGGCAGCAGGCGCAGAGGTTTTCGGCCACCGATTGTCCGCCGCGCGAGCGGGGCACAATGTGGTCGAGCGTCAAGTCGGCTGCCGTTCCGCGCTTGCTGCAGTATTGGCAGCGATACCGATCACGGATCAGCACTTTCGTCCGTAATCCGCCTGACGAGCGCCGCCGCTTGCGGACGTTGACGTACTCGTGTAACCGCACGACGGACGGGCAGGCGAACGTAAAGCGCACGGTGCGCAACACTCGGTCGCCGTCTTTTTCCAGGACTTCGGCGGCGCGCTGCCATACCATGCGCAGCGCGCGCGGCAGCGAGACCAAGCCTAGCGGTTCATACGAGGCATTGAGCAGGAGGACTTTCCGTTGCGCAACGATCAAGCTCGCACTCTCCTTCCTTCCAGCCCGGCGCGCGCCGCGAAAACTCCCGCGGGCGAGCGCGCCTAGGCGCGGGGGCTGCCCAATGATGCGCGAAACCCGCACGCGCTGACAACCCCCGACGCAGCGGAGACTTGCATTTGACGAGCCAGTCGCCATCCTCCCGAGATGTCCCAAGGTGGGCGGCGCGATTCAGGCGGCCGCCGACTCGGCTTCCGCCGCATCCGCCCGGCGGCGGACAATCTCGACCGTGCAGGGCGCATGAGCCACGATCGCCGAAGAAACGCTCCCGATGAAGAAGCGCTCCGGGCCGGAAAGATCGCGCGTGCCAAGCAAAATCGCGTCGGCGGGCCACTTCTCGGCAATATCCAGCAGGACGCCCTTGGGATCGCCTTCAATGACCTCGCGCGACAGCTCGACTTTCAAATTCGGATGCGCCGCGAGGAGTTTTTCCTGCACGGCGGCGGCGGATTCGGCCGCGCTGCGGCGCAGCTCGTCAATTGTGTCGGACGGCACGACGGCGACGCTGCTGCCGAGAATGTCGCTGCTGAAATACTCGAAGACGCCGGTGGCCGTCACCAGCTTGACTTGCGTGTCAGATGGGAAATGGCGGGCGGCCAGCGCGGCCACGACGACTTCGGAAGCTGGAGTTTCGTCCACGCCGACCAGGATGCGCAGGGGCGCGTCGTCGGGCCGCTCCAGCCGCCGCCCAATCCGCACGGCTGCCTGGGACTCCAGCATGACCTTGCGCGAGACGCTCCCGAAAAACAGGCGCCCGAGCGTCGAGCGCCCATGCGAGCCGAGCGTGATCAAATCCGGCGACCACTCACTGGCAAACCCGAGAATCTCGCGGGCCGGCGCGCCCGCCCGGGTTTCCTCGCGGACAGTCCAGCGCGGGAAGCGGCGGCGGAGAATATCGGCGGCGCTGCGCGCCCAATGACGCGGCACAGCCAGCCGGGCGTCTTCCAGGTACAGTATTTCCTCGGGCGTCCGCGGCGGGAATAGCGGCACGCGGTCGGCGACCGAGAGCACAATCGCCTCGCCTTCCGGCGGCAATCCGGCATAAACCAAGTCGGAGACCGCCGCGAAACTCGCCGGCGATCCATCGGTAGCGACCAAAACTTTGCGAACGGCATAATCAGCAGGCATAAGCGCGTCTCCTCGAGCGGACATCCGCCGCGATGGCGGCATCGCCAAGCGCCTGGCGGACCAGTTTCTCCCATGAATCTACAACGTAACAACCGTTTGTCGGTTGGCGTTTTTTGGCGAAAGCTCATTTCATAACGCGCGGGTTTCGTTTATGAAGCCGAAGCGCCGCATTCGGATGCGCGCGGGGAGGAGCGCGCAAGCGCCTTCCGCCGAGGGACACTGCACATCGAGGAACACTGCATTATGCGATACAAACTGCTTGGGGCGAGCGGGCTGCGAGTTTCCGAGCTTTGCCTGGGCGCGATGACATTTGGCGAAGCCTGGGGCACCGGCGCTTCCAAAGCGGAGAGCCGCGCCATGTTTGACGCCTACGCCGAGGCCGGCGGCAATTTCATTGACACGGCCAACTTCTACACCAAGGGCGAAAGCGAAGCCTTCATCGGCGAGTTCATTCAGGGCGAGCGCGACCGGTGGGTGATCGCCACCAAGTACGCGCTCGACACCAGCGGCCAGGGCGAGGTCAACGCCTCGGGCAACCACCGCAAGAATCTCGCGCAGGCCGTCGAGGCCAGCCTGCGCCGTCTCCAGACCGACTACCTTGATCTGCTCTGGCTCCACGTCTGGGACTTCACGACACCCATCGAAGAGGTCATGCGCGGGTTCGACGACCTCGTTCGCCAGGGCAAGATCATCTACGCGGGGATTTCCGACACGCCAGCCTGGATCGTGGCCTCGGCCAACACGCTGGCGACGCTGCGCGGCTGGACGCCGTTTGTCGGGTTGCAGATTGAATACTCGCTGCGCGAGCGGACGCCGGAGCGCGACTTGCTGCCAATGGCCGCCCACTTCGACATCGGCGTCACGGCCTGGAGCCCGCTCGGGGGCGGCGTGCTGACGGGCAAATACAACACGATCAAGGAAGGCGAGCCGCTGCCGGGGCGCCTCAAGACCACCAAGGACCGCGACCGCGAGTTGGCGCAACTCGTCATGACAATTGCCGAAGACATCGGGCGCTCGCCGGCGCAGGTGGCCATCAACTGGCTGCGCCAGCGACCGCAGCCCATCATTCCAATCCTCGGCGCGCGGACGCTTCCGCAGCTCAAGGACAACCTCGCCTGCCTGGACTTTCAGCTCAGCGACGAGCAAATGGCGCGGCTCACGGAAGCCAGCGAAATCGAGCTTGGCTTCCCGCATCGCTTCCTTCAGAGCGAGACCGTTCGCCAGTTCGCCTTTGGCGGGGCGCTCGAAAAAATAGACAGTCGCCGTCGCTAGCCGCGGCCCAGGCATCTCACCGGGCGGCCTCGAAGCGCCGCCCGGCCGCCGTCCAGTCGAGAATGTCCCACACGGCCACGACGTAATCGGCGCGCTTGCTCTGATACTTCAGATAGTAAGCGTGTTCCCAAACATCGATGACCAGCAGCGGTATCGCGCCCCACACCGTCAAGTCCTGGTGCTTTTCCGCCTGTAAAACCGTCAGACGCCGATCCAGGGCGTTGTAAGCCAGGACGCCCCAGCCCGACGCCTCGACGGCGACGGTGGCCTTGATCAAATGCGCCTTGAGCCTCGCCAAGTCGCCAAAGTCGGCGGCGATGGCCTCGCGCAGCTCGCCTTTCGGCTCGCCGCCGGGGGTCGGCGTCAGGCTCGTCCAGTAAAGGGTATGCAAAACGTGGCCCGAGCCGTGGAAAGACAGCTCGCGCGACCAGTGCTTGACAAGGGCGAAGTCACCATCGGCGCGGGCGGCGGCCAGTCGCTTCAGCGCGGCGTTGGCGCCGTCCACGTAGGCTTTGTGGTGAACGTCGTGATGCAGGCGAACCGTCGCCTCGTCAATGACTGGCTCAAGGGCTTTGTACTCATAAGGGAGAGGCGGAAGCGCGTATTGCCCTTCCGCGTCCGTCAGCCGACTGGCGGCGGCCAGCTTGTCGTCCGCTGCGGAAGCCGCCGCGTCGAAAGCGACGCTCAGGGCCGCGCCGGCGGTCGTGAGCGCCGTCGCCTTGAGGAAGCTGCGTCTCGATTCAGTCATCAGCGATTTCTCCTTGCCGCGACCGGTACCCTTGCGGCGACTTTCGGGCCAAGCCTTATCGGCTTCGAAATGAGTCGGAACCGCCTGCGCGTCGTTTCGCTCAGGCCGCTCGCTCAGGGGGCGCCACGCTTCCAACGCTGCGCCGCGCGCGCCACGCGCGCGCCGAACCGCTCGGCTGTGGCCAGATCGCCCTCCGACGGGGCGGGGCTGCCGTGGTCGGATTGCGCGGCCGCGCCCAGCATGCTGCCAATCCGGTTGATGGCATCGTCGGCGCGACCGGCGGGCAGCTCCGCCTGCCCGACCCAGACCATGCCGTGCTGAGCGGCGAATATGGCCAACTGAATAAGCGTATTGAGCTTGTCGCCGCTCAGACTGCCAGAGTTGGTGAAGCCGGCGGCGATTTTGTCCCGCCAGGCCTGCTGAAGCCAGCGGCGGGACGAAGCGTCCATGAAAGACTTGAACGGCCCGGAAACGCTGCCCATATAGGTCGGCGAGCCAAACACGATCGCGTCGGCCGCATCCAAAGCTTCCCAGTGGGCTTCGATGTCCTCGACGCGAATCAGTTGCGCGGCAACATCCGGCGCGCTTTGCAGCCCTCTGAGCACCGCTTCCGCCTGCGCCGCGGTGCGCCCGTAGCCGCTGTGGTACACAATTGCAACTGTTGTCATCTGTTTATGATCCATCTCCAAGCGCGGCCTTCAAGGCGCAGCAGCGACATCCGCCAAACAATCCGCCGCGCTACACTCGGGAAACACGATGTGAAAATCGCGGAGCGTTTGCAAGCAGCCCTCTAGCTCCTGGCTCAGTTGCTTTTGCAGAGTCATCTCCATCGCCGGCAGGGCGAGGAGCAGGTCAGAAACGGTCTCAAATCGCGCTTGTACCTGGGCATAGAAGCGCTCGCACCCCATGTCGAAGCACTTCTCAGGGGGAAAGCCATAACGACAGTGATGAGACATAAGCGACGCGAGAGGGGACGGGAAAGTGCGGGGCGAGTCCCGGTGACCAGCCGCGACCGAAGCTCGGCTGGCTACAAGTTGACAGCTTATGAATAGGGGATGCGGGCAGGCGCGGTCAATGCCTCGCGACTGCCCGGCGACGCCTTTTGACGCCGAACGCCGCTTTGTTCTGAAGCGCACATGGCTTCCGACGGCGTCCATTGCTAACGTGGCGCTTGCCAACTTGAAGCGCTCCCGGCTTCTACGCTTGCCTGAGATAGCCAACACGCATGCCGCCCCAAGACGATCTTCCGCCGTTGAAGATGCTGAGAGCTGCGCGTCACGGCATCGCCGGGCTGGCGCTTTTGAGCGCGCTCTGCGGATGCGCCTGCACAGGCGATCTGGCGAGAGCGGCGAAAAGCGCCTCCGTCCCGGCCGCCGAGCCGCGGCGCGTTAGGACAGCCCAAGTTTCCAAGCGCCAATTCGAGCGCGTCGTCACGGCCCCTGGAACGCTGGCGGCTTTCGAGCAGGCCACGCTGCGCGTAAAAGTCCCTGGTCGGCTGCAATCCATCGCCGTCGACTTGGGGACGGCGGTCAAAGCCGGGCAAACGGTCGCCCAAATCGAGCCTGACGACTACCGCCTTCGCGTGCAGCAGGCGGAAGCCGCCTTGTCGCAGGCGCGCGCGCGACTCGGGCTCTCGGCCGCAGGCAGCGACGACCAGGTCAACCCGGAACAAACCGCCGCGGTGCGACAAGCCAGAGCGGTGCTGGAACAGGCCCAGCTCGACCGCGCCCGCAACCAAGCCCTGCTCGACCAAGGCATCATCTCCCGCTCGCAATTCGACCTGACGGACGCGGCGTACAAGGTTGCGCTGAGCCGCTACCAGGATGCGCTCGAGGAAATCAACAACCGAATTGGACTGCTGGCGCAGCGGCGCTCCGAGCTGGCCATCGCCCGGCAGCAACTGGCCGATACCGAAGTAATCGCTCCCTTCAGCGGCGTGGTTCAGGAAAGAATCGGCAATGTCGGCGAATTCCTGTCGCCTGGCTCGCCGGTGGCCACCATCCTCAAGCTCAATCCCCTTCGCCTGCGGCTTGAGATTCCAGAGCGCGAAGCCTATCAGATTCGCGCGAATCAAAAAGCGCGCGTCATGGTTGAAGGCGGCAAGCGCGCCTACGACGGGCAAATCAAGCGGCTCAGCCCATCGCTCATCGAGCAGAATCGAATTCTCGTCATCGAAGCCGAGGTCAGCAACGACGGCTCGCTCAAGCCGGGATCGTTTGCCAGGGCGGAAATCGTAACCAGCGCGACGGAGGAAATCCTCGTCGTGCCGACGCGCGCCATCGCGACCTTCGCCGGAATTGACAAAGTGTTGAGCGTGCGGGAAGGCAAAGCCGTGGAGCGCCCCGTGACGCTGGGACGCAAAACCGATGAATGGACCGAAGTCTTGAAAGGCGTCGACATCGGCGAGCGGGTCATTCTCGATCCGGGCAATCTGCAAACCGGCCAGCCGGTGGTCATCGAGGAGTGAGCGGCCGCCCGCTGCCAACAGCCCCTGCCGCCTGCAAGGCGCTTTCACGGTCGGGGCCGGCGGCGATCCGCGCGACAGCGCCCGCCGCGTCAATAGAGTAACGCTTCGACGATATGCAGCAACTTGCCGAAGTTTGTATTCGCCGCCCCGTCTTCGCCGCCATGATTATCCTGGCGCTCGTCGTCATCGGCGCGTCGAGCTACTTCAAGCTGCGCGCGGATCGGTTCCCATCGGTGGATTTGCCGACGGTCAATATCCGCACCGTCCTGCCCGGCGCCTCGCCCGAGGAAATCGAGACGGAGATTTCTCAAAAGATCGAGGAAGTCGTCAACACGGTGGACGGCATTGATCAGTTGCGCTCCATTTCTAGCCCCGGCGTCTCGATCGTTCTCGTGACCTTCAAGCTCGAGCGCGACATCGAGACGGCGACGCAGGACATCCGCGACCGCGTCAACACGGCGCTGCGCGACCTGCCCGAAGACGCGCTTCCGCCAGTGGTGCAAAAGTTCGACAACGACAGCGCGCCAGTCCTTTCGCTGGCGCTTTCCGCCGATCGCCCGCTTCGGGAGCTGACGGAACTTGCCGACAAAATCGTGAAAGCTCGGCTGGAGCGCGCCGGCGGCGTCGGCGAGGCGCGCGTCATCGGCGGGCTGAGCCGGGCCATCAACGTCTGGGTCGAAGCCGAGCGCCTGGCCGCCTACCGCATTCCCGTCACGCAGGTTCGAGAGGCGATTCGCCGCCAGAACGCCGACATTCCCGGCGGCAACGTTGACGCCGGAAAGCGCGAGATGACGCTGCGGACGCTGGGGCGCTACCCCGCTCCGCGCGACTTCGAGGACTTGACCATTGCCACGCTCGGCGGCGCGCCGATCCGCATCCGCGACATCGGCTCTGTCGAGGATGGCGCGAAAGAGCAACGCTCGCTGGCGCGCTTGAACGGCGCGCCGACGGTCACGCTCGAGATTCGCCGTCAATCCGGGGCCAACACGGTCGAGGTCATCAACAATGTCAAGCAGGAGATCGAGCGAGTCAAAGGTCAGCTTCCGGGCGATGTCCGCCTGGAGATCATCCGCGACCAGTCGCGCTACATCGCCGCGGCGCTGCATGAGATTCAGGTTCACCTTGCGCTAGGCAGCCTCCTTGCCTGCTTGGTCGTGCTAGCTTTCATGCGGTCGTGGCGCTCAACCATCATCGCCGGGGTAGCCATTCCGGCCTCGGTCATTTCGACCTTTGGCTTGATGTGGGCGCTGGGCTTCACCCTCAACGGCGTGACGATGCTCGCGCTGGTGCTGATGGTCGGCGTCGTCATTGACGACGCCATCGTGGTGCTTGAAAACATCTTCCGCTTCATCGAGGAAAAGGGGCTGCCGCCAATGCAGGCGGCCAAGGAAGCGACGGCCGACATCGGGCTGGCCGTGCTGGCGACCACGCTTTCGCTGGTCGTCATCTTTCTCCCAGTGTCGTTTATGTCCTCGATCTCGGGGCGCTTTTTGTATCAGTTCGGCATTACGGCGGCGGCGGCGGTCCTGGTGTCGCTGCTGGTGTCCTTCACGCTGACGCCGATGATGAGCGCGCGCATGCTCGCGGGCGACGCTCACGGCTTGTCCCGCGCCGCCTCGCGGGGTGGCTTTTACGGCGCGATTGACCGGGCGTACGCCCGGTTGCTGGGCTGGTCAATGCGTCACCGCATGATGGTGTCGGCGCTGGCGCTGCTCGTCATCGCGTCGAGCGCGCCGCTGTACCAAGCCGTCCGGCAGGAATACACGCCCTCAAATGTGGATGAAGCCGAGTTTGAGATAAGCGTCACCGGACCCGAGGGCGCCAGCCTGGCCGCGATGGACGAGACCATGCGCGCCATCGAGCAGGAGGTTTTGGCGACGCCGGGCGTCGAGCTGGTGCTGGCGACGGCCGGCGGATCGTTTTTGGGCGGCGTCAACCAAGGCGGCTTGTATGTTCGCATGACGCCTCACGCCGAGCGGACGCTTTCGCTGACCCGGCTATGGCGCGCCGCCTGGCAGGGACGCCCGCTGGACGCTTTCAAAGGCAACTTCACGCAGCGCGAGCTAATGCAGACGCTGCGCGGCAAGATGCGGAAGTACGCGCCCTTTCGCGTCGGGCTGCGCAATGCCGCTTCCTTCAATATCGGCGGCGGAAACTTCGACATTGACTTCGCGCTGCGCGGCCCCGACCTCGAAGCGCTGGCCCGCTACGCCGATCAGCTTCGGGAAAAAGCGGCCCGCCTCGGCGGCATCGTGGATACCGACACCACCCTGAAGCTCGACAAGCCGGAGTTGCGCGTCGCCATTGACCGCCAGCGCGCCGCCGATCTCGGCGTTGACACCTCCGACATCGCCGCCAGCTTGCGCCTGATGGTGGGCGGCGACGACCGCGTTTCGCGCTACCGGGACGCCGCGGCGAACGAGGACTACGACGTGCAAATCCGCCTGGCGAACGGCGAGCGCAACGACAAGGAAGCCGTCTTACGGCTCTACGTGCCGTCCGCCAAAGGCGGGCTCGTTCCATTGAGCAACCTCGTGACGATTGCCGAGGAAAACAGCCCCTCGCGCATTGACCGCCTCGACCGTCAGCGACAAGCTTCGCTGCGCGGCGGCGTCGGGCCGGGCTACGCGCTGGCCGACCGGCTGGAAGCCCTCAAGCAAGCCGTGGCGGAAATGAGCCTCCCAGCGGCTTATACGTACGCGATTTCCGGGCGCGGGCGCGAGCTGGAGCGCGCCTTCACCGAGTTTATCTTCGCTTTCCTGCTGTCGGCGGCGTTTATGTACATGGTGCTCGCCGCGCAGTTCGAGAGCCTCATCCACCCGGTGACGATTCTCCTGAGCCTGCCGCTTTCCATCCCGTTCGCGCTCTTCTCGCTGTGGGCGACCAACGACACGCTCAATCTCTATTCGGCGCTGGGCATCCTGGTGCTCTTTGGCGTCGTGAAGAAAAACGCCATCCTGCAAATAGACCAGATGAACGCCCTGCGGGCGCAGGGGATGGCGCGGACAGAGGCCATCCTCCAGGCGAACCGAAATCGTCTGCGACCGATTCTGATGACAACGCTGGCGCTGGTGGCCGGCATGCTGCCGCTGGCGCTCGGGACGGGCCCCGGCGCGGAAGAGCGCCGCTCAATTGCCATCGTGGTGATCGGCGGTCAGACGTTGTCGCTGCTTTTGACGCTGCTGGTCACGCCGGTGGCCTATGCCATCTTTGACGACCTCGCTGACACGCCATTTTGGAGGCGGCTCGCGGCGCTGCGCCCGGGCGGGCGCGGCCCAGCGAAGCCATCCGCGGCGGCGCCCGAGGACGCGCCGGCTGAGACGGCGCAGCCCTGACGCCGGCTCTCCCGCGCATCCCGTTGAAAGCCGGAAGCGGGAAGCGCCTGCGGACGTAGCCTGACGCACAGGCCAGCCATGCTAGACTCAGCGCATTCCTGCAAAGCGAACGGCAGGAACAGCCTGACGCACTTTTCTCGGGAGGACACGCGCATGTACTGGCTCATCAGCTTCTTGGCGCTGCTTTATCTTGGCGTCGGCATTTACACCTTGATACAGGCGCTCAAAATGCGGGCGACGCCGGCGGCGGCTACGCTCGCCGGGCTGGCTTGGCCGCTGTTTTGGCTCGTCGGAAAGCAAGAAAAGGAAAGACGGCTTGGCGGACGGCGCGGCGGCTACCTTCCCTAGCTCGACCCGCTCGCGGCCTGTTCCGCCCAAGGCGGCCAGCGACGCGCCGACTGTCCGCCGCGCCGCGAGAAACCCGGTTCACGGCAACGCCGTCATCGTGTATGCTTGGCGCCCCCAACCCACCCTCCCTTGCGTTTACGGAGAAGTCTCACATGAGCTCGATTGAAGGCAATTTCTCGAATCTTCCTCTGTCGGAAAAAATCTTCCACTTACACCAGGTCGGCGTTGAAACGACGCTCTCGGTGATCAAGTTCATCCCCGGCTTGCCCTTCAAGGGCATTGACGCCATTGGCGAGTTGACGGCGCTCCCCGTCTCCGCCATGCGAGGCATCATGGCCGGCTTATCAGGCACGCCGGCCGCCACCGACAGCCCGGCGCCGAGCGCCAAGAGCGCCGCGAGCGAAGAGCCGAAGCGCATCGTGCTCACGACGAAGTCCTAGTTGCCGCCGCCAGGCGTCCCCGGACCGCGATCAACTGACGCCGCGCCCGCGCAAGCCCTGGGAACTCCAATCTCTAGATGCCCCGGTCGAGCGGCAGCCCTCGTAAGGCTTGCCAGCGCGGCTTTGGGCCGTCACCGCTGCCCCGTCACCGCTGCCGCGCCTGCTTGGGTCGCGGCGGCGCGGGCCGCCCGCAAGGCGCGCCAGCGACCGCTTTCAGGCGGCTTGCGCGCCGCCCAGGCTGGAAGCTGCCCCGTCGGTCGCCTGCTCCGCCCCGGCGACAACTTGCTGGCCAGCCGCCCCTGCCCGAGAGCTTGCGGGGAGACCTGATGCGGAACTGCCTGTCCGCCTGACGCGCCCCGCGCGCTGGCGGCCAAAGCGCTGCAATGCCCGGGCCGCGGTCTCCGCAACGCCTGAGGCGCGCGAAGCGGCGGCGAGCGTTTCTTGCGCGGCTTTTCGCGCCGACTTCTGCGCGGCGCGGGTCAAAAGCGGCAACCGATGCCCGCCCGCAAAAGCCGCTCGAGCGAAGCTGCGCCGGACAAGCGGGCCAACGCTCGGAAAGGACTGGGGGCGCCAGCGCGGATGCGAAGAGCGGATGTAAAGAAATGTTTTTCGCCTAGCCAGACGCCAAAGCTTGCGCCATACTCGGTAGCTCCGGCGGATTCGTCATCTGACGAAAGCTAGTCGCCCCGACTCTTCCAGAGGATCGTCTCCCTCCCGCGTTACTTCGGCTCGATGCTCAAATCCACAGTTTCCGTCTTGCTCTGCTTGCTGCTTGGCGGCGCGCTGCAAAGGCTGGCGCTCGCCCAATCTGAGCGACCAGGCGACGTGGCGCGCCCGCGCGCTTACGCCATTGTCAATGCCCGCTTGGTTCCGGTGTCTGGCCCTCCCGTCGAGCGCGGAACCATCGTTATCCGCAATGGGCTCATCGTTGCCGTCGGCGCCGATGTCAAGCCGCCGGCCGACGCCCGCCAACTGGACGGCGCGGGCCTTACCGTCTATCCGGGACTGATGGACAGCGCGAGCAACGTCGGCTTCCCGCCCGCCGCCGCGCCGGCCGGGCCGCCAACCGGCATCGCCCGCGCGACGCCGGGCGCGCCGCCGCCCGCCGCGCCCGCGGGCGGGCTGGCCAACTCGACGCGTCCGACCGGCTTCCAGCCGGAACTGCTTGCCGCCGAGCTCATTCGCCCAAACGGCGAGGGGCTTGAGCCGGCGCGGCAGGCCGGCTTTACGACGGCGCTGACGATTCCCCGCGACGGCATCGTGATGGGGCGCTCGGCCGTCATCGCTCTAGCGGGCGACAATCCTCGCGAAATGGCGATCCACACGCCAGCGGCGCTTCACATTACGTTCCGCGTGGCTTCCGGCAGCGGCTATCCCAACTCGCTGATGGGCGTTTTCTCAATGGCGCGGCAGGCGTTTCTCGACGCGCAGCAGTACCAGGCGCACTGGACGGCCTACCGGGCTAATCCGCGCGGCATGAAGCGCCCGACCGACGATCCTTCGCTCGAGGCGCTGCTTCCGGCGCTCAACCGTGACCTGCCGGTGGTCTTTCACGCGGACAGCGAGCGCGAAATCATTCGCGCGCTCGACTTCGCCCAGGAATTCAACCTGCGCCCTATCATCGCCGGCGCGCGCGAGGCTGAAAAAGTCGCCGACCGACTCAAGGCGGCCAAGGCGACCGCCCTTCTGTCGCTCAACTTCCCAAAGCGCAGCACGGCCTTTGCGCCGGAAGCCGACCCGGAACCGCTGTCGCTGCTGCGGGCGCGCGTGGCGGCGCCCAAGACCGCCGCGCTCCTGCACCGGGCCGGCATCCCTTTCGCCTTTCAGACCGGCGGCCTCGCGCCAGCCGAAGCCATTTCAAATGTCAAGAAAGCCGTGGAGCAGGGGCTGCCCAGCGATGAAGCCATTCGGGCTTTGACGCTTCGCCCGGCTGAAATTTTCGGGCTAGCCGACCGGCTCGGCGCGCTCGAAGTCGGCAAGGTCGCCAACCTCGTCGCGGTTCGGGGCGACCTCTGGGACGCCAAGCGCAAGGTGGCGTTTGTCTTTATTGACGGCGCGATGGTCAACCTGCGCGGCTCCAACGTGACGCCGGGCGAGTTGAACGGCGACTGGGAAGCCAAGGACCTCAAGTTGACCTTCACCCGCGAAAACGGCGAGCTTAAAGGCAAGGCTCGGATTAGCGACAAAGACATCGCGCTGCGCGAGCTGCGGGCGGGCCTCGACGAAGACGCCTCGCTCTCGACCATCCGCTTCGTCGCCGACCTGCCGCGCGATGGCGCAGCCAAAGCGGCGACCTTCATCGGCAAATACCACAGCGACGAGTTGCGCGGGAGCTTTGTCGCGGACGGGCGCGCCGAGCCGGAGATCATCTTCAAGCGCGGCGCAGGCGCGCCGGCGGGGGCGGCGGCGACCAGCGGCGATGGGGCGACCGTCGCCTTCGACTTCACCGGCACGTGGAATCTCACGGTATCGTTCGGGCCGCAGAGCTTGCCCGCGACGCTGAC
>CALCKX010000113.1 GCA_937966115.1 uncultured Chloracidobacterium sp. | reverse complement strand
GCTTGACCGCAAGCCAAGCCGCGAGCCAAGCGCGTCCTCCACGGCGCGCAGCCAGGCTTTGACGCTTTCATCCCGGTCGGAGGAGAGTTCCAGGCTGCGCTGAAGCTCCACTCGCGCCGCTTCGAGCTGTCCAACCGCGATGTAGGCGCGCCCGGCGCAGTAGCGAGCGTCCGGGTTATCCTTGAGGGCGTCCGGCAGCTCGGCGTACTGCTCGAGCAGGTCGGCCAGCCGGTCGAGGCTGGGCTTTGCCGCTGGCGCCGGCGCCAGCCGGAGGTTGCCCGGGTTGTCGCTGCGGGTCAGCTCGTTGCCGATGAGAAACTGCGTTTCGTCGCTGAGCGTCGTCAGCAGATTCTGGAAGGTATCCGCCGAAGCGCCTTCGTACTGGTCAAAAGCCAAGCGGTAGGCCGCCAGGGCCGCGCTTTTCTCCCCTTTGAATGTCAGCGCGATCGCTAAGTTTTCGTGGGCGAGCGGATATAGCCCCTGGCGCTGGGCGATGGCTTGCCGGAAAGCGGCCAGGGCTGCGTCAAGCTCCAGGGTTTCCCTGAGCTGGCTGCGCACCAGCCGAACATTGCCCAGGTTGAGATACGCCTCCGGGAAAACGGGCTGCTGTCGAATGGCGGTCTCAAGCTCGGCGATGGCGCGGTCGTAGGCGGCTTGCTTTTCATAGAGACGGCCAAGGTTGTAGCGCGCCAGCGCGTAGCCAGCCTTGTCGTTGCCACTGGCCGCCCGAAACGCCTGCTCGGCAGCCGGCAGGTCGCCGAGCGTCTCATAGATGAGTCCGAGGTTGTTCAGCGCCTCGCGGAACTGGGGGCGAAGCGTCGCGGCCGTCCGATAGCTGGCGGCCGCGGCCGTCAGTTGACCTTGGCGCGCCTGCGCCAGGGCGAGGTTGAAGTGCGCATTGGCCAGCTTGGGGTTGAGGTCGAGGGCGGCTTGGTAAGCCGCGACGGCGCGCTCGATGTCGCCCGCGCGGTAGTAGGCCACGCCCAAGTTGACCCGCGCGGAGGCGTCCTTGGGGGCGAGTTCAAGCGCAGCCAGTAATTTGTCGCGCGCCGCGGCTTCATCCCCAAGCTCCAGAAGCGCCTGCCCCCACCCGGCAAGCGCCGCGGCGGATTTCGGATTGGCTTGCGCCGCTTGCTGATAAAGCGGAATCGCCTCTTGGTATCGCCCCTTGACGGCCAGCGCGTCAGCCCGCTCGGCGAGCGTGGGCTGGCGCTTGGGCGCGGCGACGAGCTGGCGCTCCGAGCGAGCGATGGCTTCGCCAACCTGCTGGATGCCGCGCTTCTGGCCGATCTCGGCGGGGACGATCCGCAGCGCCGAGCCCCGCGCGCTGAGGGTTGGGTCAATCCGCAGGGAAGTCAGGCGCGCGCGCTCGGTCGTCGGATCGATGCGCAAGGAGGACGGCTGCTGTCCGCGGCGGGACGCCGCCCGCAAGCTGGACGCCCCGTCAATCATCGCCAGCGCGAGAATGGACAGCGATATCGTCGCCTGGGTGGCGAGTCGGCGTCGAAACATGGGAAGCTTGTCAGCGCGGGCGTTGTTTTTCGGCTCTGGAGTGCAATATAGTCAGGGTGGCTGAAGGCTACAAGCGCCATCCCGTAAGTCGACTGGTCGGAGCCAGGCGCGTTACCCGTATGAATGTCGAAACCGCGAACCTGCTCGAGCTTGGCGCTGTTATTGATGGCAAGTACCGCCTCGATGCCCTGCTTGGGCAGGGCGGCATGGGAAAGGTCTTTCGGGCGACCCACCTGCAACTCAAGAAAACCTTTGCCTTGAAGGTCATGCTGTTCGATGTCGCCCGCGACGCCGACGAGCGCCGAAATCGGCTGGCGCGCTTCAAGCGCGAGGCCGAAGCGCTCGCCCGCATCAGCCATCCAAACATCGTCATGGTGACTGATTTCGGCGCGCTTGGGGAAGACCAGTTGCCCTACATCGTGATGGAGTTCATCGAAGGCGTCACGCTGCGCGACCGCTGCCGGGAAGCCGGGCCGCTCCCGCTGGACTTCGCCCTTGAGGTTACGCGCCAGATATGCGCCGGACTCCACACCGCCCATACGCAGGGGATTATTCACCGCGACTTGAAGCCGGAAAACGTCATGCTGCAAAGCCTGCCGGACGGCAGCGTCCTGGCCCGCGTGCTCGACTTTGGCATTGCCAAGCTGGCGCCCGAGGGCGGCGAGAAGTCTGAAACCCTGACGCGGGAGAGTCCGGGCATCGGCTCGCCGGGAACGCCGAAATACATGGCTCCGGAGCAGATTCTCGGGCAGCCGATTGACGCGCGGGCGGACGTTTTCGCCATCAATCTGATGCTGTACGAAATGCTGGCTGGCAGCTTGCCGAGCGTGCCGATCATTTTGGCCGAGCCAACGCTGATTTCCAAGGCTCGACCCGAAATCCCCGCCGCGCTGGACGACATCCTCGGGCGCGGGCTGTCGAAGCTACCGGAACAGCGCCAGCCTTCGGCTTTGGAGCTTAAGCGCGAGCTTGAAACTCTCGAAAAAAACCTGACGCTGGAAGCCGCCCTGCGCGACCGGACGACGCCGCCGAGCGGCTTCTCGACGACGCCGGGGTTCTCGCCGGTCATGAGCCTGACCAGCCCGACGTTCCCGACCCTCCAGGGCCGGGCCGTGGCGCCGTCATCGCGCTTGACCGGCGCGCTGCCGCTCGTCGTGGTCTTGGCGGCGCTCGCCGCGGCGGGAGGCTGGGTTTTTTATCCGCAAATCAGCGAGGCGCTCAACGGCAAGCCGCCCGCGACCGGCGCCGGGCTGCCGGCGGCCGCCCTGCCGCGGCTGACGCTGTTGCCCGGCGGCGAAGTCACATTGGGCACCAACCGAGGCGACAAGCTATCCGTGCCGGAGTTCAAGACGGTCATCCCGCCCTTTCGGGTCTCGCAGCGGCTAATTACCAATGGGCAGTACGCCGAGTTTGTCAAGCGGGCGAAGCGCCGCGCGCCGGCGACCTGGCAGGGCGCGGCGCCGCCGGCGAGCGACCTGGATAAGCCCGTGACCGGCGTGAGCTGGGATGACGCGGACGCCTACTGTCAGTGGCTCTCGAAAGAGACCGGCGCCCAGTATCGCCTCATCAAGGAGTTCGAGTGGGAATATCTGGCGCGCCAGCGTGACCGAAAGGGCGTGAGCGACTTGCTTGACGCCGGCTTTCTGGAGTGGACGGCCGATAGCCTCACCGTTTATCCCGGCGGGAAAGGCTTTGTCCCCAACCCCGACCTGCGTATCTTCCGCGGGCGGGATGACCGCGAGAATCCAAATGAAGGCGTGACGTTTCGCTTTCCTCAGAAGCCTGATTTCACTAACAATCGGCTGGGCTTTCGGGTGGCGGCGGACCCCAAGCTGGGAGGGGGGCGATGACCAGGTCTGGCGCGGTCGAGTTTTACAAGTCGCTGATTGGGCAAACGCTCGGCAATACTTACCAAGTCGAGAAGGTGATTGGAACCGGCGGCATGGGAGCGGTCTTTTTGGCGAAGCACCTCACGCTTGGCAACTCGGTCGCCATCAAGGTGCTCTCGCCGGCGCTGACCTCCGACCCATCCCTTGTTAAGCGCTTCCAGCGCGAGGCGCAGGTCGGCGGGCAGCTCGCGCATCCAAACATCGCGCGCGTTCAAGATTTCGGCAAAACGCCCGATGGGCTGTTGTTCATGGTCATGGAATACGTCCCGGGCGAGACGCTCGCCGCGCGCCTGGCGCGGGCGGGCAAGCTTTCGCTCAGCGAGTGCCTGCTCATTCTGGAGCCGCTGTGCGACGCCCTGGCGATGGCCCATGGGCGCGGCCTGTTGCACCGCGACCTCAAGCCGGCCAATGTCATCGTTGGCGAGCTGGACGGTCGCCAAATCGTCAAGCTTCTCGACTTTGGAATTGTCAAGCTTCTTCAGTCGGATGAGAGCGTCTCGCAGTTGACGGCGGTGGGCCAGGTGTTTGGCACGCCGCTTTACATGGCGCCGGAACACTTGATGGGGCTGACCCTGACGCCCCAGGCCGACCTCTACAGCCTCGCCGTCATGGCGTATGAAACGCTCGTCGGCCAGCCGCCGGCTCAACATGACGACTTGCGAAAGATGCTTGAGCTGAAAATGAAGCCGCCGCCCCCGGTCACGCCGCAGGTCGCCGCGCTGCCGACCGCGCTGGACGCCGTTTTCGCCAAGGCGCTCGCGCCAAATCCGCAGGAGCGATACGCGACGGCGGGCGAGTTTTTCCTGGCTGTTCAAGCGGCCCACAAGCAGAAGACGCAGGAAATGCTCTCCGCCGCTTTCGCCAAGCAGGCGGCCGCGGATCCGGCGGAGGCTGCGCCTGACGCGCCGCTCGCCAAAGGCTGGCTGGGCGGCCTGTGGAGCAAGGTGTTTGGCGGGAAGCGCTGATTGACGCGCCGGGTTTGCGTCGCCGGGCTGTGAATTCGAGTCGCCGGCGGCGCTGGCGACAGGGGACGCTAACGACAGGGAGACGCTAATGTTCGAGAAAATATTGCTTGCAACAGATGGTTCGGACACCGCGCTCAAAGCCGCCCGCGCCGCCGGGTCGCTCGCTGTCAGGACGGGCGGCGTCATTACGATTCTGTTTGTGATGGAGCCATTCAATGAGATGGCTTACATCAGCCTGCCGGGGTACGAGCTGGGGATAGACCCTGAAAAGGTGGAGCGCTTTCAGCGCGAGTCCGCCAACGCCGTTCTGGAACGGACAGCGGAAGTCGTGCGCGAGACTGGGGCGACCTACGTCTCGCGCTACGAGATTGGCTCGCCGGTGGCCACGATTGTCTCCGTCGCGGAAGCCGAGGGCTTCGATGTCATCGTCCTGGGCAGTCGCGGCCGCGGTCCGATCGCGTCGTTTTTACTGGGGAGCGTCTGTGACCGCGTGATGCATCGAGCGCACTGTCCGGTGTGGGTTATCAAGTAGCTTGCTCGCAAGCCGCGCCCGAGGCGCGCCCGGTCGCGTCATCCGGGCGCCGATGGGCTGGGTGCACCTTCTATGGATGAAAGGCTGCTTCAATCGAAGCAGGCGCCGGCGCGCCCGCCTGGGCGGGCTTACCATCGGGCGTACCTGGGAAATTTGCTGGCGAGCAACTTCCATGTCCCCCTGGTGGTGATTGAAGCTCCCTCCGGCTATGGCAAAACCACGCTGCTGAGCGCCGTGAAGCATCGTCCGGGCGGGCAGGCGGGCTGGTTGACGCTCGACCCAGCGGACGCGGCGCTGAATGCGTTCACGGCCAATGTCTGCGCCGCCCTCTATCGCTTGCCGATCGTGGCCGACTACCCCGTGCTCGCTCCGGGCGACATCCGCCCGGCGGTGCAGCTCATCGTGAGCGGCATGCGGGAGCTGGGCATCGAAACGCTAGTTCTCGATAATTTCGAGGACGTGGCGGACGCGCCGGCGGTCAATCAGTTGGTTGAGCACGTCGCGGCCGACTTGCCGCCGCCCATGCAACTCATCATTGCGACGCAACGCCCGCCGCTGTTCAAGCGCGCCGCGCGCGGGCGCGTCGCCCGGCTGGACATCACCGAAGCGGATTTGCGCTTTGACGCCGAGGATGTCGTTGGCTACTTCGCGCAGGTCGCCCGCTATGACATCAGCGCCGATGAAGCCGGACTCATTGTCGAGCGGACGGGCGGACAAGCCGCCGCCGTCAACCTCGTTCTTCAGATCGCCTATGGGCTGCCGTCCTACTTGCGCATCAGCTTCGAGACGCTCCTCGCGCCGACCGGGGAATCGGCGCTCCTGTCGTTGTTGCGGGAGGGGCTGCGGCGCCTGGCGCCACCGTTTGAGGAGTCCGTCCGATTGTTGAAGAGCGGGGAAGATACGCCCTCCAGCCAATCCCTCTATCGGCTATTGGCCGCGGCGAACTGCTTGGTTCACACCCTGGATGACGAAGACCGGACGCTGGTCATCCATCCATTGCTGCGCGAGCTTTCAAAGCGCCTCTAGGGAGCGCTTCGGCGCGGATGGGGACGCGGCCAGTCGCTTGGCAGACCATCGCCTTTGGACTGAATCAAGACCTTGAACCGATCGCCGAAGCCGCCTGGCACGAGGAAGCGCTTGAGCGCCAGCCGCGCCTTGACGGCTTCGGGCGTTTCGCCGGCGAGCGTCGTTTCCTGAAGCAAGTCCAGCAGCCCGAGCTGTATGAGATAGTCAGCCTGGCGGGCGAGCTGGAGGGCGCGCAGCCCGTAGGTCGCGCCGTAGTTGATGAGCGCCGAGAAGTTCGCGTCGGCCGTGATGTCCTGCCGCCCGATGTTGGCGAAAACGTCTTCCGAAACCCGATGGCGAGCGAAGCTGCGGAAGGTTCCGGTCGGGCGACCGCTCAGATAGGCGCCCGTGTCGCCATAGTCAATGGTCACGAGATACCCGCGCCCAAGCGCCGCCGCCGCTTTGGCAAGCCAGCTCACGGCATCCAGCGCGATCTCGCATTGCTCGCCCTCCGCCAGCTTAAGCTCCCCTTTGGCGAGATAGTCGGCAAAGGCGCGTGGCCGGGTCGGCGCCTCCCAGGCCAGCTCAAGCCGGTCGCGGCTGAGCGTCACCAGCCCTTCGCGGCGGCGTCCTCCGCGGCGGGCAAGCAGGTGAACCGGCAGCGCGTCCACCAGCTCATTGGAGAAGATCAAGCCCGTAATCGGCGCGGTCGCCAGCGCGTCCAGCTCGCTCCAGGCGACCTTGGCTGCGAATGCCGCCAAGCGCGATGCCTGCGCGGCGCGCATCGCCGCGCTGGTTTCGCAAATGACATAGCGCGCGCAGTGAAAGCAATCCGGGGCGAGGTCGCTTAGCGCGGCGAGCAGATCGGCGGCCAGGTCGCCCGTCCCGGCCCCGCATTCCGCAATCGTGAAGTCCGGCGGCTGCGCGAGCGCTTGCCAGGCCGCTTGGGCCTGCCGGGCGAGCAGCCGGCCAAAATGGCTCGACACGCTGCTCGCCGTGTAGAAGTCGCCCTGCCGGCCAATGCGGTCGCTGGCCGCGGCATAGTAGCCATGCCGCGGCTCATACAGCGCCAGCGCCATGAAGTCGCGGAACGTCAGCGGGCCGTGGCGAGCGATGCGGTCGCGGATCAGCTCTTCCAAAGGCGTCATGGCTGGCTGGCCGGTTGGCGGGCGTCCGTCAGTCGCACCAAGTGATAGGCGCGGGCGCCTTTGCGCAGAACGCCGTATCGCCCGCCAATGAGTTGCTCGCGCGTGACGCGCGCCTGGGCGGACTCGACGCGCCGGTTATTGAAATAAAGCCCGCCGCCTTCAATCAGGCGTCGCGCTTCACCCTTGGAGCTGGCCAGCTTGGCGGCTACCGCCAGGTCGGTCAGCCAGGCCCCGGAGTCAGCGAAAAGCGCTGCTGAAACTTCCGTCGATGGCGCGTCCTGAAAAACCGCCAGCAGCGTATCCGCGTCAATATCCGCGATGGGGCCGCCGCCAAACAAAATGTTGGTGGCGGCCAGCGCCGTCCGCAATCCGGCTTCCCCGTGAACGAACGCGGTTACCGCCGCGGCTAGCGCCCGTTGCGCCGCCCGGGCTTCCGGCTCGGCCCGCAGCGCGGATTCGAGCGCGGCAATCTCCTCGGCGGAGAGAAACGTGAACATTTTCAAGTAGCTGATCACGCTCGCGTCTTCGGTATTGAACCAGAACTGGTAGAACTCGTAAGGCGAAGTCCGGTCGGCGGTGAGCCACACGGCTCCTTGCTCGGTTTTGCCGAATTTCGCGCCGTCCGCCCTGGTAATCAACGGGATGGTCAGCCCATGGACCGCCTGTCCGCGCGCGCGACGGATGAGTTCGATGCCGGCGGTGATATTGCCCCACTGATCGCTGCCGCCAATTTGCAGCGCGCAGTCATAGCGGTCGTAAAGCTCGAGGTAGTCGCGGGCCTGCAAGAGCATGTAGCTGAACTCGGTATATGAAATGCCCGTCTCGAGCCGTCGCCGAACGGATTCCTTGCCTAGCATCAGGTTGACGGAAAAGTGCTTGCCGGTCTCGCGAAGGAAAGTCAGCAGGGACAAGTCGCCCAGCCAGTCAGCGTTGTTGACCACGCGCGCCGCGTTGGAGCCGGAAAAGTCGAGGAATTGCGACAGCAGGCGTTCAATCGCCGCCACATTCGTCGCAATCGTTTCCGCGTCCAGCAGCGGCCGCTCGGCAGCCTTGCCGCTTGGGTCGCCAATGAGGCCCGTTCCGCCGCCGGCCAGGGCCAGCGGCCGGTAGCCGGCGCGCTGGAAGCGCGTCAGGGTCATGAGCGGCAGCAAGTTGCCGACATGCAGGCTGGGGGCCGTCGGGTCAAAGCCGGCATAGACGGCGAGGTCGCGGCGCTCGGCCATCCGCTGTGGCAGCTCAGGCGTGTAGTCTTGAATGAGTTGTCGCCAGGTCAGCTCATCGAAAAGCGTGGTCATAGGTCAACGGGCGGGGTCGTCGGTCGTAAAAAGCGTGGTCATCGAGATCGCCAGGGAAAGCCCGAGCGACAAGGGCCTGAGCGAAAAAACTGAGTGAAAAAAGCCGCCGCGATGGCGGCAAGCGGTGGAAGCGGTTGGCGAGCGGTCGCCCCGGTCGAGACGCGGCGGTCGCTCAGTCGAGTTTGCCATAATCGCGCCGGAAGAAGCGCCAGCGGATTTCAGCTTGTTTTGCCGATTCAGGCGTATGTATATTCACCCACTACTGTCAACTTTTGCATTTTCGTTCATCTAAGCTGGGCGTGGCCCTTGGGCGGTGTATCATAATCGCGTAAAGCGCGCCTGTATTTTTCCACCTTGAGCGCGGCCAGACCCTAACTTACGAGACTAGTATGACCTCAAACACTTCGGGCGAAATCGATTGCTCTGTATGTGGCGCGCCGAACGCCAAGGATTGGCTCTATTGTCAACAATGCGGCTCTCCGCTGAGGGCCGAGCTGGCGGTGGCATCGCCTCCGACGCCGCCAGGCGGATTTGCCCCGGGACATCGTCCTGACCTTCCGCCGACCATTGTGGCGCAGCCGGCGGCCCCGGTCATTCCGCCAACCATTGTGGCGCAGCCGGCGGTGACCGTGCCGCCGCCGGTGCCGCCGACGGTGATCGCG
>CALCKX010000112.1 GCA_937966115.1 uncultured Chloracidobacterium sp. | reverse complement strand
CGGTCCGGTATCGGAGAACGCGCCGCAGCGCGACAAGGGCTTGCCGAAGCGGAAGCTGGGGCAGTTGGCGATTGAGGTGACGGGGTACGACACGGCGGGCGAGCCGCTGCTCTCGACGCGGTTCACGCCGGCGCGGAATCTGCCGGCGGACACGCGCGTGGAGGTACAGGGCGTGAAGAGCGCGCTGGCCTGCCGGTAAGCGACCAGGCTTGCGACCGAGCGTGAAGCTTGCGCCTGGAAGTCAGGCGGATCGAAGTCAATCCGAGAGGGGACGGGCATCTGTACCTTTTTACCGTCCCCTCTCCACGTTTTCCTCCGGCTTTCTTTTCCTCCGTCGCTCGAAGGGGAGTGGCGGAGCAAGGATGGGCGCCGCGTCAGCGCGCCGGCCAATCCACGCCAGCCCAGCCAGCGCGGGCGCCAGCGTATTGATTGCAAACAGCAGTAGGACCGCATTGACGGCGGTGGGGATGGCGACGCCGTAGGCCTGGAGGATCGCCGCCGCCGTCCCCTCGCGGACGCCGATGCCGGCCGGCGTGAGAGGGATGAGATTCGCCAGCAAAATCCAGGGAAACGCGAAGGCGATGACGGCGAAGCGTACTGGCTCGAACGCCTGCGCCAGCGCGTAAAGCGACACGATGTCCAGCCCGGTCAAGACGATGCAGGTCGCGACGTTGGCGACGATGTCGCGGCAACGCAGGCGCGCCAGGGCGCTTGTCGCCGGGCGCAGCCTGTCCCGCAGGCGCGCTGGCAGGTAACGCGACGCCAAGGCGGCCGGCAGCAGCGCCGGGAGCGCGAAGACCAGGCCAACGCAGGCGCCGCCCGCCACTGCCAGCGGCCACTGCCAGGCGGGCGGCGCGACGCCCAGCGTTCCAAAGCACGCCGCCGCGCCGATGGCGGCCAAGTCGGCCGCGCGGTCGATGAGAAACAGTCCCGCGGCGGGCAGCCGCAGACCTGGCGGGAGAAACGCGGCGCGCCCGACTTCGCCAAGGCGACCGGGCGTGACCAGCCCCAGCGTCAGGCCGCCCAGCAGCGACTGACTCGCCATGGCCCAGGACGTTTCCGGATCTGCCCGCCGCAGGAGTCGCCGCCACTTGTCCGCTCGGAGCGCCAGCATAACGCCGCCCAGCCCAATCGCCGCCGCGATCCAGCGCCAGTCGGCGCGGACAAAAGCGGCGGCAATCTCGCGGAGGTGTCCGGCGCGCGCCGTCAGCGCCAGCAAGATCAGCAGCGTCAGCCATTTGGCGGCCGGCTGCCACAACCGGCGCCGGGGCATTAGCGGAGGCGCCGAAGCGGGCGTCACAACTGGAAGCCGTCGCCAAGCTGGCGAACGTCGCGCCGGCGCTGGTCAAGCCGCCCCGGCGGGGGCGGCTGCCAGCCGCGCTCCAGCGCCATCAAGAGCGCCTTGGCGCGCGTGATGTAGGGCGGCGGCGGGTCAGCGGTCGCCGACAGCGCCACCGCCCGCTGCAAATCGGCGCGGGCGCTCGGCGGATCGCCGAGGTACAACAGCGTTTCGCCGCGATTGACCAGCGCGACGGCGTCATCCGGCGTCGCGGCCAACGCCCGGTTGAGATGCGGCAGCGCTCCGGCGTAGTCCTTGACGCGCAGCTTGAGCGCGCCCAGCGCCGATTGAAAATAAACCGTCGCCGGGATGAGCGCCGCCAAGCCCTCGAATACCGTAATCGCTTCCGCATGCCGCCCCTGCTCGGCCAGATGGTAGCCCAGATCGGTGACCAGCCGGACCTCTTCGGGCGTCCAGCCGGTCGCGGCGGCCAGCGACAAGCCGCCCTGTAACCAGTCGTGATCCTGTTTGGTGAGCATGGTCGGTTTCACGCGCAAGCGAAGCGCGCCAGCTCGGAAACGCTACCGATGGAAATCGGCGACTGCAAGCGGGAAAGCCATGTCGTTCAACGCGCAAGCTTTACTTTTCAGATCCGCTCTGAGAAAAACGACGACCGCGCCCGCATCGCCTTGCAAGCCAACTTCACGCCTCGCCGTTTATCGCGCGCCTATGCTGAAAAAAATCCCGCTTCATTGGCAAATCCTCGCCGGAATGGCGGCCGGACTCCTGATTGGCTTCATCGCCGACCGACTTGGCGCGCAGCAGCTCGTCAAGCACTGGATCAAGCCGTTTGGGACGATTTTCATGAACCTGCTCAAGATGATTGCCGTGCCGCTCATCATCGTCTCGCTCATCAAGGGCGTCGCGGATATGAAGGATGTGAGCCGGTTGTCGCGAATGGGCGGGCGGACGCTGGCGCTTTACCTGATGACGACGGCCGTGGCGGTCGCCCTTGGGCTGGTCATCGTCAATCTCGTCCAGCCCGGCGCGGGCGTCGCGCCGGGCACTCGCGAAAAGCTCATGAGCGCCTATAGCGGCGAAGCCAAGGGGCGGATTGACACCGCCCAGTCGGAACAGGAAAAAGGGCCGCTCCAGCCGCTCGTGGACATCGTCCCCGACAATGTGTTCGCCGCCGCGACCGATAATCGCCGGATGCTGCAAGTCATCTTCTTCGCCCTGTTGATCGGCGTCGGGCTGATTCTCGTCGCCGAAGAGAAAGCCAAGCCAATCAAGGATATCTTCGATGGGCTGAATGAGGTCATTCTCAAGCTGGTTGACTTGGTCATGCTGGCCGCGCCGGCGGGCGTGATGGCGCTCCTGGCGGCGTTGATGACGGAATCGCCCAGCGCGGACATCCTGCTGAGCTTGGTCTGGTACGCCCTATGCGTCATCGCCGGGCTGGCAATCCTGATTTTCGCCTTCTATCCGGCGCTGGCGCGGCTGTTTACCGGGAAGTCCTACCGCTTCTTTCTAAAAGGCATTCTGCCGGCGCAACTGGTGGCCTTTTCAACCAGCTCCAGCGCGGCGACGCTCCCGGTCACGATGGAGCGCGCGCAGGAGCATCTGGGCGTTCACGAGGAAGTCGCCGGCTTTGTCTTGCCGATCGGGGCTACGATGAACATGGACGGCACGGCGCTTTACCAGGGCGTCGCGGCGGTCTTCATCGCGCAGGCGCTGGGCCTGACCCTCGATCTGGGCGATCAGCTGAGCATCTTGCTGACGGCGACTCTGGCCTCGATTGGCGCGGCCGCCGTGCCCAGCGCCGGGCTGGTCGTGCTGGTCATCGTGCTGGGCGCGGCCGGCATCCCGCAGGAAGGGCTGGCTTTGATTTTCGCTATTGACCGACCGCTAGACATGTGCCGCACAGTGGCGAATGTGACGAGCGACGCCTGCGTTTCAATGGCCGTCGCCCAGAGCCTGGGGCTGCTGGGCGAGCCGCGGGAGCGCCGCCTGGAGGACTTTTATCCCAAGCCGCAGTAGGGGCGACCGCGCCGGGCGCGAGCGGCGCGGCAGTGGCCGGCGCGATGGAGAAGCCCGTCAATGAGCTGGAAAGCGCTTGTTCCCAAAGCGAAAAAGCTTGCATCCGGCGGCGCGCTTGGCGCATAGCATGCCGGCGGCTCGATGAACCTAGGGACAAGGCTTTCGCAGTTTCATGCAGACCGACTGGCTCCTGGCGCTCGCGCTGGCTTACGAGCGCAACACCGCGCACGACCCGATTCCCGCGGCCGAGCTCTTTGCCCTTCTGCCCGACGAGTCCCGACAGGAAATCGAGCGCCGCCAGGCGGAGCTGCGCGCCGCCGATGAGGCCAAGGCGATCGCCTGGCTGGCGCATACGCTCGACGATCTGCGGCAGCGCGCGCGGCAGAAGCGCCTTGCGCTGGATGCGCGCATTCACCCCTCGCACATCGCGGCCGTGTTGCGCGACGAGCCGCCCTACATTCAGCGCCTGCTGCTGGCGTCCCTGCCCGCGCCAATGGGAGCGGCGGTGGCGCGCGCCCTGCGGCAAGGCCAGGCGCGCCTCGCCCCGGACGACCTCGCGCCGGTCGCGCCGGTGCTGAACGCGGTGCGCCAGCGATTCCTGGGGCAGTTTGTCAGCGCCGACCAGATTGCGCCGCTGACGGCCTTTGACGAGTTGACGGAAGCCGAGCTGCACCAGACGGCGCAGGCGGCCGGGATTGCCGAGCTGGGGCTGGCTGGTTACGACCTCCCGACGACCGAGGCGGTTACGGCCCTGCTGCGGCGCTTTGGCGAAGCGGACGCGCGCGCCATTGCCGAGCGGATCGCGACCTTGCGCGCCCAGCCCGCGCCTTCGGCGGCGCGGCGGGAGTTTGCGCGCCAGATGGTCAAGTCGGTCATGACGCATCACAAGCGCGATCCGGAGTTGGTGACGACGCTCGGCTGGCAGATCATCGCTGCCGCGCTGCCGGCTGGCTGCGATGCCAACCGATTGGCCTTTACGTTCCAGAAGCTGGCCCCCAAACTGGCGCGTCGTCTGCAAGATTGGCTGGACGCGCCGCCCGCGGCGAGCCCGACCTTGCAGGCGCAACTCTTTCAAGAGGTTCTGCGGCTGGCGCAACGCCAACGTAGCGCGTTCGTGTCCGACTCGGCGGCGAAGGCGCCGGGACTGGAATAGCCGGGGCTGGAATAGCAGGCTTTGACCTATGCTTGTCGTCAAATCAACTGGTTCAGAGCTGCCGCCGCTGACTGGCGGCATCATCAAGCGCTCGGTCATCGAGGCCCGCGCCGAGGCCCGGCGGCTTGCGAGCCAGGCCCGCGCCGAAGCCGAGCGACTGGTTGCCGAGGCGAAGGGCGAGGCGGAGCGCATTCGCGCCGAGGCCTACGCCGACGGCTACGAAGCCGGCCTGAAGGAATTCACCGCCCGCCTGCTCGAGCTTCAGCGTCGCCGCGACGCCCTGCTGTCCGATGCCGAGCAGGAGGTCTTGCGCTTGGCGCTGCGCATCGCGGAAAAGATCGTCGGGCGCGAGATCGAAACCCGCGACGCGACGCTGCTCGACATCGCCCGAACCGCCATGCGCAGCATTCGCCATGCGAGCGCCATCACGATCTGCGTCAACCCGGCGGACGCCCCCAAGCTCGAGCGCCATCGCGAGGCGATTGAAACGCTGCGGCGCGGGCAGTTCGTCAATATCGTGCCTGACACCCGCGTATCGGTCGGGGGCTGCATCCTGGAAAGCGAATCCGGTATCGTGGACGCGCAACTCGATACGCAACTGCGCGTCATCGAGCAGGCCCTGCTGGATCTGCACGACGCGCAACGGCGCGACGCCCGCCACGCCTCACTCGAATGAACTTGCGGACTCAACAAAAGCCCCCGGAAAGCGCCCGCCTGATCGCGTTGGGCACGGCGACGGCCGTCTGCCTGATCCTGTCCATCGCCTTGGGCGGCGGATTGTGGTTCTTTTTCGGAGGACAACCGGTTCCCACGCCAGTCGCTCGCTCCGAGCCGCCGAATCCCATCGTTGCCCCGCCGCCGCCCGCGCCGCCCCCCGCGCCGCCAACGCCGGTTATCGGAACGGCGCTCATCCCGGGCGGCCTTGTCGCTCTCGGCGGCGCCGACGGCATCGCCCCGCGCAAGGTGACCGTCGAGAGCTTTTTCATTTCGGAAACCGAAGTGACCAATCAGCAGTATCAGGAATTCATCGCCGCCACCCGCCACGCCGCGCCGGCCGACTGGGTCAATGGCGCCTTTCCGGTCGGCGCGGCCATGCAGCCCGTGACAAACGTCTCCTGGCACGACGCCAATGACTTTTGCGCTTGGTACAGCGCGAAAATTGGCGCGACCGCGCGCCTGCCCACCGAAGCCGAGTGGCTGCGCGCCGCGCAGGGCGATGACAATCTGACTTACCCCTGGGGGCGGGAATGGCGAGACAACGTGGCCGCTTCCAAGCAAACCGGAGGCAAAATCTTTCCGGTCAAAAGCTTTCCGGCCGGGCGCAGCCCGTATGGCGTCTATGACCTGGCGGGCAACGTCTGGGAGTGGACGAGCGACGTCGAGCTTGACGCGGAGGGCGCGCCCAAGACCGATGACAAAGGGCAGACCCGACGGATCATCAAGGGCGGCTCGGCGGACGAGGAACCGCGCACGCTCAGCTTATCCGTGCGCAAGGCCGTGCCGCCCAATGTCACCGACCCGATGCTCGGCTTTCGTTACATTATCGTGCCAAGCTCAGCGCCAGCGACTGGCGCGACGACGACGGGCGCGTCGCCAGGCGCTCCCGCGCCGTGAGCGAGTTTGATACTGGAGGCGCATGCGATGACCAAACGGAGCGGCTTGGCGCTGGCGGGGGTGGCCGCGCTGCTATTGAGCGAAGGATGGGCTGCCGGGTCGGCTGCGGCCCAGGAATCCAATATCGAGCGCCGCATGAAGGGCGAGCCGAAGGGCGCGGAGCCGCGTCCCGAGCCGGAGGCCAGCCCGCCCGGCGACAAGAAAAGCTCGGGGCGCCCGCGGACGCCGCCGCTGAAAAAGAAGGTCGCGCCGGCGGCCGCGCCGGTTGGGCCGCCCCCGGTCGTTGAAGCGCCGCCAAAGCCGCTGGACATCCTGGTCACGGTCAACGTCGCGGAGGCGGAGGTTTTCATCGGCGAGCAATCCGTCGGCATCGCCCGGCGCGACCGGCCGCTCAGGCTTCAGTTGCCGTTGGGCGTCGCCCGATTGAGCGTGACCAGTAAGGACTACCTCCCGTTTTCCCAGGAAGTCGAAATCGTCCCCGACACGAAGCGCCTGGAGGTTGCGCTTGACTACGATGTAAGCGCGCTCTTCGCTCGCTATGAAAACCCGCGGACAACCAGCCTGGTGGCGGCCGAGGAGTGGGAGGCGCTGGTTGACACCGCCAATCGGCATATCGAGGCGGGCGACTTGCGGATTGAATACAAAGCCCTGGGCTTGTTGGGGCAGGGGCAGTTGGCGCGGCGGGCGGGCGATATGGCGAGCGCGATTCCGCGCTTGCTGGAAGCAACTCGTCTCGTCCCGTCCTCTTCCGTCGCCAACTACGCGCTTGGCGAAGCGTATCTGGCCGCGGGCCAGCCGGCGGAGGCGGGCGCGGCCTTTCGGCGGGCGATTGCCGCCAATCCGGTCTTGCCCATGGCCCACTACGGGCTGGGCGTCGCGCTTCTGCAGCAGCGACAGTCGCGCGAGGCGGTGACCAGCCTGGAGCGGGCGGAAGCCCTGGGCTACGCCCCGCCGGAGCTGCCCCTGCAAATTGCGCGCGCGCTGGTGGCGCAACGGTCGTATGGCGCGGCCATCGAGCGGCTGCGCCCGCTGATGCTCTCGCCTTCCATTGACACGCTCATCACAATGGGCGACGCCTACGCCGGACAAAAGAAAAATGACGCCGCGCGAGAAGCCTATGAAACGGCGCTCCAGCGCGACCCGGCGTCGCCGCTGCCCCCGGCGCGCCTGGGCGAGCTGTTTTTCCGGGCGAAAAAGTACAAGGAAGCCCGCCCCTACTTGCAACAGGCGATGGAGCTTGACCCCGACGGACGCCTGATCAACGTCGCCGAGCTGCGCGCCCTGCTTCAGAAAACGCTGGGCAAGGGGAAAAAATAAGCGCGCCGGCCAGGGAGGGTGGCCCGCCTAATTGGCAATCTGACCTGCGCAAGGCGTCAACGCCAGGCTAGGGCGGCGTCCGGCCCGCCTCTCGGTTGGCTTGCCTCTCGGTTGCGGCGGAGGTCCAGTCCGCGCCCGTCGCTAGCCCGGCGAAAGCCTGCATGGCGCGAACGGCGTCGCCGCCCGGCAGGGCGAAGGTCGCGTCGTGGTTGCCGCCCGGCAGGGTAAGCTGCATCACGCGCTGGTTGCCGCCTTCAAAGGCGGCTTTGGCCAGCGCCTCGGCCATCCAGAGCGGCACGGTCGTATCGTTTTCCGCGTGAAGGATCAGCGTCGGACAGCGCGTCCGCCCGATTTTCTCGATGTTCGGGCAGCGAATCCGGGTCAGGAGTTGAACCGGAAACATCGGATAGCGCAGCGCGGCGACATCCGGCAGCGAGGTGAACGTCGCCAGGGTAATCAGACCAGCGCACTCCGCCCGCGCCGCAAGGTCCACGGCCGGCGCGCCCCCAAGCGAGTGCCCGACGATGAAAATGCGCTTGGGGTCAATGTCCGGGCGCTGTTTCAAATGCTGATACGCGGCGGTCGCCGTGTCATACAGCCCCTGCTCGCTCGGCTCGCCGCCGCTCAGGCCTAGCCCAATGTATTCCGGCGTCAAGACGTTGAAGCCCGCCCGCCGGAAGACCTCGACTTGGCGGCGCAGGAAGGTGTAGTTGAGATATTCCCCAACCCCGTAAAACAGAAGAAGCGTCGGACGCTGAGCGGCTTCGGGCAGGACCGCTTCGCCGCGGGCGTCCAGCGCCGGCCCGAAAAGCGCCGTGATCGTCTCGCCGCGCTCGGCCTGAAACTCGACGTAACTGGCGCCAAGCGGCAGCGCGAGTCTCTCCCGCGCCTTGCCTTCGCGGGCGACCGAGCGAAAGACCATTGCCTGCTGGCGAGCGTAAAAGTACCCGCCCGCCCCCAAGTAGCCGACCAAAGCCAGCGCGAGCAAAATCAGGAGGATGCGGAGCGCGCCCGCTGCCATTGGGCGGCGAGCGCCAAAGCCGGGTTGCGCGTCATCGGTCATGTGGCAGTCAATAGCGCTCCGTTTGCCAATGTAAAGCCGCCGCGGAAGCGCCTAGGCGGTCTTATCGAGCGCGCCGCATTGCATTTTCCAGGGCGC
This sequence comes from uncultured Chloracidobacterium sp., assembly GCA_937966115.1. Classification (GTDB taxonomy): domain Bacteria; phylum Acidobacteriota; class Blastocatellia; order Chloracidobacteriales; family Chloracidobacteriaceae; genus Chloracidobacterium. Next base: position 10,126 of record CALCKX010000112.1, on the reverse strand, counting down.
GCCCGAAAAGGCGCGCCGCTTATTTTAGCGCACATTCCCCATGAGGCGTCGAATGAACGGCGTGAGGACAAACGCGACCACGGAGACGCCAATCCCGGTTGCCGCCACTTGGTAAAACAGCGAGCCGACGGATTCCGGCTTGCTTTCATCGAAGTGACCGGCAATGAGACCGCCAATGTAGTTGCCGAAAGTTGGCCCTAGAAACCAAATCCCCATGACGATGCCGCTCAGACGCTCCGGGGCGAGCTTCGTCATGGTGCTCAGACCGACCGGACTCAGGCACAGCTCGCCGAGCGTGTGGATGAGATAAACCGCCACGAGCCACCACGGGCTGAGCCGCCCTTCGCCCAGAAAGGCGACGCCGACGGCCGCGACAATGAACCCGACGCCGACCAGCAGGATGCCGACCGAGAATTTTGCCGGGCTGGACGGCTGCCGGTCGCCCCACTGCACCCACAGCCAGGCGAACGCGGGCGCCAGGAAGATAATGAACAGGGCGTTGAGTGACTGGAAGTAGCTCGAAGGGAACTCGAAGCCGAAGATGTTGCAGCGGGTCAGTCGGTCGGCGTAGAGGTTGAGGCTTGAGCCCGCCTGCTCGAACAGCGCCCAGAACACAATCGAGGCGAGGAAGAAATACACAATCGCCAGCATGCGCTTGAGTTCCTCTTCGGCCAGCGTCCGCAGGAACGCAAACCAAGCCAGCGCGATGATGCCGGCAAATGTCAGGGCGATGTAGCCATAGCCGGCCAGGTCTCCGAGCTGGCTGACAACGAGGCCGTGAAGCTGCTGAAGCCCGGCCACAATCGCGAACAAAGCCGCCGCCACGCCAAGGTAGGAAGCAAGCCCCTGCCAGACCGGCGCGGCGCCGCCGTCTGCGCTCCGCGGACGCTCGCCCACGCCTTCCAGATACTTGAATCCGACGATGTACTGCACAAGCCCGAGCGTCATGCCGATGCCGGCCGCCGCGAAGCCCCAGTGCCAGCTCGCGCTCGGCTGGAAGCCCCAGCCGGCGATCACGCTTTTCCACCGTTCCGACTGCGCCAAAAAGCCGCAGGCCAGCGGCGCGAGGAACGCGCCCATGTTGATGCCCATGTAGAAAATCGAGAAGCCGGCGTCCCGACGCTGGTCATCGGGCTTGTAGAGCCGCCCGACGATGGCGCTGATATTGGGCTTGAGCAGCCCCGTGCCAAGCACAATCAGCACAAGCCCCGTGTAGAAGGCGGCTTCCGGCTCAAAGGCCATGGTGAAGTGTCCGGCGGCGATGATGATGCCGCCAATGAAAACGGCGTATTTCGGCCCGAGAAAGCGGTCGGCCGCCCAGCCGCCCGGCATCGCCAGCAGATAGACCGCCGAGGTGTAGGTGCCATAAACCAGCGCCGCCCGCGCGTTGCTGTAGCCCAGTCCGCCGTTTTCGTGGCTGGCGGTCATGTAGAGCACGAGCAGCGCCCGCATGCCGTAGTAGCTGAAGCGTTCCCAGAGCTCCGTGAAAAATAGCGTCATCAGGCCAATCGGATGGCCGAAAAACTGCTTTTGTGACCTAGCCTCTTGTAAGGCTTCCGCGGCGGCAGCCGACATGGGGTGAGCTTCCTTAGAATTGGAATGGGTGAATTTGGTCGCGCACAATAACGCATCCAGGGCATTCGCGCGCTGCAAAAAGTTTTCGCCAGAAAGCTTTCGCCTCGGGTCGCTAGCGACGGCGCGCCGGAGATGCGCTATGCTGCGGCGGCGGTTTCCGCCGCAGTCACAGGCTGTAGTCGCCGCGGGAGGCGCTAATGGCGTCGTCGGCAGTGCCAAAGCTAGACCTATCGCCCTATGTCAAGGCGCTCGACTGGCTGCCCTCGGTCGAGGTGCGCGGGCGCGTCACGGAGCTGGTCGGCTTGCTCGTGCGGGCCTCCGTCCCCGGCGCGCGAATCGAGGAGCTGTGCCTAATCCGCTCGCCGCACCGGGCGCATGATCTGAAAGCCGAAGTCGTGGGGTTTCGCGGCTCGGAAATCATCCTCATGCCGCTGGGCGAGCTGCAAGATGTCGCCATGGGCGCGGAAGTCATCTCGACCGGCGGCTCCCTCAAGGTGCGGGTCGGCGACGAGCTGCTGGGACGGGTGCTTGACGGCTTGGGCGAGCCGATGGATGGGAAAGGGCCGATCCATAACGCGGTTGAAGTCGCCGTCACGGCGCGCCCGCCTGATCCGATGAAGCGCCAGCGCGTCGTCAAGCGCTTTATGACCGGGGTCCGGGCCATTGACTCGACGCTGACCGTCGGCGAAGGGCAGCGCGTCGGCGTCTTCGCCGCGGCCGGGGTGGGGAAATCCACGCTGCTCGGCATGCTGGCGCGCAACACCGAGGCGGAAGTCAACGTCATCGCGCTGATCGGCGAGCGCGGGCGCGAAGTGCGCGATTTTCTCGAACACGATCTCGGCCCCGAAGGTCTCAAGCGGTCGGTCATCGTCGTGGCGACTTCCAATGAGCCGTCGCTCGTCCGGCTCAAGGCGGCGCACGTCGCCACCGCCATTGCGGAATACTTCCGCGATCAGGGCAAGAAAGTGCTGCTGATGATGGATTCCGTGACGCGCTTCGCCCGCGCGCTGCGCGAGGTCGGGCTGGCGACTGGCGAGCCGCCCGCCCGCGCCGGCTTCCCGCCTTCGGTTTTCAGCGAGTTGCCAAAGCTGCTCGAGCGTACCGGCAACTCGCAGCGCGGCTCGATTACGGCCTTTTACACCGTTCTGGTCGAAGGCGACGACATGACCGAGCCTATCGCCGATGAGACGCGCTCAATTCTGGACGGCCACATCATCTTGTCGCGGTCGCTGGCCGCTGGCGGGCACTACCCGGCTATTGACGTGCGACAGTCCGTGTCGCGCGTCATGACGGCCGTCGCCGACAAGGAGCACATCGCCAAGGCGATGAAGCTGCGCGACATCCTGGACGCCTACGAATCCCAGAAAGACCTTATCCTCATCGGCGCGTATAAAAGCGGCAAGGACAAGCGCACCGATTACGCCATATCGAAAATTGACGCTGTCAATCAGTTCCTGCGGCAGCCCACGAGCGAAAAGGCTGACTTCAAGGAAACGCTCGACCGACTGGCCAAGGTTCTCTGACGCGCTAGCCGGCGCGGGCGAGCGGTCACTGCGGCTGCTCCGCGCCGCCGCGGCCAGCCGGCGCGACCTGCCCGTTCCCGGCAAGAAACCGACGAATGGCCTCGACGACGGCTTCGAAGCGGTCATGGTGAACCCAGTGGCCGGCGCCGGGGATTTCAACGTACTCCATCCGCTCGATCATCTGAAGCTGCGGACTCTGCGCCAGATTCGCAGCCCAGCTATCCGCGCCCCGAATGCACAGCGCCGGGCATTTGACGGCAGCGAACAACTCCCCGGCGAGTTCGGTCGGCAGGCCGAGCGGCGGCAGGTTGCGCAAATACGGGTCGAACTTCCAGACGTAGCCGCCGTCGGCGGCGCGATTCATGCCGTAGCGCGTCAGATGCGCCGCCATCGCGTCGGTCAGATGGGGATTCGCCTCTTTCATCCGCGCCGTCGCTTCCTCCAGCGAGGCATACCGGCGCGGCGCGCGGGTCTCGGCCGCCAAAACGCGCTCGGCCCACGTCCGTAGGCGCTCAGTGTAGGTTTTGGTCTTGACCGACGGCGGCGGCCCCCAGCCTTCGATGTTGATGACGGCCGCAACCCGCTCGGGAAAGGCGGCGGCGTAGTGCATCGCCACCACGCCCCCCAGCGAATGCCCGACGATAGCGGCTGGAAAGCGCTGGACGACGCTGCCGAACGCCGCCAAATCGAGCATGAATTCCGGAAAGGCGTACATTGCGCCTTCCACCCAGGCGCTATCGCCATGGCCGCGCAGATCGAGGGCGTACACGTGGCGCTCGGCATGGAAGGCGCGGGCAAAGTCATCCCAGCTTCGCGCATGATCTTGTGTGCCGTGCACCAGGAGCAGCGGCGGACGGTTCCCCTCGCCGCCATAGTCCCAGTAATGCAACTTGAGCCGGTGCGAATGAAAGTAGTGCGACGATGGGTTCATGCAGCGCCGGCTGGCTTACCGACCTCCCTCGCGGGAGCCGGAAGCGGCTTTCTCCGCTTCACGCGGCTTAGCGTTTTTGACGTGTTCTTCCAACCACATGTGGGTTTCCCAGAGCATGTGCAGGATAGATTCCCGCGCGCGGTACCCATGCCGCTCATGCGGCAACATCACTAGCCGCGCCGTTCCGCCAAGGCCCTTCACCGCCTGAAAGAGGCGTTCGCTCTGGATCGGAAAGGTTCCCGAATTGTCATCCGCTTCGCCGTGAATCAGCAACAGGGGGGCGCGGATTTGGTCGGCGTAGTTGAAGGGCGACATCCGCTGATACACCTCGCGCGCCTGCCAGTAGGCGCGCTCCTCGGCTTGAAAGCCAAATGGCGTGAGCGTCCGGTTGTAGGCGCCGCTGCGGGCGACGCCGGCGCGAAACAGCCGCGAGTGCGCCAGCAGGTTGGCCGTCATAAACGCCCCGTAGGAGTGACCGCCGACGGCAACGCGATTCGGGTCGGCGACGCCGCGCCGCGCGCACTCGTCAATGGCCGCCTGCGCCGATGCCACCAGTTGCTCGATGTAGGTGTCGTTCGGCTCGCGCCCGCCCTCGCCGATGATCGGAAAGGAAGGATCGTCGAGAACGGCATACCCCTGCGTCAGCAAAAACAGCGGCCCCCAGTAACTGACGCGGACGAAGCGATGCGGCGACCCCTGCACCTGTCCGGCGGCGGCCGCGCTGACAAACTCCTGCGGGTACGCCCACATCATCAACGGCAGCGGCCCGTCGCGCTTGGCGTCATAGCCGGGCGGCAGATAGAGCGTCGCTGTCAGATCGACGCCGTCCGCCCGCTTGTAGCGGATTTGCTCCTTCTGAATGCCGATGAGCTGCGGCGTCGGATGGGGAAAGTCGGTCAGCGCCATCAGCTTGCCGGTCGCCATCTCGCGGATGAAGTAGTTGGGCGGCTCGGTCGGCGACTCGCGCGCCAGCAATACGTTGCCGGCTTCTGCGTCCAGCAGCGCCACCGGGCTTTCATAGTAGGGCGCCTCCGACCGCCAGAGGCGGGTCGCTCGCCCCGTGGCTACGTCGAAGCGATCCAAAAACGGCCGGTCGCCTTCCGGCGAGGCGCCCTCGCCGACGAGGTAAAGGGTCTTGCCGCCGTCGGGCGACAGCAGCCGCGTCGCGCCGTCTGGCGCCAGATGCGTCACGAAGTTACCGGGATCGGCGTAGCGGTCTTCCGTAGAGCGTTCGTAAACCAGCGTCGGCGCGGCGTCAGGCGCAGCGGGCTGAAAGCGCCAAGCGCGGCGGATGCGCGTTTTGCGCCAACCTTCGTACGCCAGCGCCAACTGGCCCGTCCCCCACTGCATGGCAATAAACCGGTAGGCAAAGCCGATGGACGGCTGCGGCTCGCCCGCGAACGGCGCGGCGAGGAAAAAGAGCCGGTCGCGAATGTCGGCCTTGACGCTCGGATCGCCGCCGTCCTGCGCTTCCGCCCAGACCAGCGTCGCCGGCGCGTCACTCCGCCACTGGACGCCGCGTGGCCCTCTGGCCACGGCGTCAAAGCTCGTCGGAATGTCATCCCGCAGCGGCAGGTCGGCAATCTCGCGAACAACCTTGCCGTCGGCGTCCCAGACCTGAATGCGCAGCGGGAAGTATGCTGCCGGCAAGGCGTACGAATAGGGGCGGTGGAGGGCTTGCGCCAACAAGTACTGTCCGTTAGGCGACGGCGTCGCGCTCTGGAACACAGCCGGCTCGCCGATGGCTTTGACGCGACCCGATACATCCGCCTGCACAAGCTGGGACGTCAGGTAGTAGTCAAACAACGCCTCGTCGTATGGATTGCGCAGCAAATCCTGAAACGTTCGGGCGGCAGCGGCGCGCCCGCGATTTTCCTGCACGATGGGGCCATCCGGCGCAGTCGGCGGCGGCGGCGGGTCGCCGCGCTTGGGCGGAACGACGCGGCATAGAAGCGAGCGACTGCCAGGGAGCCACTGAAACGGGCGCCCGGCGGCGGCATTGAGCCGGAGGTCGCCAACGCGCCGCGCGGCGGCTTTTTCCACGTCCAGCAGCCACAGCTCGACCTGGTCGCTGGCGGTGTGGGTGAACGCGACGTAGCGCTCATCCGGCGACCAGCTCAGATCGCCCAACCGCGCCGGGCTGGGCAATCCGGCAACCGGCGACTTGGTTCTATCCGCGAGGCGGAGGAGCGTCAGTCCGGTGAAGTAGGCCGGCTGGCTGGGGCCGTTTGTCCGCGGGTTGATACGGATGCCGCCGAGCCGGAGTTCCGGTTGGGCGACTTCGGTGATTGGCGGCAGCGCCGGACGGTCGGCAAGGAGCAGCCAACGCCGCTGCGGACTCGCCAATGCCGTTGGCGGCAGCGGGGCGTCAACCAGATCGGCAATGGGTTTCGGCGGCGTGCGGTAGGGCGTTTGCGCCGGGGCGGTCAGCCAGAGGGCGCCGCTGAGCCAGCCGGCGAAGAGCAAGCGGCCGAGGCGCGCGCGATGCGGAGAAGGGCGAAAGAAGGTCATAGCTTGGAAAGCTCGCGCTGGGCGAGCGTCAGGCGTCGCCGACGGCCGCGAGGTCAGCGCAGCCAAACACAGCCTCGGCGCGGGCGTAGTGCTTAAACTCAAGCAGGTTGCCAGAGGGGTCCTCGAGGAAAAACGTTCGGTGCTCGGTCGGCTCGCCGGGAAAGCGAACGCGCGGACGCTGGCGGAAGCGCAGCCCCTGCGCTTCGGCGCGCGCCGCCAGCGCGGCCCAAGCGGCTTCGTCATCGAAAACCAGACCGAAGTGGCGCGGGTAAATCCCCGGCTGCGGCGGAGGCGGCTCGCTCACGAGGTGGGCGACGAGCTGGTGCCCGAAAAAGTCTAGGATCAACGCTCGGCTCGACGACCGGCCCGGCGCGCACCCCAGACCTTCGATGTAAAACTGGCGCGCGGCGGCGAGGTCGGCGACGGGAAAGGCGAGATGAAAGCGGGACTCGGTCATGAGCGAGACAGATCGGCAAGAGCTATCGAGTAATGTTTCAGCAATGCGCTCGGTCGGTCAAGCGCCGCTTCAGGGCGTTGCCGCGGGATGCCGCGCCGGCAGCGTAATGGTAAACGCCGTGCCCACGCCCTCGACGCTTTGCACGCTGACCTGCCCGCCGTGCGCGGCCGTGATGCGCTGAACGATGGCGAGACCAAGCCCTGTTCCCAACTGGCGCGTGCGCTGCCGGGCTTGGTAGTAAGGGTTGAAAATATAGGGCAAGTCCTTGGCGGGGATGCCGGGTCCAGTGTCTTCGACATGGATCTTCGCAAGCATCCTGCCGGCGTTCAGCCCGTCGCCCGCGACCTGCTCGGCGCGCAGCGTCACCGTGCCGCCTTCCGGGGTAAACTTGATGGCGTTGGAGAGCAGGTTGTCAATGGCGCGGAGCATCTTGGCCCGGTCCAGCCATAGCTCGGGCAAGTCCGGCGGGCAAGCCACCTCAAGCGCGACGCCTTTGCGCTTGGCATTGAACGAGCTTTGCGCGGTAGCGTCGCGGATGAGTTCCGCTAGGGGCGTCCGAGCCAGCTCGAGCGTCGCGCTGCCAGCCTCGACCTTTGAAAAATCCAGCACCTCGCTGACCAGCTTGATGATGCGATCAAGGGTCTGGTAGCCCTGCTGAATGATATGGCGCAGGTTGTCGTCCAGCGCGCCCGCTTCGTCAGCGTGCAGCTCGACCAGCTCGAGCGCGCCCTGGACGACCGATAGCGGCGAGCGAATGTCGTGTACCAGGACGGCCGTGAACTCCTCGCGCTGGCGCGCCAGCTCCTCGAGCTTCGCCACGCTTTCCTGAAGCTGACGCGCTTTCTCGCGGAGCTGATGCTTGAGGTCATGAATGCGCATCGCGCTGCGGACGCGCGCCAGCAGCTCCTTGGTTTCACAGGGCTTGACCAGGTAATCATCCGCTCCGGCGTCCAGCCCCCGCACGCGGTCATCCAGCTCGCTTCGCGACGAGAGCATGATGATTTGGCTTTCGCTGAGCTTCGCGCTGCCGCGAATGCGCCGACAAACTTCAGGGCCATCGAGACCCGGCATCATCCAGTCGAGCAAAATCACCCCCGGTAACGCCTCGTCGGCTTGGCGCAGCCCGGCTTCGCCATCGCTCGCCTCCAAAACGGCGAAACCCGCTTTCGTGAGGGTTTTTTTGAATGCCAGACGAAGCGTCGGCTCGTCATCCACAATGAGCACCGTATTCGACATAGACTCATGAGTCGCGCGGCGTCGGGCGCAGTCGCCCTTGGCCGAAAGCGGCCTCCGTCCCCTGGCGCAATCGCTGCAGGTTACTACTGTGGCGGACGATGATGATTAGACCAATAACGATGGACCAGACAAGCGTTGGCAGCCAAGCTTCGTTGGGCTTGTTTAGCCACCAGCCTTCGCTCGCCCAAACGCCAATGGGCAAGACGACCACGCCGAGCAACGAGCCAAGCGATACCGTGTGCGTCAGCGCGAAGGTCACGCCCCACGTGGCCAGGGACAGCAGCGTGGCGAACGGCGCCAGCGTCAGAAAAACCCCGACCCCGGTGGCCACGCCCTTGCCGCCGCGAAAGCCGAGATACGCCGGGAACATATGACCCAGCACGGCGGCCAGGCCCGCCGCGCCCAAGGCGTGGCGCGCTTCCGGCCCGATCACGCGCCCGGCGATCCACAGCGCCGCCGCTCCCTTGGCCATATCAAGCGCGTAAGTCGCCAGCCCGGCGGCCAACCCAGCCTTGCGGACGACATTCGTCGCGCCGGTGCTCCCCGACCCTGACGCGCGCACGTCTTCGCCGGTGATGGCCTTGGCAATCGCGAAGCCAAAGGGGATGCCGCCGATGAGATAGGCCAGCGTCAGGGCGATGAGCCACGATAGTAAAGGCATAAAGGCTTGATTCCCGCCAGGTTTCCGCCATTCCGCGCCGTCCGCCGCTCCCGCGACTCGAAGGGCTGGCTCCGGCCATGCCTTGGAACAAGGCGTGGCATCGCCGCGGGGCGATGGCGCGCGCTTTCGGACCAGGAAAAGTTGGCCCTTCGGCGAAGGCTACACCATTCCGGGCTGCCGCGCGAACGCGGGCGTCGCCAGCTCGCGCGCCTGGACAGAAGGCGCGCCGCCGCCGGGCGACGGCTCTCCAGGGCGAGGGAGCTTTCAAAAAGACGCGAAAAGCCAGCTTGGCGAAGCGTCTTCGCCAAGCTGGCTGCGGAGCGCCCGATGCGACGCGGCCTGCCGACGGCTAGCGCCCCTTCTCGCGGAGCGCCGCCTGGACTTCAGGCGGCAAGTTCCCAAAGAACTGGTGACCAGTCGAGCGCTCGATGTCGGCCACCGACACGCGGTAGTTCTCCCAGTTCTCATTGCGAATGCCCTGCCGATTGGGCATGTCCACGGCGATGACCTGCGTATCCCGGTTGATGCGCTCCAGGTCGTTATCGCCGCGCGGGATCAGCACGACCACCTTCCAAACGCGGTCGGGAATGGCGATGTTGGCGTCGCCGCCCTGACCTGGAATGCGCCCGACTTCGCCATAGCTGCCCATGATGGTGTAGGCTTCCATGTCGTTTTGCCGAATCTGGTCGCGGACGTAGCGCTCCATGCGCTCCCACGGCCCCTGGTTATTGTCGGGCGCTTGCGGAATGACATTCGTCATCAAGAACGTCCCGTTGTTTAGCTCGCGACTGGCCGTCCGGTCGGCGCTTGGCAAGTGGTGCCCGCGGTCGTAGCCGCTGCCCGTGTAGTCAAACGTCGTTATGCGCCGCCAACCCTCGGGGAGCTGGTTGTCGGTGCTGTTTTCGTCAAACTTGCCGCGGCCTTCGCGTCCCAGATGCGACTGATCGGTATGCCAGGCGACCCAGTTAGGCTTGGCGTCGGCGCGGCTGTACGAGGCCGTGAACTGATCGCGGACGATGAGGTAGTTGTTCTCATTCCGAACGTCCGACGTGGCGTTCGACGGATTGCCCAGCAGGAGCGGGCTGTTGTCGGGCGGCGGCGTCGGACGCGGCGGCGTCGGAACGCGGTCGGCGCCCGTCACCGAAAGCGACCAACTGCGGAGCGTGCCGACATCGGCGCGCTCGCGATCCTCGACGATGAGCGTCCACTCGCCCTTGGCGTCCACGCCGTTG
>CALCKX010000111.1 GCA_937966115.1 uncultured Chloracidobacterium sp. | reverse complement strand
CCGAATTTTCTCGGTCTGTTCCAGCGCCGGGTAAATGGCGGAAAACCCGCTGGCAAAAAAGTAACCGACCAGCGCGTCAAAAAAACGCGCGTCTTTGATGAGCGCGTCAAATCGCTCCTTGAGCGTGCGTCCGGCCTCGTTAGTGATAAACGTCAGGTCCGTATCCATGGCTCGCTCTTTCTGGCTCGCTCTTGGAGAGAGTCTCTGACTGAGGCAGCGAAGGTTGTAGCCGACCGCCGCCCCGGAATGAGCGAGGCGGCGCGCGCCGTAACGGGGAACGGGCTTGCGCGGCGGAGCCAAGCCGCGCTGCCAGCCGGCAAGCCAGCCAGCGCAAGGCGATTCAGCCATCCGGGCAGGCGGCGACGACCGCCATCTCATCCGCTTCCGCAATTTGCATTGCGCGCCAGCATAACAGCGCCTTCCGCGAGCGAAAACCTCGCGCGAAGGGCGCGGCTGCCCGAAAGCAAGTATTCAGTGGCGACTCTCCAGGCTGCGGCGCGGGGCGCTCGCCTATGGCTCTCCCTCCAGATCATATACGGGAAGGTATCCCTTCCGCGCGAGCCGATGGCAGATGATGCCGTAGAGCGCGCCGAGGAGGACAAAAGCGAGCAGCGTGGGCAGAAAGCCCAGGCGATTGGGCGCTAGGGCGAGGATAAAGCCCGCCAGGGAGGAAACGCCCAGCGCGCTCAACGCGAAGGCGAGCGAGCCGGGCGGAATGGCGGCGGCGGGCGGCTGTCCGCGCCCCCGCGCCGCGCCGTACAGGAGGCGCGCGGACCCGCTCAGCATAGCGAAGCCAAGCCAGAGATGCGCGCCGATAATCAAGGCCAGCGGCAGAGAAAGCAGACCGAGCCACAGGGCCAGCGGAAATTCCGGCGCCAGTATCCAGGACAAGAGCAGACCGAAGATGGCGCCGCCAAAAAAGAGCGCGGCCAGCGCGAGGAAGTCAGCGATGGCGGATGCTTTCATAGGACGCTCCGGCTCATTACCGAGGGTCAGCGCTAAAACGCGCGCGCCGCCAGCGGCGCTCATCAGCTCTTCAAGCGCCCAGCCGCAGGCTTCAAGCATCGCCCCGCGGCAGGGATCAGCGTTGCGCGGCGATGCATCTTACGCTTTTCAAGCTCGATAGGCTTTTCAAAGCCCGCGACCTGATTTTGCGGAAAACCTTGCGGGAAGCGCGGCGCTAGCCGCCTCGCTCCGCGCCCTTGGGGGCGGGCTTGTCAATCACGACTTGCTTGGGGCGCGGCGAGAGCGTCTCCGGCCCATAGCGGCGGATGATCAGGACCGAGGCCAGGATGACCGCCGCCGCTACCACGCCGCTGCTGCCCGCGACGACCGCGTTGTACGTGCCGTGCCATAGGATCGTGGCCAGCAGGCTGCCGCCAGTGCCGTTGTACAGCCACGTCAGCGTTATCGCCCCAGCCACGATCCCCGCCACGAATGCGAAAATGAAAAACAGCGAGAGTTCATAGTTGTAGAAAAAGGTCGGGGCATGCCAGCCCGCCCACAGCAAGCCCAGCCGGAACGAGGCATCGCGCGCGCTGTAGCGGGCCTGCAAGCGCGGCAGGGCGAAGCCGCGCCAGCCGGTTTCCTCTCCCAGCCCGGAGATGAGAATCCACACCAGCCAGCCGGCCAGCCAGTGCAGGCCCGGCAACTCGGCCACCTGACCGAAGCCGCTTGCCGCCTGCCAATTGCCGGCGACGAGGCGCATCGCCAGCGCGACGACGCCAAAGACCGCCAGCGGACTGAATGCCGCCGCCAGCCAGCCCCAGCCGATGCGCCAGCGCGTCAGCCGGCTCAGCAGATCGCGCAACCCGGCGGCGCCGCCCGTCCAGGCGGCGACGATGACCGCCGCCAGCAGCGGCCCATAGCCCGCCGCGAGGTGCAGCCAGCCTGGCGCGCCGCGCGCCAGGCCCTGCCCCTGCAATGCCAGCGGCGCATAGGCGCACCAACTGATGAGATACGCCAGAACGAAATAAGCCGTGACCGCTTTGCTCATACTTGCTGCCCATCCCACTCGCTTTGTCCGCGGGCTTGCTTCTTCCGCGGAAGCGAGCGGCTGCCGGCGAGAAAACCGCCTGGGCGCAGCGCGCCTAGCCGCCCGCCTCAGCCCAACCGAGCGTCGGTCTCCGACGCGGCCGGCTTGAGGAGCGTCGCCACCATTGTCGGCGCGTCATCCGCCAGCTTGGGCTGCGCCCGCGCGGACGCGCCGGCGGATGCGGCGTAGGCCCGCAGGGCGGGAATCGCCTCTTCTTGAAACTCGCCGACGGTCGCCTGCCGCCGTTCCGGCTCGCGCGCCAGCGCGCGCCTCAAAATCCGCTCCAGGGCCTTGGCTTCGGGGGCGGTTCCGAGCGACAGGCGCGCTTCCTGCCGCATCAGGGCGACGACATACCTGTTGAAGTTTCGGCGCGGAAATGGCGTATCGCCCGTCAGGCATTCAACCAGCATGACGGCCAGCGCGAACAAGTCGCTGCGGGCGTCGGTTTCGCGTCCGAGCGCCTGTTCCGGGGCCATGTAGCCAACCGTGCCCATCGCCATGCCGGGGCGCGTGATGCTCGCGTCGCTCGCGCTGGATTTAGCAAGACCAAAATCGAGAATCTTGATGAGCGTTTCCCGCTCCTCGTCGCAGCGCGCCACGATATTCTCCGGCTTCAAGTCGCGGTGGACAATGCCGGCCGCATGCGCGGCTTTTACGCCCTCGAAAATTTGATCGAACCAAGCCGCGACCGTCAGGACGCCCACGCCGCCTGGCCGGCGCAACTCGGCGCGCAGCGAGCGCCCGTTGACGACCTCCATGACCAGATAAGCGCCGTTGGCGCCGGTTCGACCGAAATCATAGACCGCGACCAGATTGGGATGGCGCAGCGCCGCCGCGACCCGCGCCTCGCGCTCGAAGCGGCGCAGCGCCGCCGAATCGCCGAACAGGTGCGCCAGAATCACCTTCACGGCGACCGGACGGTCAAGCCGCAAGTCGCGAGCCAGATAGACCGCCCCCATGCCGCCCTTGCCCAGCAGCCTGTCGAGCCGGTATTTCCCTTCGATGACGCGCTCGATGGGCAGCGTGAGCGCGAGTTCCGCATGGTCGTCGGCGCACAGGTTCGCGTTGGCGTCGTAACAGCGACCGCAGATGGGACACTCCTTGACAAGGTTGACTTCCTGCTCGTCCAGACGGGCCAGCACATCGCGCCGCATCCGCTCCATGCGTTCCACGCGCGCCTTGAGCAAGGCGTTGTCATGGATGATCCCGACTTGCGCCGCGATGGCCTGCAAGGTCTGGCGGTCGAGCGCCGAATAAGGCTCCTCGGATTGCTTTTCGCCCAACAACATCAGCCCCACGAGTCGCCCGTCGGCGTTTTTCATCGGCACGAGCAAGACCGCTTGCGTCGCTTCCAGGATCGCCAACTCGACGGGGCTGAGCTGCGCCTCCGGCGGCAAGGGCGCGTCTTGCGCGCTGTCGGATAACTGCAGGCGCTCGGCCAACGGGGAGCGCTCCGGCAGGGTCAGGTAACGGCTCGGCCGCCGGCTTTCAGCCAAGGTCTCCTCGCCGACCGCGCTTGACAGAAAGCTGAGGCGAAAAGTCTTCGGGCGCAGCGCCGCCGAAACTTCCCGTGTCACCAGTTCCGTCAGATCATCGAGCGAGTTCGGCTGCTTGAGCTGCTCGGACAAGCCGACCAGCAGGCGCTCGCGGTCATATTGGTCGCGGAAAAATTGCCGATCAATCCACTGTTGAAGCGGCGCGCGAAAGCGCAAGCCAATCGCTCCGGCGATGCCCAGCGCAATCGAGAGCGGATTTTCGAGAAAAAGCTCCCGAATGGTAAGCTCGGCGTTGAGCAGCGCCGTCAGCGCCAGCCAGACTAGCGGCGCGGCGACCAAAACGGACAGCCCCTGTCGCGCCAGCGCGTACTGCACGCCGCGGCGAATGATGACCTGCGCGTCAAATAGGCGATGCCGCACGATGGCGTAGCCCAGCGTGACCGGCATGGCGACCGGGGCGAGCTCCGAAGCGAAGGTCAGCGCCTGGTACGCCGCGCTCTTCGCCAACGCGCTCCGGTAAGCGTCAAAGGCAATCTCCGCCGCCACCAGTAATGCAAATGGAATGATCCCCGCCAACGCGCCATAGACCGCCCAGGCTATCCGGCGACGCTGCCCCGGCTCGGTCAGGCGGCGGTAGTTGCGCATCATGACAGTCACGATGGCGATAAAGCCAATCAGCAGGTAAGCCAGCGTGACGGAGTCAAGCGTGTGAAACGCCCAGGCGCCCTGCGTGAAATGCGCGATGGCGAAGTCCTTGCCGTGAAGCGTCGCCCAGTCGAGCCAGCGGTAGCCCAGCCCCAGCGCCAGGCCGGCGACGTAGAGCGTTAGCGTCACGCCGCGCCACAGCGGCGTCAGCGGCGCGCCGGTCGGAAAGCGAGCGTAAAAATGGAAGCCCGCCGCCAGAAAAACCGGATAGGCTGCGGCGACGCTGTAAAATGCCGCCAGGCTGTAGGGCGAAAAATAGACCGCCGCCGGCTCCAGCATGCGAAAGTAGGGAATGCCGGCGGTCGCCAGCGCCGCCAACGCGCCCAATCGCGCCAGCGCGTCTTCCGGGCGCGAAAAGGCCAGAAAAAGCGCCAGCCCGACAAACGATAGACTCACGATGCCGTAAGCGAGCGACTGCCAGAGCGCGCCCTGCGTCCGGCGGCGGGCTGCCGTCAGCGCGACTTCCTCGACGACGCCATTTCGCGCCAGGCGCAGGGCGTAGGGCTGTTCCGCCGCGATGTCGCGCAGGTGCAGCCATATCACGCGCCCGCGCGCGCCGTCGAAAAGCCGCTCGTCGCCGTTGATCGCCAGAATCCGGCTCCCATCCAGCGGGCGGAGCGCGTCCCATTGCGCCGCCAGGACATACCCCTGCGCTTCAACTTTGGGTCGCCATCCGAAGTCCTTTTCAAGGCCGCCGTAGCGCGCCAGCATCGCCGCGCCAAAAACAGCGTAAAACGCCGCCGCCGCCGCCATGGCGACGGCGACTCGCAGAAAGGGATGGCGGCTTTTCGGCGGCGGCTTCACGAATCGCGAACTCCTTCAGAAGCCCAGCCAGCTTCGGATGGCGGACATATCCAGCGCCTGACGGCAGGCGTCCGCGAGGCGGTCGAGGCGGCGACGGCGCTCTGCCCGGTAGGCATGAAAACTCGTCGCCGAAGATAGCCTACGCGCAGCGCGGGTCGCGAGGATGAATGCGCGGCGGAAATCATCATCGTCAAACAGCCCGTGCAAGTACGTTCCGATCACCAGCCCATCCGCCGATGCCGCGCCGTCCAGCGCCCGTCCCCCGGCGGCGCGCTCCAGCTCGAAAAGCGCCGCCGCGCCTGGCGCATACGTCGTTTCGCCCAGGTGAATTTCATAGCCTTCGGCGCGCGCGCCAGCCGCCGGAACGCCGAACAGCGTCGGCGCTCGCAGATAGCCGACCGCCGGCGTCGTCGTTTTCTCGCGCTGCAGCGTGGTGACGATGGGCAGAAAGCCGAGACCGTCCTCGCCGCCGCCGCCTTCCGCGGCATAGGGGTCCTCGATCCGCCAGCCCAGCATCTGCATCCCGCCGCAAATGCCGACGAGGGGCTTGCTCCGCGCATGCGCCCGCAGCGCCTCGACAAAGCCCCGCTCGCGCAAAAAGCGCAGGTCGCGCATCGTTTGCTTCGTGCCCGGCAGGATGACGACATCGGCGGCGGCGATGTCGTCCGGGCGGTCGAGAAAGGCCACTGCCGCCGACGGCTCGGCCGCCAGCGCGTCAAAATCGGTGAAATTCGACATAAACGGCAGCGCCACGACGCCGATGCGCAATGGGCGGTCACGGTCGTCGCCCAGCGCTCGCCAAGCGCGCGCCGCCGTCAGCCGGTCTTCGAGCGCCACGCTGTCCTCTTCCTCCAGACCGAGAGCCGGCAGGTAGGGCACGACGCCGACGCACGGGCGCCCGGCGCGCGCTTCAAGCATCGCCAAGCCCGGCTCGAGCAAAGCCCGGTCGCCGCGAAACTTATTGATAACGGTGCCGCGAATGCGCGCCCGATCCGCGTCGTCCAGCAGCGTCAGCGTCCCGACCAGAGCCGCGAAAACGCCGCCCCGATCAATGTCGCCGATGAGCAGACACGCGGCGTCGGCCGCATGCGCCATGCGCAGGTTCACGATGTCGCGGTCGCGCAGGTTGATTTCGGCCGGCGAGCCGGCGCCTTCCAGCACCACCACATCGCTGTGCGCGGCCAATCGCCGGTAACTTTCCAAAACGCGGGGGAACAGCTCGCGGACGCGAAAGTCGAAATAGTCGCGCGCCGTCAGGTTGCGCCAGACCTTGCCCTGCACGACGTACTGCGCGGTCTGGTCGGAGGACGGCTTGATGAGAATGGGGTTCATGTCGGTCGTCGGCGCGAGATCGCAGGCCTCGGCTTGCAGCGCCTGCGCCCGGCCGATTTCCCCGCCGTCGGGCGTCGCCGCCGAGTTGAGCGCCATGTTTTGCGCCTTGAAAGGCGCGACGCGATAGCCGTCCTGCTTGAAGATGCGGCACAAGCCGGCGGTCAGGAGCGATTTGCCGACATGGGACGCCGTCCCGAGCGCCATCAATGCGCGAGCTGGCACAGTCGAAAGCCCCCTTGCCATAAGCCGTGAGCGAGCGCCGCCGACCAGCGGCCCGCGCCGGCGAATCAGCGCCCCGCGTCAGAGGGTCGCCCCTGACATCCGGCGCGCGCCCTGGCTGCGGCTCGCGGCCGCTTTTCGGTTGCGGCCGGGCGGCGCGCTTTCCCAAGGGTCAAAGTCCGCTCCCGCTCGACAAGCCCCTACTCGACGAGCCTCCCGGCGGGCGGGACTGGCAGCCCGCTCGCCTCTCGCTCGGCGCGACCGATGGCCGCGACCAGCCGACCGACCGGGCCGCGCCCGCGCTCTCGCCGGTATGAAAAAAACAAGTCTGTCCGCGCCATCGTGCACCAGCCTGAAGCGTATATCCGCTCGGGCCGGACGCCGGCCCGCGCCAGTTGCCGCAGGTTCGCCTTTGGAAGGTCAAGGTGAAACTTCCGGGCGTCTGGCGGTCGCTGAAGCCAGTCAGCGGCCTCGACCGGAAAAACCGCGTGAAAAAGCTCGACCACTTCTTCCCCGACCTCGTAATGCGCCGCGCTGGCCGCCGGTCCGAGCGCCGCCACCAAGTCTTCCGGGCGAACGCCGAACTCGGCTTCTAATCTGGCCACCGTATGTTCGACCACCCGCGCCAGCGTGCCGCGCCATCCGGCATGCACGGCGGCAAAGGCGCCCGCGCGCGGGCATCCGAGCAACACCGCCTGACAATCCGCCGTGTACACGGCCGCCCACCGCGCCGGGTCGCGTCCCACCCAGGCGTCGCCCGCGCGCGGCTCGGTCTCGGTGGCGGCGACATCGTCCAAGGTATGCACCGCCTCCCCATGAACCTGCCGGAGCGTATGCAACCGATCCCGGCTTTCGCCAAGCGCGCTCAAAAACCGTCGCCGATTCTCGGCGACGTTCTCCGGCGCGTCGCCCGCGAAGTAGCCCAGGTTGAGCGCGTTGGAAGGCAACGGACTCACGCCGCCCAGCCGCGTGCTGAAGCCATGCCGAAAGCCGGCCGCTTCCAGCGGCCGACACACCAGCGCGGCGACTTCCCCCTGCCGCCGAAAGACGAATGCCTCGCTGCCCATCTCACGTCAGCGGCAAGTGACCCAACAGCCGCTTTCCTTTCCCAAGCTGCATGGCGCGCGTCATCGTCTGACGGACATAGGACTTCGCCCGCGCAACGGCGTCCGCGACGGCCACGCCCTGCCCAAGCAAGGTCGCCAGCGCGGCCGACAGCGTGCAGCCCGTGCCATGCGTCTCGACCACAATGCGCTCGCCGGGAAAATGATGGAGTTCCCGTCCGTCAAACAGCACATCCGTTGCATTGCCGCTCAAGTGACCGCCTTTGACCAGCGCCTGCCGCGCGCCCAGGGCGTGCAGCCGCCGCGCCGCCTGCGCCATGTCGGCGAGCGTCTCGACCGGGAACCCAACGAGTTCGGCCGCTTCCGGCAGGTTTGGCGTGACGACGGTCGCCAGCGGCAGCAACCGCCCTTTCAGCGTCGCAATGGCATCCGATTCCAATAGCAACTGCCCGCTGCTCGCCACCAACACCGGGTCAACCACCAGCGGCGCGCGCCAGTTCGCTTCCAGCCAATCGGCGACGGCGGCGACAATCGCGCCCGTCCCCAGCATGCCGGTCTTGGCGGCGGCGATGGTCAAATCTTCCTGGAGGGCATCGAGCTGCGCCGTCACGACCGCTGGCGGCAGCGGATGAAAGCTCTTGACGCCAACCGTATTCTGCGCGGTCGTCGCCGTCAGGACGCCGACGCCGTGCGCGCCAAGCGCGGCGACCGTCTTCAGATCGGCGAGAAGCCCGGCGCCCCCGGCCGGGTCCAGCCCCGCAATCGAGAGAATTACGCTTGGCGTCATCACGGCAGCGCGTCGAGGATGGCGTCCGCTTTGTCGGGCGTCAGATGCTCGTAAAAGTCGAAGTTGATCTGCATGGCCGGGGCCGCCGAGCAGGCGCCGATACACTCGACCTCGCTCAGGCGAAAGCGGCCGTCCGGCGTTTTCTGCCCCGGCTTGATGCCGAGCCGCTTTTCGAGATGCTCGCGCAGTTGCGGCGCGCCGCACAGGTAGCAGCTAATCGTGCGGCAGAGCTGAATGTGGTACGTCCCAATCGGCTCGGTAAACAGCATCGAATAGAACGTCAACGTCTCGTACACGTCGTTCATATTCAGCCCCAGCTTCTTGGCGATGAAGCGCATGCCGTCTTCCGGGATGTAGTTGCAGGCGTTTTGCACCAGATGGAGCAACGGCAAGATCGCCGACCGCTTCTGCGGATAGCGGGCGATGATGGCGTCCGCTTGGCGGTCGAAGTCAGGGGTCAAGACGTCAGCGAAGGTCGGCGGCGCGGTCATCGGTCAATCTCGCCCAGCACGATGTCGAGGCTGCCGATGATGGCGACCACATCCGCCAGCAGCGCGCCCTGACAGAGCTTTGGAATCGCTTGCAGGTTGACAAACGATGGCCCGCGCACGTGGCAGCGGAATGGCCGCTCCGAGCCATCGCTGATGATGTAAAAGCCCAGCTCGCCCTTCGAGCCTTCAATCGCATGGTAGGCTTCGCCCGGCGGAACGCTGAAGCCATAGGCCGCCAGCAGAAAGTGATGAATGAGCGCATCCATCTGATGCTTCATCTCCTCGCGGTCGGGCAGAACGATTTTGGGCGAATCGGCTTTGATTGGTCCGGGCTTGAGCCGGTCGAGCGCCTGCTGGCAAATCTTCAGGCTTTCCTCCATTTCGCGCATGCGGACGAGGTAGCGGGCGTACACGTCGCCATCGCGCTCGACTGGAATGTCGAAGTCATACGTTTCATAGCCGCAGTATGGCTCGGCCCGGCGAACGTCGTGGGCGACGCCCGAGCCGCGCAGGGCCGGCCCGGTCACGCCCAGGGCGATGGCGTCCTCGCCCGACAAGACGCCGACGCCGCGCGTCCGCTTCTGGAAAATCGGGTTGTTGGTCAGGAGCGTGTGGTATTCCCTGAGCGCTGCCGGAAATTCGTCCAGAAAGTCCCGAACAAGCCGGTTAAAGCTCGGGGGGACATCGTAGGGCAGGCCGCCAACGCGAAAGTAGCTCACCGTCATGCGCCCGCCGCAGACGGCCTCGTAAATATTGAGAATCTTCTCGCGCTCCCGAAAGCAGTAGAAAAACAGCGACATCGCGCCCAAGTCGAGCGCATGCGTCCCCAGCCAGACCAAATGCGACGCCAGGCGTTGCAGCTCGGTCAGCAGAACGCGCAGCGTCTGGGCGCGCGGCGGAATGTCGCGCGCAATCCCCAGCAGCTTCTCAACCGCCATCACGTACCCGAGGTTGTTGCCCATCGGGTTGAGGTAGTCCATCCGGTCGGTGATGACGATGTTTTGCTGGTATTTCTTGGTTTCCATCTGCTTCTCCATGCCGGTATGGAGATAGCCGATGTCGGGCTTGACATTGACGACCGTCTCGCCATCCAAGGTCAGCTCAAGCCGCAACACGCCATGGGTCGAAGGGTGTTGCGGCCCCATGCTGACGGTGATGGCGTTGTCGAGCGCCGAGCGCTCGCGCAGCATCTCGCGAATCTTTTGCTGCGGCGCATAATCCAGCTCGATGACATTCGAGTGATGCAGGGATGACATGGCAGGCAGTGGCCACACAGGGCGGGCGCGCCTTGACGACGCCTCAGTAGCCCTGGAGCGGAAAGTCCTTTCGGAGGGGATGGCCTTCCAAATCGTCGGGGGTCAGTATTTTGCGCAAGTCGGGGTGATTTGTGAAACGAATGCCCATCAGGTCGAAGGCTTCGCGCTCATGCCACTCGGCCGTTGGGTAAACGCCGACCAGCGTTGGCGCCTCGCAATCATTTTCCGGGACGCGCGTCTTCAGCCGCAGGCGGTAGCCGTGGGGAATCGAAAACAGGTGGTACACGACTTCAAAGCGCGGGTCGGCTTCCAGGCCGCGGTCCACGCCGCACAGATCGGACAACAAGTTGAACAGCAGCTTCGGCTCGTCGCGCAGGTAGCGCGCCACATCCACGAGCGCGGCGCGCGCGACGTAAACCGTCACTTCCCCGTTGTGCGCGATGACCTGCTCGATGGCGCTCTGAAACCGCTGGCGCAGGCGCGCCAGCGCGTCCGTCGCGCCTTTGACCAGCGCCAAGTCATCGGCGGCCAGGCCATCGGCGGAAGCGACGACAGGCGAGGCCTCGGCGTTGCTCATGCCGCGGCTCCTTTGGGCAGCAGGTCGCGATCGCGCCGATCCGTCAGGCGCTCAGTCATGATTTTCTCTTGCAGCTTCAGCACGGCGTAGATGAGCGTTTCCGGGCGCGGCGGGCAGCCCGGCACATAGACATCCACCGGCACCACCTGGTGCACGCCCTGCACGATGGCGTAGTTGTTGAAAATCCCGCCGGCCGTGGCGCAGGCGCCCATCGAAATCACCCACTTGGGCTCTGGCATCTGGTCGTAGATGCGGCGCAGCACCGGCGCCATCTTCCGCGAAACGCGCCCGGCGACAATCATCACATCCGCCTGCCGGGGACTGGCGCGAAACACCTCCGAGCCAAAGCGCGCCAGGTCGTTGCGAGCGGAAGTGGCGTTCATCATCTCGATGGCGCAGCAGGCCAGGCCAAACGTCGCCGGCCAGAGCGACGACTTCCGCGACCAGTTGATGAGGTCCTCCAAGCGCGCCGTCAGAACTTCCGGCAGCGCCGCGCCAAGCGTGGTTTCGAGCCCCATGCGTATCCTCCTAAGCCTCTCGGCTTTTCCTTTCGGCTTTTTCCTCGCGCGACCGAGCGTTACTTGCTCCAGTCGAAAACGCCCTTCTTCCAAACGTAGATGTAGCCAACGAAGAGCGTCGCCACGAAAATCATCATCTCGGCATAGACGAACAGCTTGTCGCCCAACTCTTCCGCCAGCGCCCGATACACCACCGCCCAGGGAATCAGGACAATCGCCTCGATGTCGAACAAAATGAACAGCAGGCAAACCAGATAAAACTTGACCGAGAAACGCTCGCGGGCGCTTCCGACCGGATCGTTGCCGCACTCGTACGGCATGAGCTTTTCGCGCGTCTTGATCTTGGGACCCAGCAGGCGCGAGGCGTTGAGAATCAGCGTGGCGACCAGCGACGCCAGCCCAAACGTCATCAGCAGCGGAATGTAGTTTTGCAAGTCGCTTGCCATGCGGCCGATTCTCCGATGGGCGGGAGGCCAGCCCGGCGGGAGCGGCGGCGCCAGCTGGCGCGCTTGCCTCGCCGTCTCGTATCTCTCCGCGCGAGAGCGATGGTAGAAAGGCGGTCTCGTTCGGTCAAGCAAGGCAGGCGCGGTTGCGCCCCGGCCCATTTGTCGGTTAGCGTCTAGTCACGCTCCAGCCTTCGAATTTTTCCGGCAACTAGCCCCCAGCCGATTCCTAACTGACCCGCGAGGATGCGCCCGATGATTACGCGCTATGGCAAATGGGATGGTCTCGATCTCGACCACTTCGATCTCGAAAAACTGCTCGCGAAACTCTCCGACTTCTTTCTACAGAGCGGCTTTTCACAAGGGGGCTGGTCGCGGCGCATTCAGAACCCGGACCAATCGCTCGCGGCGTTGCGCGAGACGATTCGGGAGATGATTCGCTCGGGCGAGCTGCTGGACGCGACCGAGATGCAGGCGCTCCGGGACGAGTCGGGCCAGTTGGATGAGAAGAAGCTCGACGAGCTGACGGACGCGCTCATTCAGCGGCTGCTCGAGCAAGGCTACCTGCGGGCGATGCCGGACGAGCAGGGCGCCAACGCCTCGCAACCGGGACCGGGCCGCATCGAGAAGGACGCTGGGGCGCGGGTCAAGCTTGAGCTGACCGAAAAGGGAACGGACTTTCTAGGCTACAAGGCGCTCAGCCAGCTTCTCGGCTCGCTGGGCAAAAGCTATGCCGGGCGGCATGACACCCAGCATCTCGCGACCGGCATCGAGGCGTTTCAGTCGAGCAAGCCTTACGAGTTTGGCGACACGCTCAACTTGGATGTCAACGCCACGCTGCTTTCCGCCATCCAACGCAACGGATTGGGCGTGCCGCTGGAAGTCGAATACAGCGACTTGATGGTGCGCCAATCCGAGTACGCCAGCTCCTGCGCGACGGCGCTGATGCTCGATTGCAGCCACAGCATGATCCTCTATGGCGAGGATCGCTTCACGCCGGCCAAGCGGGTCGCGCTGGCGCTGACCCACCTGATCCGGACGCAATATCCCGGCGACACGCTCAAGCTGGTTCTATTCCACGACTCGGCGGAAGAAGTCCCGCTGGCCAAGCTGGCGCAGCTGGCCGTCGGGCCCTACCACACCAACACGGCGGAGGGTCTGAAACTGGCCCGGCGCATCCTGCTGTCCCAGCGGGTGGACATGCGGCAAATCATCATGATCACGGACGGCAAGCCGTCCGCGCTCACGATGGAGGACGGGCGGATTTACAAAAACTCCATGGGGCTCGATCCGGCGATCATGGACGCGACCTACAAGGAAGTCGCCCACTGCCGCCGGAGCAACATCGCCATCAACACCTTCATGCTGGCCGATGATCCGTACCTGGTGGACTTCATCAAGCGCGTCACCCGCATCGCCCAGGGCAAGGCCTACTTCACGACCGTGATGACGCTCGGCCAATACGTCATGATGGATTTCCTGCGCCGCAAGCGGAAGAAGGTTCGCTAGGGTGGGGAGCGCCGCGCCGCCGCGCAGGCGCTGGCCGAGACGCCGCTGGGTCATCGCAGGCTTGGCGCTGGCGGCGCTGGGCGGCGCCGGAATATTCGCTTACCAGCGGCCGCTGACGGTCATCAGTTGGCACGACAGGTGGCGACTGTGGCGGGCCGGCATCGCGGCGCGCGAAGTCGTCATTGACGGCGTTCGCATTCACTACAAGGAAGGCGGCGCGGGCGAGCCGCTGGTGCTCATTCACGGTCTGGGCGGCAGCTCGGACGCCGACTGGGGACAGACGATGGCGCCGCTGGCCAAGCGGTTTCACATTTACGCCCTCGACCTGCCCGGCTTCGGACGCTCGGACAAGCCGCCTCAGGCGACATACGCCATTCGGTCGCAGTCCGCGACGCTGGTGAAGTTCCTCGACGCCGTCGGCATTCGGCAAGCTCACTTGTGCGGTCTCTCGATGGGCGGATGGATTGCGGCGTACACGGCCAGCGAGCATCCCGACCGCGTCGCGCGGCTGGTTTTGGCGGACAGCGCCGGCGTGCGGCTCGAGCCGGCTCCGGAGCGCGCCCTGCTCGATCCAGGAACGACAACCGAGGATTTCGCCGGCTTCCTGCGGACGCTGTTTTACAATCCGCCGCGGTTGCCCGCGCCGCTGATCCGGGATTTTCAAGCCCAGGCGCAGCGGCAAGCCTGGGTCATTGACCGGGCGCTGGCGGCCATGCTGACCGGCGAGGACGCGCTCGAGCCGCGCTTGGGCAAGATTCGCGCCCCGACGCTCATCATCTGGGGCAAGCAGGATGCGCTGTTGCCGCTGCATTCCGGCGAGATCATCCGGCAGGGATTGCCAAAGGCCAATTTTACAGTCGTGGATCGGTGTGGTCACATGCCGCCTGTCGAGCGTCCCGACGCCTTCCTGCGGGAGACGGAACGCTTCCTGCGGGCGACGCCGCCGCCGCAAGACGAATACACGCTAGCGCCGTAGGGTACCCCCATGCCACTTCACCCGACTGCCATCATCAACCCGCAAGCTCAGCTTGGCGAAAACGTCTCGGTCGGCCCGTACGCCATCATCGGCGCGGATGTGACGCTGGAAGACGATGTCACGGTTGGCGCGCACTGCGTCATCGAGGGGCCAACGCGCATTGGGCGCGGCACGCGCCTGTTTCCCTTCGTATCGGTCGGCCAGGATCCGCAGGACTTGAAATACGCCGGCGAGCGGACGGAACTCATCATTGGCGAGCGCAATATCATTCGCGAGTTCGCCACGCTGCACCGGGGAACCGGAGCCGGCGGCGGCGTGACGCGCGTCGGCGACGACAACCTGCTCATGGCGCAGTGTCATGTCGCCCATGACTGTACGGTGGGAAACCGCATCATCATGGCGAACGGCGCGTCGCTGGCCGGGCACGTGGAGGTTCACGATCACGCGACGCTCGGGGCCTACGTGGGCGTCCACCAGTTTTGCCGCATCGGCGCTTACGCCTTCATCGGCGCCTATTCAGTCGTCGTCAAGGATGCCCTGCCCTACGCGCGCAGCGTCGGCAACCACGCCAAATGCTACGGCCCAAACGGCCTCGGACTGCGCCGCGCCGGTTTTTCCAGCGAGGAGCTGCGCGCCATCGAGCAGGCTTTTCGCTTGCTGCTCAACTCAAAGCTCAACACGTCGCAGGCGACCGCGGCCATTGCGGAAAAGCTTGGCGACCGCCCGCGCATTCGGGCGCTGCTCGATTTCATCGCCGCGTCGCAGCGCGGCGTCGTCAAATGACGCGCCTCCGGCGGCGGAAGCCGGTTTCGCGGCTACGAGCCGGCGCTATTGGCGCGGCGGCGGACAAAGTACCCGTCGCGCGCCTTGATGCGGACGTTCTTGCGCGTCACGACCCGCACTTCAATCTTGCGGAAGCCGGGCGTATCCGGGTCCTGCGGCTCGTAAGAGAGCAAGTAGTAACGCCGCGCCGCCTGGTCAATGCGCTGGAAGGCGCGCTCGAGGTCAATGACTTTCTGCGGGAAAGCCACGTCGCCGCCGGTTCGCGCGCATAGCTTTTGCAGCTCCGCGTCCTCCTCGCGGGACACCATCCCGGCGCCCGTGCCGAAAAAGCCGGCGTTGCGCGTGCTGATGCCGAAGATGAGCACCTCGTACCGCTGGGCAATCTCGATGGCTTCCTCCAGCGTGCGCTCGCTGGACGTGTCGGCTCCGTCGGTGATGATGATGATGATTTTTCGCGGCGTCGGCACGTTGTACATCTTCTCCTCGCAGACGCGATAAACCGCGTCATAGAGCGCCGTATCCCCGCTGGCTTTCACATCCAGAATGGCCTTGGTCAGCAGGTTGGTGTCATCCGTGAAGTCCTGCCGCAACTGAACCGTCGAGTCGAAGGTCACGAACAGCGCCTGATCCTTGCGTCGCCGGATGATGGTTTGAAGGAACGAGATGGTGGCTTCCTTCTGAAACTTTAGCTTTGGCTTGATGCTCGCGCTGGTGTCCATCAAGATGGCGACAAACAGCGGCAAGTCGGTCTTGTCCTCGAAGGACTCGATTTTCTGCTTCTTCTTGTTTTCGTAGATTTCAAAGTCATCCTTAGTGAGCTTGCTGATGAAGCGGTCATCCTGATCCGTCACGATGACCGGCACCGTGACGTTGGTGATCCGAATGACATCCTCGCCCGCGTCTTGCGGAGCGGCGGGCGGGCGACTTGACGCGCTTTGCGCCTGAAGCGGCGCGCTGGGGAAGCCAATGACGCCGATCCCAGCTAGGAGCGTCGCCGCCAATCTCAAGCGGATGTCGCGCCAGCGCTTCCTGGGCTGACTTTTCATGACGAATTCCTCCTGCGGTTTTTCGCGGGCGGGCGCGAAAAATCTTTAGCTGGAGACCCCAACGCCGCATGCCGTCTCCGGCGCGAGTTGGCGGGCGAGCCTGGCTTTCTCGGCGTGGCGCGCCAGCGCCAAGCCAATCAGTTGGTCAAGAACGGTCGCCAGCGACCGACCGCCAGCTTCCCACAGCTTAGGGTACATGCTGATGCGCGTGAACCCCGGCATGGTATTGATTTCATTGACCACAATCTCGTTCGTTTGGCGGAGCAGAAAAAAATCCACCCGCGCCAGCCCGGCCCCGTCAATTGCCTGGAAGGCGCGGATCGCCAAGGCGCGAATCCGCTCAGCTTGCTCTGGCGAAAGTTGCGCGGGAATCACCAGCCGCGACTGGCTGTCGGGCGAATACTTGTCGGCATAGTCATAAAACGCTGCCCCGCTGATGATTTCGCCGGGCGGGCTGGCTTCCGGCTGGTCGTTGCCAATCACGCTGACCTCGATTTCGCGCACGTCGTAGCCCTTTTCGATGATGAGGCGGCGGTCATAGCGAGCGGCCAGCTCCACCGCCGGGCCGAAGCCTGACGGGTCATCCACGCGCGTGATGCCTACGGACGAGCCGAGATTGGCCGGCTTGACAAACAGCGGAAAGCCCAGCTCCCGACCGATGCGGTCCGCCAGCCGCTCGCCCTGCGCCGCCCAATCCTGACTCGAAAGCCAACGGAACTCGACAATTGGCAGCCCCGCTTGCCGGAACAACTGCTTCATCGCGATCTTGTCCATGCCAGCGGCCGAGGCGAGAACGCCGCAGCCGACGTAGGGCAGGTTCAGCATTTCAAAAAGCCCTTGGATGGCGCCATCCTCGCCATACGTGCCGTGCAAAGCAGGGATAACGACCTCCAGCTCCCCAAGCGCGCCAGCTATCGAGCGGAGCGCCTGCGCCGGAGGGGCCGGGGCGACGGCCGCCGCTTCAGCGCCGCCCGCGCGCTCCGGCGCGAGCATCTCGCTGGCTTCGTCGCCGGCGACCCAGATGCCGGACCGCGTAATGCCGATCGGCACGGCGCGATACTTCTCGGGCGCGAGCGCCGCAAGAATCGCGGCCGCCGACCGCAGCGACACCTCGTGTTCGCTAGAGCGCCCGCCAAAAATGACCCCAACCGCAAGTTGCTTGCCCACCAAGATCACTCCTTCATCCAAGGACTGCGCCTGCCCGCTCCCGCGGCCCGCGCGCGCGGGATTTAGGGAGTTGCGCCGGCAAAGCGGCTAAGATAACGTTTCCCCCGCTGCATTTCACCCATGATTTGAGCGTTCCCTGTCAAGCCGTCGAGCCGACTTCCCGACCAACGCCTCTCATGCGCCCTCGCTCCCTGCCCCGGCGACCGACTCAGCCTCTCCTCGCCCTCGCCGCCTGCCTGGCTCTAATTGGGCAAATCGCCTGCCTGAAGACCGCCATCGGTGGCGGCAAGCTGGATGATGGCGTGGTCATTGCCGAGCGGGCGGACGTGTTCAACTCGACGGCGCTAGTCACCTCCAAAATCGGGCAGCTCCAGAAAGGCGACAAAGTCGCCATTTACCACCAGGCCGAAGTCAATGGTCTCGAATGGGCCAAGGTTCAGAAAGAAGGCGACTCCAAAGTCGGCTGGGTCGAAGCCCGTCACATCGTGCCGCGCCAGCTCCTTGACGCCTGCTTGGCGCTCGACCAGGAATTCGCCGCCGTTCAGCCTCAAATCGGCGGCCGCCTCAAGCGCGAAACGCGCCTGCGCCTCCAGCCGCGGCGCGACTCGGCAGTCATCACCGTGCTCAAAGGCGGCACGGAGTTTGACATTCTCCTGCGCCGGCGGACCGAGCGCCGCGCCGCCATCACGGACGAATCGGAAAATCCGACCACCGATGAAGCCGATGTCAAATACGATTCCTGGTATCTCGCTCGCTTCCCGGAAGGCTCCATCTATCGCGTCGGGTGGCTTTACGGCGGCTCAGTCGAGATTGTCGAGCCGCCGGCGATTGCCGGCATCATCGGCAGCGGGCGGCGCATGGTCGGCGCGATTCCCTTTGGCACCACGCTCGACAAAAGCGGCGCGGCGCTCAGGAATTACTTCATTCTAGATAAGCAGATTTTTAGCAACGACCCGATCGCCGATTTCGACCGCATTTACGTTGTGCGCCTGGATCCGAAGTCCGGCAACTACACGTCGGCGTACTATGAGCTTTCCGTGCGGGGCGCGTATCCGGTGAGCTACCGGAACGACAGCGACACCGAAGCCGCGTTTGCCGTTCCGCTGATGGATAAAAGCGGCGCCGTCGCGCAGGTCGAATACACGGCCGCGCTGGTCAACAACGTCTGGACGGTTCGGAAAGGCAAGCTCCCGGCGGCGCTCGAGCCGCCTCGTCGCGAGCGCCGCTAGCCCGCGCTTCGCGGCGGCGACTCGCCCCGGCGGTTCACGGGTCTTTCGAGTCGCCCCGGGCGACGCCCTCCCCCAGCGCGCTAGAGCCGGCAGCGCGGCTTGCCGACCGACGCCGAACCGACGCCGAACCGACGCGCGCCTCAGCGGAACAATAGGCTCGCCCACCGGATGAGGGTGATCAGCGCGGCGACGACCACCACGCCCAGCAGCGATAGAACCAGCATCCCGGCGAAGACGATATAGAAGCGCAGGCCCGGCATATCATCCGGGTTTTGATGATTCCCCAGAACAAAGTCGCGCAGGAGCTGCTTGAAGCTCTCCTCCGGCGGCGCTGCATCCGGCTGCGAAGCGGAAACGGCAAGCTCATCCGTCGCGCTCTCCCGACCGAGCGAGGAAGCGGAACTCGCAGCGGAGCTCGCGGGCGCGGCGTCAGATGCGGTCGCCTCCGGCGCATCCGTCGTTGGCGTGGGCATGGACATCACCTCGCAGGGGCTGTGCATTGCGGTCGCGCCCGCTCAATGGCCGACGACTCGCTCCTGTAACCAAGCTACGGCGGAAGCGAGCGCCGCCGCAAGCTCTGTCTGACGCCCGTCAAAGAAATGATTCGCCTGCGGCAGCCAGGTCAGCCCTTTTGGCTCCTGGCAGCGCGAGATGAGCGTCTCGACAACCGCCGCCGGACCAAACTCATCCGCGTCGCCCTGAACGATGCGCTTGGGCAGCGTGACCGGGTGTAAGAACGAAAAATCAAAGCGCGCCGCCGGAAGACCAATCCCCAGAAGCCCGCCGACCTGCGGGCAGCGCAGGGCGGCTTGAAAGCCAACCCAAGCGCCGAATGAAAAACCCGCCACAATCAGCGGGTGATCCGGGTACTGGCTCTGTAAATAGGCCAGGGCTGCGGCCGCGTCGGCTTGCTCGCCAATGCCTCCGTCATAGCCGCCGCGGCTGGCGCCCACGCCCCGAAAATTAAAGCGCAAGACATGGGCGCCGCTGGCCAGCAAGGCTTTGGCGGCGCGATACACGACGCGGTTGTGCATCGTTCCGCCAAACACTGGATGGGGATGGCAGACTACGGCCGCCCAGCCCCGCGGGCTTGGCGCGCAAGACTGAAGCGCTTCCAAGGGACCCGCCGGGCCGTCCAGTAAAAACGTCATCAAGCAGTCCGGCGGCGCGCCGCGCGGATCGGCGCCTAGGCGGATGGCGCCGGCGACTGCTGCGACTGCATCAGCGTCGAAATCAGCGCGATCGCGCCTTCCGCCAGGGTTTTCAGCAACGCCCCCAGCGCTTCGACCAAGCCGGAAATGAGGTCTCCAAAGCTCTCGGCGTAGTTGTGGAACGCCCCGCCGAGATAACCTTCGTATGGCTCGCGTACGTACTGGCCCATAAGCTCCTCCCGCATCGCCTGCGGATATGCGGCGTCAGCCGCTGAAATACATCGTGGCGACAGCCATCGCCAAACCGACCGGCAGCGCGATTTTCAACGCCTGCGCATTGGTCAGCGGCCCCTCGGGCGAGCGCAGCCCAAACCGCGCAAAGAGGAAGCCAACCGCAACGTAGGCGATGACATAGATGATAAACTCAACCAATGGCATGAGCGTCCATGGTCACCCGTCCCTGCCGGCCAAGGCCGGGCGACGCTGCCGGAGATGATTCGGGGACGATAAAGGGAAGCGGCTGGCGGCGACCGTCTCGCGCATCCGGCGCAGCCGCCGCGCTGGCAGCGGCTTTACGATGCCAGCTTAGCCTCATACACCGTGTCCGCGCCAACGCTGCCGGCGACCTTGATGGTCGCGCCAAGCTTGGATGAAACATCCAGCGGTCGCGGCTCGGTGTCTTTCAGGTGGATAGGGTTTTCAAACAGCCGATACACCTTGCCTTCCGCCGTCTTGATTTCATTCGGACCGGTCACCTCGCCGGTCACCGTGCCATACTCGAGTAACGTCGCTGACTTCTTGGGTTTCTTGCCGAACAACATCTAAGTTTCCACCCTTACGTTTCCGCCCTCGCCTCGCTCGCGGCAACTGAGGATACATTGGACGCGCCGCCTTGGAGAAGGCGCATCATGCGAACGTTGGCCAAGTTGATGAGTCGCCCGCCGTCCACCGCCAGCCAGCGCGCCTGTGAAAGCAGGATGCCCAGCGCATCCGCATTCTCGACTTCCGTGTCCATTCGGACCTCGACCGGCTCATCGCAGCCGACAAACCAAACGTGAAGGTGCATGGTTTTCCATTTGCGCTTCCGGTCTGAACGGGCGGGAGCGACCACTGAACTCGAAAAGCCTCCGCCGGCGCGGATGCCCGGCCCCGGACGTTTCCTTCCTTGGCAGTCGCATCTCTCTTAGCATTCGCAGCCCAGCGCTCACAAGCGTTGCCGGTACCACTTTACTGCGCTCGCCCGTCGCGGCCAACGCTGGCGTTGCCCCGGCTCGCTCAGGGGAGTCGCTCAGGGGAAAATGATTTGAGCCTTGAGGACATCCTGCGCCTCGGCCATTTTCCGAAAGCCCAACCCGGTTTCTTCCAGCGCGTAGCGATGCGTGACGAGCTTCCGCGCCGTCAGCACGCCGTCCTCAATCGCTTTGAGCGCGGCGCGGGTGTCATCGGGTCCGCACGAATAGCTCATCGTCAAGTCGATTTCGTTGAAGTATAAGTGAAACGGCTCGACCGTCAGCGTTTCGCCGGGCGCCGACCCCATAAACAACACGACGGTCGCCCCTTTCCCGGCGCAGCGAATGCCCAGCTCCATGACGCGGACGCTGCTTGGACCGACAATCACCACATCCGCCAGCTCGCCGGCGGTAAGCTCGCTCAGCCGCTCGACCAGGTCTTCGCGGGAGGGGTTGATGACGGCGTCGGCGCCGAACTCCAGCGCCTTCGCGCACCGCCAGTCAACCAAATCAGCCCCGATTACCCGCTCGACGCCGGCTTGCTTGGCCAGGAGCACATTCATTTGCCCCATAATCCCCAGCCCGATGACCAGCACGGTGTCACGCGGATGCAACCGCGCCTTGCGGATGGCCTTGACCGAGCAGGCGGCCGGCTCGACCAGCGCGCCGTCCTCAAACGACATGCCGTCCGGCAAGCGCAGCGTGTCGCGCAGGTTCGCCTCCGGCACCAGAAAATATTCGGCCACGGCGCCCGGCACGATGCGCGACGCTTTCCAGGTCGCGCACTGCACATATTCGCCCTTGGCGCACATTTTGCACGCGAAGCAGGGAGCATGGTGGTGGGCGAAAACCGGATCGCCGACGCGGAAATCCGTGACCCCGGCCCCGACCTCGGCGACGACGCCGGCCGGCTCATGTCCCAAAACCTTGCCGGCCTTGCGCTTGATATACCACGGCGTCACATCGCCGGAGCAGATGCCGCTGGCCTTGACCTGCACCAAAAGCTCGCGCGGGCCGACGCTCGGACGCGGCATAGGCTCAATCCGAACATCATCGAAATCATACACGCGAGCGACTCTCATGATGGCGTCCATAGCGGCAACCTGCTCTGTTCTCTTGAATTGTCGGATGGACTGTGGCGAAGTAGATCACAGGCGTCAAGCGGCGCAGCCGCCCCCTCTCAGCGCGCCGTTACATTTCTCAAAGCCATCGCGAAGTCACGCAAGCCCGCATGAATCAACCCGCAACCCGACGGAAGCGCATCGTTGTCATTGGGGCTGGATTTGGCGGCGTCTCTTTTTGCCAGAGCTTCCCAGAAGGTCTCGCCGACATCACGCTCGTCGACCGCAATAACTATCATCTCTTTCAGCCGCTACTCTATCAGGTCGCCACTGCCGATCTGTCGCCGTCCGACATCGCCGAGCCGATTCGGACGATCTTCGACCGCCGCCGCGATGTGACGGTGCTGATGGATGAAGTCACCCACATCAGCCTGCGCGACCGACAGGTGACGATGCAGCGGCGGACGCTGGAGTATGACTATTTGGTGCTGGCCTTCGGCGCCCGCACCGGGTATTTTGGCAACCAGGATTGGGCGCGCCACGCCGGCGGCCTCAAGGGCATCGAAGACGCCCTCAACATTCGCAACCGCGTGCTGACGGCATTCGAGGAAGCGGAAAACTGCCCCGATCCGGAGCAAGTCAGGCGGCTTACCACCTTCGTCGTGGTGGGCGGCGGGCCAACCGGCGTAGAGCTTGCCGGGGCGTTGGGCGAGCTGACTCGGCGGGTGCTGCGACGCGACTTCAAAAACATTGACACGTCGCAGGCGCGCGTTTTTCTCATTCAGGGCGCGCCGCGCCTGTTGCCGCCTTACCACGCATCGCTGTCCGAATATGCGCGCCAAAAGCTCGTCAACTTAGGCGTGGATGTGCGCATTTCGGCGCGCGTCACGCGCGTTGGCCCGCAGCGAGTCGAGCTGGAGAATGGAAAAGTTATCGAAGCCGCCAACATCATCTGGTGCGCCGGGGTCGAGGGGCATCCGCTGGCGCGCACGCTTGGCTTGCCAATCGACCGCGCCGGCCGCCTCAAGGTCGAGGCTGACCTGCGGCTTCCGGGGCATCGGGAAGCGTTTGCGATTGGCGACATCGCGGCGCTGACCGACGCCAAGGGCGCGGAGGTGCCCGGCGTCGCCCCGGCCGCCCTCCAGATGGGGAAATACGCGGCCAGGGCCATCGCGGCCGAGCTGTGCGGCAAGCCCGCGCCGCCGCCGTTTGTCTATTTTGACAAGGGCAGCATGGCGACCATCGGGCGAGCGGCGGCGGTGCTGGAAATTGGCAAGCTTCGCATGACCGGATTTTTCGCCTGGATTGGCTGGCTCATTGTCCACTTGGCCATGCTGGTCGGTTTCAACAATAAAGTCTCTGTCCTCACCGAGTGGATTTTTCGCTATGTTACTTATCGGCAAGGCGCGCGCATCATCACAACGCCCCGAACGGAGGAGCTTCTCCGGGACGTTGCCTCCTGATGACCGCCCGTTTTGCCAATCTTTCCCCACACATCTCAAGCCATGGGTCTCTTTCAAGAGTTCAAGGAGTTCATTTCTCGCGGCAGCGTCATTGACCTGGCCATTGGCGTGATTATCGGCGGCGCGTTTGGCAAGATTGTGTCCTCATTTGTCGAAGACATCATCATGCCGCCAATCGGGCTGCTCACGAGCGGCGTCAGCTTCGTCGAGGCGCAACTCGTGCTCAAAGCGGCGGCCAAGGCGGGCGATCCGGTCATTGCCATCAAATACGGGAATTTCATCCAAGTGGTCATCCAGTTCTTCATTGTGGCCGCGGCGGTCTTTGCCGTCATGAAAGCCGTCAACCGGCTGCGCCGTCCCGATCCCGCCGCGCCGCCGCCGGAACCGACCAACGAGG
The DNA here is from genome assembly GCA_937966115.1 of uncultured Chloracidobacterium sp. Lineage (GTDB taxonomy): Bacteria > Acidobacteriota > Blastocatellia > Chloracidobacteriales > Chloracidobacteriaceae > Chloracidobacterium. Next base: position 3,257 of record CALCKX010000111.1, on the reverse strand, counting down.
AAAAGCTCCTGACGGAAATCCGCGATTTGCTCAAGGCGCGCTAGGAAGCTCCCGGCATTCGCTGGCGGGAGGCGCTTCGGGACGCGGCGACGGCTTGCGCCGTCGCCGACCGCTGGCGAACGGATAGAGCCGGCGCAGAATCGCGCCGACGCGCTTGCCCCAGTCGCTTTCCGTATGCTTGCCGCCGCGCACTTCGCGGTAAAACAAGTCGGCGTCGAGCTTCCAGCCGTAGTCAAGCAGGAGGTCGCGCATGCGTCGCAGGTGCGCCACGCCGGCGCCCATCTCGCGCGTCCCCATGTCAAGCCAGATGCGCGTGTCCGGCTTTCTCTTCAAATGGCGCACAAGCCTGAACGCCACCCCGTGGTCCCACCACAGCGAAGGCGATAGCGCGGCGATGCGCCCAAAATGCTCGGAATAGTGCAGTCCCAGCAGCAAGGCGGCCAGGCCGCCCAGCGACGAGCCGCCGATGCCGGTGCGCTCGCGCGCCGGGTTGGCGAAATACACAGCCTCCACGAAAGGCTTGAGCTCCTCGACGATGAACCGCCCGTAGAGCGGCAGCAGCCCGCCCTGCCGGACGTTGGCGTCACGGCTTGGCGTGTATTCGTCCATGCGATGCACGCCGGTATTCCAGATGCCCACGATAATCAGCGGCTCGATTTTTTTTTCGAGAATCAGCCGCTCTGCCGTCCGCGCCATTTTCCAATCGTGACCGCGAATGTAGGCCGTATCCCCGTCAAACAGATTCTGTCCGTCGTGCATGTAAAGCGCGGGGTAGCGAGCGGAGGCGTCCGCGCCATGACCCGGCGGCAAGTAGATAATGACGTGCCGCTTGTAAGCCAGGTGGCGCGAAGCGACGTTGGGATGGATGTGAAAGCGCCCGGCATAGCTTTCGGCGTCCTGCGGGATGGAAGGCGCGAGCGCGGCCTGGCTTGGCGGGGGGCGCTTTGACATGAGCTACGGGGTTCGGGTCAGCTCCCGGGAGCCCGGGCGTCGCCTGGAACGATGCGGAAATGTCGTACGCCGCAGACTATGCTGATTGTCCAACCGCGACGCAAGCTATCCAAGCGACGCGACTTGCGCCGCCGCTGGTTTCGTCCATAATCACGCTTCACTTTATCCATCAACGGGAGAGCGATGACCCGATGAAGCCCGATACGAGAAAGATGCTGGCGACGGCGCTGGCCCTGCTGACGGCGCTGCTGCCCGCGACCGGCTGCCAAAACGGCTCTGCCGCGGGCGGCGTTGACAAAGCTGCCGCAACCGCCATATCGCCAGAGTTTGCGGCCCGCCTTGGTCAGGATGACGGCTTTGCCTTTTCACTCCTGTTTGGGGCTGACGTGCAGGGCAACCTCAAGGACTGCGGCTGCCCGAAGCATCCGCAGGGCGGGCTAGCGTGGCGCATGGGCTATGTTGACGGACTCAAAAAGCTCGCCCCTGACGCGCCGACGCTGCAGATTGACGCCGGACGGATGTTTGCCAACTCAGTTGGCGGCTATGTCCAGCCGTATGACCGCATCCGCAACGAATGGATGCTGCGCGCTTATGGCGAGGCGGGCTTCGCGGCGGCGAATGTGAGCTACTTCGACGCGCAGATGCTGGCCGAGCTGCTCCACAAGTCAGATGCGAGCGACAAGCGCCAGAGCTTTCCGTTCCTGGCGCGCCTGGTTTCCGCCAATGTCCGCCCAGCCAAGCCGGACCTGTCCGCGCCAACGCCCTATGTCATTGAAACCGTCGCCGGAAAGCGCTTGCCCAAGCCGGTGCGCGTCGGCATTACCGGCGTGACCATGGCAAACCCGAATCCTGGCGCGGAAACGCTAAACTTTACAATTGAAGACCCCGCCGAGGCGCTCAAGCGCGTCTTGCCGGAACTGCGCGCCAAGTCGGACTTCGTGATCGTCATGTCCTATGGGCCGGAAGCGCAAACCGACAAAGTGACCAAGGTTCCCGGCGTGGACCTCGTGGTGGTGGCGAACAACCTCGGCGCGATGATTCTTCAGGTTCAAAAGGTCAATGATGTTTCCGTCGTCCAGGCCTTCTCGCAGACCAAGCTGCTCGGCGACTTGCGGTTTTACTACGCGCCGGACGGAACCATAAGCCAGATGCGGCTTTCGATGCCAAGCCTGGACAAGGACATCCCCACCGACCGCCGTTGGGAGCAAATGGTGGCTGATGCCCAGAAGGCCATTGATGACGCCGTCAAGGCGACGGTGGATACGCCGCCGGCCGAGCCGGCGGGGCCGGTCAGCGCCGCGCCGCCAAGCAAGCCATAGCGCGCCCCTTGGCTGGCGATCCGGCTGACGCGGAAAACTTCGCGCGGCGCGCCGGCCGGGAGGCAAGCGGACATCCCTCACGGCGCGACGCAGTCGAAGACCTCCGCCCTCGGGGCGGCAAGCCTAATCCGGCGGCAAGCCTCGCGACGCCCTGCCACCCAAGGGCTTGCGTTTGCCGATTGTCGCTTATGGGCGTGAAACGGCGATGGCCGCCGGCGGCACGGCCGGACGGGTCGGCCGGAGGAAAAGCTGCGGCGCAACGCCCATCACGAGCATCAGCGCGACCAGCGGCGCGACGGCGAGCGTTTCGCGCCAGTCCATATCCGGCGCTTCAAACAGCGATGCGCCGCGACCGAACAGCGTCCGCCGCGTGGCCGTCAGCAAATAGACGGCTGATAAAATCATCCCGCCGGCCGCCGCGCCGGCGAATCCGGGCGCGACCGTAAACGCGCCCAGCAAGGTCAGAAACTCGCCGATGAAGCCGTTGGTCAGCGGCACGCCGGCCGAGGCCAGGCTAGCCACCACCATCAGGAAGGCAAAGCGCGGCATGGCGCCCGCCAAGCCGCCAAAATCCGCCAGCGCCGTTGTTTTTCGGCGGGCCTCAAGCATGGCCACCAGCAAAAAGAGCGCCGCCGTAGTCACCCCATGCGCCGCCATGTGAAACATGGCGCCTTCGACGCCGTATGTCGTGAACGAAAACACGCCCAGCGTCACAAACCCCAGGTGGCTCAATGACGAATAGGCAAGCAAGCGCTTCAAGTCAGTCTGCGCCAGCGCCGCCAGCGCGCCGTGCAGAATGCTGACGACGGCCAGCGTCAACATCAGCGTCGCCCATTCGCGGGCGACATCGGGAAAGAGGCCGACGCCGAAGCGAACCAGGGCGTAGGCGCCCATTTTCGACATCGCGCCCGACAGCAGCGCGGCGACCGGCGTCGGCGCTTCCGCATAGGTATCCGCCTGCCAGGTATGCAGCGGGAAAAGCGGAAT
>CALCKX010000110.1 GCA_937966115.1 uncultured Chloracidobacterium sp. | reverse complement strand
GCCTGGGCCCTCCAGTCCTACCAGCGCGGCGAGGGCGGTTGTTATCTCGCCCACATCGAGGCCGGCGCGCGCCTGGCGGCCGAATCCGCTGGCCGGTGGCTGATTTTCTCCGGCGGGCGGACGCATCCGGCGCATCCGGCGCTAAGCGAAGCCCAAAGCTACTGGCAAGTCGCGCAAGCGCGGGCCTGGTGGCAGCGCCCGGACGTAGCCGGGCGCGCGCTGACGGAAGATTATGCGCGCGACTCGTATGAGAATCTGCGCTTTAGCCTCCATCGCTTTCATGACGCGCTCGGCGCCTGGCCCGACCGGGTGTATGTTGTCGGATGGCGCTTCAAGGAGCGCCGCTTTCAGCTCCATGCCGCGGCGCTGGGCTGGCCACGGGAGCGGCTGCGCTACATCGGGGTCAACAATCCCCCGGACCTGGCCGCGGCCGAGGCTGGCGAGGCGCAAGCCCTGCAAGCTTTTCTGTCCGACCCGCGCGGGACGGGCGGGCAGTTGGCGGCCAAGCGCGCCGCTCGTAATCCCTTCGGGGACGCGCCGCCCGCCCGCTGGCAGGCTATGCCGGCTCGGCCAGCAACGCTTTGACTTTCCGCTCGAAAGCGGCTTCGCTTAGGCTGCCGGTCACGACATCGCGGATGTTGCCCTGACGATCGATGAAGACCGTGTACGGAATGCCGTTGCCAATCTTGAAGCGCGCCGCGGTAGCGCTATCGCCCATGGCGATGGGATAGCTGATGGGTCGTTTGGCGAGGAAGCTCTTGACGACGCCCGGACCGTCCTGATCGAGCGATAGCCCGACGATTTCCAGCCCGTCGCCCTTCAGGCGGCGGTAGGTGGCGTCAAAGCCCGGCATTTCGGCAATGCACGGCGGACACCAAGTGGCCCAGAAGTTGACGACAACCACCTTGCCGCGCTGATCGCTGAGGTCGAACTTGCCGGCGTTGAAGGTTTCAACCGCGAAGGTCGGAGCTGGATTGCTGGCGCGCGTCGGCGTCGGGACGGAAGGCGCGCCGCCGGAAGGCGGCCCGGCGGGCGGCGTGGCCGGCGGCGCAGGCTGACAGGCTGCGCCAAGCGCGACGCCAAGGGCCAAAAAGTTTGCGAGGGCGATACGCGAGACAGTCATGGCATCTCCAGATGGACAGAAGTAAGCGCGATTATGCGCTGGCCTGGCGGCGGCGGCCAACCGGCTTGCCACCTTGAAAGGCTTTGTGTAGCGTCGCGAAGCGCTGAGTCCGCTTACAGCTGAGTTCGCTTACAGGAGGCGTGCCATGGGTTTCGTGCCGCTTATTTTGGTCGGGGTCGTCCTGCTGCCCTTGGTATGGCTTGAGCTGCGACGATATGCCGCGGCGCGCCTGAGCGGCGACGTCTCCGCTGCGACGCGCGCGCGCCTGGGCCGCCGGCTGGCGAGCGCTGGCTTGCTGTTTTTGGTCACGGCGCTGGCGGGCTTTGGGATCGAGTTCCGCGAGCGGTTTCAGCCAGGCCAACTGGCGGGCTACTTCCTCATTTGCGCGCTCCTGTTGCTGACGCTGGTGGCGACGATGATCTATGACATTCGCGCCGTGGTGCGTCAGTCGCTGCTTGAATTCCACGACCGCGACGCTGAAGCGGAGCGCTTTCGGGCCTTTATGGCGCGCCAGCCGGGCGCGGCGCCCGAGCTGTCTAAGCCAGAGCTGTCCAAGCCGGGGTTTTCCAACGGCGCGAGCCGCAAGCCGTCGCGCTAGGCATTTCTGGTAACGTGTCCTGCTATGAGTGAAACCATTACCATGCTTCCGCCTGCGCCGGCGGGCGATCCGTTGATCGGGCGAACCATCGCCGGACGCTTTCGCATTCTGAGCAAGCTGGGCGAAGGCGGGATGGGCGCGGTTTACAAGGCGGAGCAGCTCAAGGTCAAGCGCCTTTGCGCCATCAAGATTCTGAGCGCGTCCTTCGCCTCGGACCCGGACGCGCTGGCTCGTTTCAATCGCGAGGCGCAGATGTCAAGCGCCTTCAGTCACCCCCATGCCGTCACGATCTACGACTTTGGCGATGACGACGGATTGCACTACCTCGCCATGGAGTTTGTCGAAGGCGAGACGTTGTCGTCCGCGCTGCGCCGCGAAGGCCCGTTGCCGCTCGCGCGGACGCTCGCCATTGCGCGGCAGGCCTGCGCGGCGCTCGACGCCGCCCATCGCATGAACATCGTGCATCGCGATCTCAAGCCGGACAACATCATGCTGGCGCGCCGCGACGACGGCGATTGGGTCAAGATTCTCGATTTCGGAATTGCCAAAATCGCCGGCGACGCGCCCCAGCGCGGGCAAGACCTCACGCAGGCCGGGCTGGTGGTGGGAACGCCCATCTACATGTCGCCGGAGCAGTTGGCCGGCGAGCGCCTCGACGCGCGCTCGGATGTCTATAGCCTGGCCATCATCATCTACCAGATGCTGACCGGGCGGTTGCCTTTCGCGGGCGACAACATGCAGGCGGTCATGGTCAAGCGCCTCACCGAGGACCCGCTGCCCATCTGGAAGGCGAATCCGAAGGCGGCGGTGCCGCCGGGCGTGGAGGCCGCGCTGATGCGCGCGCTAAACCGTCACCGCGACCAGCGCACGCCAACGGTCCGCGATTTCATCGGCGAGCTGGAGGCTGGGCAGGCTTCCACGCAGGGCATCGCCGCGGACGCTGCGCCGACGCAGGCGGTAGCGGCGCGCACCTCGCCCATAACGCCGGGCACGTCTTCCTTTCCGGGCGAGGAAGTCTATCGCACGGCGCCGAGCGGCGCGCCGCCGCTCCTGCCCATGGCGGCATCCGCGCCGCCCGTGGCGGCTGGCGCCCCGCCGGCGCCGTCCATGCCCAGCGGGGAGTCGGTCGCGCCTGGCTACGCGCCGCCGCCCGCCGATGGCTCCTCCCCATTCGTCCAGTCGCCGGCGCTGGCCAACCTTCCTCCGGCGCCGCCCCTGGCGGCCGCGCCGGCCAGATCGGGCGGCAGGCTTGGCGTGATCCTGGCCATTGTAGCCTTTGCGGTCGTTTTTTTGATTGGCGCGGCGGCGCTTGGCGCATATTTCTTGTGGCCGCGGGACGGCGGGCCACCCGCGCGATATGACGACCCGCCGCCGCTGAGTGACAGCTTGCCAAGCGACCGCCCCAAACCGCCCGCCGCCGACCCGCCGCCGGCCAGCTCAAATGTGGCCAAGGAAGCGTTTGACGCCGGCGTCAAGGCGCTTGCGCAAAAGAATTACGCCGCGGCCGAGCTTCGCTTCCAGGAGGCGCTCGAGGCTTCTCCCAAATTCGGAAAAGCCTGCCTGAACTTGGGCATTGCGCTCTATCACCAGCGAAAGCTCGGCAAGGCGCTCGACCGCTTCGCCGAGGCGGCGCGAATCTGCGACGATGACGCCTGCAAGAACTTCGCTTACAACTACCGCGGGCGCGTTCACTGGGAACAGCGCGAATACGGGCTGGCGGAGGAGGACTTCCGGCAGGCTCTCATCCACGATGCGAACGATTTGTCGTCGCTGGCCTTTCGCGGCTTCATGCTCCGGCTGGGCGGGCAAGCGGCAGCCGCCAACCAAGTCTTCGACCAGGTGCTGGCGCGCAGCCGCGACGAGAATCTCAAGTCGGTAATCCGCCAGTGCAAAGGCGTGGCGCTGCCGCCCGCCACAGCCTCCGATGCCGGCGTTGGCCCGGGGCAATAGCCGCCGCCTGCTTCATGACCGCTACAGTTGTCATTGTGGACGATGAGAGTTCGGTCGCGTTCAGCCTGGCCCACGCCATCGCGTCTTTGGGCTGGGCGCCGGAGGTCCGCCCGGCATCGCCGTCCGGCGCGGCCAGTCTCGACGCGGCGGGGCTGACGCATATCGTTTTCGTCGCGGGATGCGCGCCGGCGGCTTCCCAGTCCGTAGCGGATGCGCTTGTCGCGACGCAACTGGGGCGCGCGGCTCTAATTGGCATCGGCAACGGCGCGCTGTCCCTCGCCCGCGCCCTGGGCGCGACGCTGCCCGCGGAGCGCCCGCTGAGTCCCGGCGTCGTTGAAGTTTGCCACGACGGCTGCCTGTCGTTTGGCAATCTCGCCTATCGGTTTCGCGCCTGGGCACCCCGCCTGCCGCGGCTCGATCCCCAGGATTTGCCGGACTGTCTAGAAGCCACGGCCACGACGCCAGCGGGAGCGCTGCTAGCCTTTCGCCACCGGACTCATCCGTGCGAAGGGGTTTTTTTTCACCCGGAGTCAAGCGGGACGCCGGACGGGCTGCGCTGGCTCGCCAATGTTTTTGGCGTCAGGACGTAAGCTGCCGCTGGACCGCCCGGGCCTCGGTCATCGCCTGCGAGATGGCGCGTCCGGCATACCCGGTCAGCGCGAGGTCCGGCTCGAATCGCTCGATGACGACTTCCGTCAGGTCAAGCGTTTCATGGAGCGCCGCCGCGCCCTGCCCGCCGATGGCGCTGAGCGCGCCGCAGCCGCCGATGATGCGCGGCGCGATGAAGCAGGTGACTTTATCGAGCAGGCGGGCATCCGCAAACGCCCCGGCGAGGGCGCTGCCGCCTTCGACCAGCAAGCTTGAAATGCCTTCCTCGAAGAGCCGCGTCAGGGCGGCGTCAAGGCGCGGGCGACCGCGGTCATCGCCGCCCACGAAGAGGATGCGAGCGCCTTGCCGTTCAAGCTGCGCCAGGCGCTCGCGATGCTCCGCAAGCTCCGGCGCGATGACCCACGTCGGGAACGACCGGGCCGTTTGAATCAGATGCGCCGTTTGGGGCAGGCGAACCCGCGCCGAGTCAAACACAATGCGCGCGAGCGGGCGGTGGCGATAGCGCCCTGTTCGGTCGGTGAGCTGGGGATCGTCGGCGAGCGCCGTGCCGACGCCGACGGCGATGGCGTCGTAGCGATGCCGCAGCGCCTGTCCGGCGGCGCGCGCCGTCTCGCCGGTAATCCACTGGGAAGCGCCGGCGCGGGTGGCGATGCGCCCATCCAGGCTCATGGCGACTTTGAGATGCACGAATGGGCGGCGCTCGAGCTGGTTGACGATGAACGCTTCGTTGAGCTGGGTCGCTTCCGCGGCGAGGACATCCGTCACGACCTCAATGCCGGCGGCGCGCAACTGGGCGAAGCCGCGCCCGTTGACTCGCGGATTGGGGTCGCGGATGCCGGCGACCACGCGGGCGATGCCGGCGGCGATAATGGACTCCGCGCAAGGCGGGGTTCGCCCATGGTGCGAGCACGGCTCGAGGTTGACATAAAGGGTGGCGCCGCGCGCCTGCTGACCGGCTTCGCGCAGCGCCCAAATCTCCGCGTGGGCTGTTTCCGGCTCATGGTAGAAGCCGCGACCGACAACGACGCCGTCCCGAACGACGAGCGAGCCAACCAGCGGGCGCGGGCTGACGCGCCCGTAGCCGCGCGCGGCGAGGCGCAGCGTCTCGCGCATCAGGGCCTCGTCGGATGGCAGGGCGACGCTTTCGCTCGCGCTTTGGCTGATGCTTTCACTCACGCTCTCGCTGACGCTTGCGCTCGCGCGCGGCTCTAAACTCGGCATGAGGGCATGGAAGCACAAACCGGGCAGCGGATACACTGCTCATCGCTGCGGCGCGCGCCGCGCCTGGCAGCGCCCGCGCATCCAAGACGCGCCCCGGTGTGGTAAGCTTGAGCCCGACTTCGGCCCAAGCGAAGCCAAGCTTAAAGCCAGTTCTTTTGCGGCGGGTCGCGGGCTCCCGTTCGTCTTGACCTGAGCGGCAGTCCCTAAATATGTCTTGCGCGGAGATTGAAGCCTATGTCGCGCTCGGCGGATGAGAGCTTGACCAATCTGCTCACGGTATCTCCCCTCGCCTCGCTCCGCAGCTTGTCCCAAGAGCTGCGCGCGCCCTTGTCGGCCATCTTGGGCTGGACGGCCTGGCTTTCGGATGGGGCGGTCGCCGCCCAGCAACAGCAAGAGGGCATCCGACACATTCGGTCAGCGGCGGAGAAGATGCTGCAACTGTTGGATGATTATGGCGACCTAGCCCAGTTTAGCGACGATGAAGCGACAGTGACGGCGGCGACCGATTTGCTGGTCACGCTCCGCCGGATTTGCCATGGACTGGAGCTGGTTGCGCAGCGGCGGGGGCAATCGCTGCGGCTTGAAGCCGATGAGCAAGCGCCTTCCGTGACGGTTTCGTCCGCTTTCCGGCAGTCCATTTGGCTGGTCGCTCGCTACATGCTGCGCGCCGCGCCGGAAGGCGCGACGGTGACCATTGGCTTGAGCGCCGCCGGCGACGCCCCGCAGTTGTCGATCAGCAGCGACCAGGACATCAGCGAAGCGGTCGATCCTGGCGGGCTGAACCTCGCGCGCCTCTTTATCATGCGCGAGGGCGGCACGCTGACCGCTGAGCGTCTCAGCGCGGGCTGGAGCATGGGCATTCAGTTCCCCGTTAATCAGCCGGCGCCGCCTGCGCCAGCCTTTGCCGAGTCATCCGAGCTGTTGAACCCCGCGCCTTCCGCGGCAGCGGAGACGAAAAAAGTGCTGGTCATCGACGATGACGAAAACCTTCTGAAACTGCTCGGCGCCGTGGTGAGCGCCGCTGGGTATCGCCCCTACTTGGCGACGAGCGGCGCGCGCGGCCTCGAGGCGGCGCGCGCCACGTTGCCCGATGTCGTGCTCCTCGATATTGGCATGCCAGGCATGGATGGCTTCGCCACGTTCAACGCGCTGCGCATTGAGCCGTTGCTGGCCAACTTGAAGATCGTCGCGCTGACGGCCTATACCAGCCCGTCCGAACGGGAGCGCATCGCCCGTTATGGCTTCAATGGATTCATCCCGAAGCCTTTCCGGCGCGAACAGTTGGTGCAAACGCTCTCGGAGCTTTCCATTTGAGCCTTCCGCTCATCAAGCCTTCCGCTCAAAGGGGGATATGCCGGCATGTCAAAAACTCGCCCGATGCTGCTCGAGGGAGCCGACTTGGACCAGTATCTCGCCGAGCTGCCGGCTTGGCAGCGCCAAGCCGGACGCCTGGCGCGGACGCTGACGTTTCGCAACTTTGCCGACGCGCTGAGTTTTGTCAACGGGGTTGGGAAGCTGGCTGAGGAAGCCGACCACCATCCCGACATCTCGCTCCACGACTGGAATCAGGTCACGCTGACCCTCTGGACGCACGATGCCGGCGGCGTCACGATGCTGGATATCAGTCTGGCGCGCAAAATAGACGCGCTCGCCGGCTGAGCTGCGCGGCGGCTCCGGGCGCGCCCCTAGCCTGCCCGCTGGGTCAAGCGGTCGGCCGCGGCGAGTCCGCTGAGAAAGGCGGACTCGACCCGGCCATTGGTCAAGTAGTCGCCGCAGGCCTCGACGTTGAAGTCCGCCACAGCGGACAAGCCGCTGAGATCGGTCAGGGTCGCCGCCGGGCTTGCATAGCGCCACTGCTTGATTTGCATCCACTGCAGCGTCGGCAGCTCAATCTGTAGATCGGCGTCGAGCGCCAAGGTCAAGGCGCGCAGCGCGATGCCCTCTGGCTGGTCCAACAGCGCGCGACTGGCGCGCGGGGCGAACTGAGCGATGATCACGCTTTGCCCGGACGGCGCGCGGTAGGGCGCGATGCGGTCAAGCCAGGCGAGCCAGCCAATCGGATAGTGACTGGCCGCGGCGCGCAGCGCCCCGACCCCGGGATACGCGGTCTCATTCGTCGCGTTCCAGATCACGGTCACGCAGGGGTGGTAGTCCACGCTCTCTAGCGCGTTCCGCAGCTGAGCGAAGGGCGCTGGGAGCGGTTGGCTGCGCTGGAGAAGCTGCGCCGCCTGGGGGGCTGGCAGGGCGAGGATGACCCAGTCCGCCATCCGCGCCCCGCCGAGCGTCGTATTGTCGCCGCGGGTGTGCAGCGTCCAGCGCCGCGCCGCCGCGTCCCAGGCAATCGCCTCGACGAAGCATTCCCGAATGATCCGTCTTTCGCCGATGCGCTCGGCGATGGATTTGGCGAGCGCCGTCATGCCGGAATCGAAAACGTAGCGATGTGGAAACTCGCGCCCCTCCGCCGGCGCCGCCCGGCTGGCTTCCGCCAATGCCGCGGCCAGGTCTTGGAAGGGGTAGCTAACGACGGGCGCCGCCAGCGGGCGCATCTTTTCCGCCGCGCCGACTTCCCGCAAGAAGCTGGCGAACGCCGCGGTCTGGACCGTGAAATACTGAGCGCCGTGGTCAAGCGTGACATCCTGGTAGCGACGAGTCGCCATCCGCCCGCCCAGCGCGCGGCTCTTTTCCAAGACTTCACAGTTGAAACCACGTTGGGTAAGGGCGTAAGCCGCTGTCAGTCCAGCCAGCCCAGCGCCAATGATGGCGATATCCATAACGGCGCGCGGCGAGCCGCGCCTTGGCGCGCGACTCAACTTCCTCTAGTCGTTCCTAATTGTTTAGCCATCGCTTCCTTGGTCAGGGAGCTGGCGTTTAGCTGGGCGGCGTGCCGCCATGCCACTGCAAGTTGCGCCCGTGCTTCTCCATGATCATTTGCGCGGCGCGGAAGCCGGATAGCGTCGCGCCCTCCATGCTGGGCGTGTAGCCATGGTGGGTGAAGTCGCCACAGAGGTAAAAGTTCTCAATCGGGGTTTTTTGCAGCGGGCGGCGACTTTCCGCTCCTGGCTCGCAGCGGTAAAGCGCCTGCGGAATGCGCACGACCGTGCTCTTGATGAGATTGGCCTGGGCCACCTCCGGGAACAGCTCCGTTAGGTCGTCGAGGCACAACCGGACGATCTCGCCGTCGTCGAGATGAAAAATGTCCTTGGCTGGGGCGACGATCATCTCGATGAGGCAAACGTCATCGGCATAGCCCGGACTCGTGATGGAAAGGTTGACGACTAGCGACATGACGGTGCCGATGGCGAACACGGCATTGTCCATCGCCACCACCTTCCGGTCGAAGCGAAGCTGCACCGTGATGACCGGAATTTCCTCGACCTGCCAGAGACGCGAGAAGAAGGGGAAGCTCCAGGCTTGCCCCGGCAAGACTTCGCGCAGGGCATGCAGCTCCATCGCCGAGACATACACATCGCCGACGAGATGCTCGCCGTTGGTCAGCTCGAGCCCCAGCGCGCGCGGCTCATCGTTGGAAAAGTCAATCCGCGCCAGGCGCGCATTGACGCGAATGCGCGCGCCGCGCTTTTCCAGATACGCCTGAATGGGCTGAAACAGCCGCTGGCACGGATCGCCATCGAGAAAGCCAATGCGGGTGGCGTTGAAGCCCTGCGCAATCGAAGCCATCTGGAAAATGATGACCCGCGCGGAGACTTCGTCCGGGCGCAGAAAGCTCACCGTGCGCGACAGGGGATCGAAAAAGCGCCCGATGGCCTCGCGGTTGACGCCCAGATTCGCGGCCCAGTCGCTGAAGTTCTTGATGTCTTGGTTTTCGATGAAGTTCTTGTCGCCGGTAAAAGCCGGGAGCAGCCCCGTCAACAGCTTGAGCTTGTCGCCAAAGCCGAGCAGGTCGCTCCCGATCATCGAGCGGAGGATTTCGACCGGGCCGGCCGAGGGCGAAAACGAGATGTTGGAAATCTTGCCGCCCTTGCTGGCATACACCAGTTGTTGCTTCTTCCACTGGATGCGGTCGCCGATGCCGACTCGCTCCATCAAGGCGATGAGCGACTTGTAGCTCCCGCGAATGACGTGCGGCGCGGTTTCAACCCAGTCGCCGTCCTTGTCAAGCCAGGATGAGACGCGCCCGCCCAGCACCGGGCGCTTTTCCAAAACCTCGACTTCGTAGCCGTTGTCGGCTAGCTCGACTGCGCAGGCCAGGCCAGCCAGCCCGGCGCCAATAATGATGACTTTCATAAAACAGACGACCCGATACTCGCGCAATGCCGCTTGACAGCCAAAGCGGGCGCTCGCCTCAGCGACGCCAAGCGTGATTCCGAACGATACGCGGAAGACGATGCGCTAGGCTAGTTGTTTTCGCCGAGTCGGAATGCGAGCTTACAAACGCTTTGCCCAGCCTTTGGCCAACCCTTTGCCAAAGCCTCCGCGGCCAAATCCTCCGCGCCGCATCCGTTGACCCGGCGGCGGCGGCAAGGTAAACACCTGTCCGGCCGGCTGCGCGCCAGCCGGACACTCCTTTCCCGCATCCTGAAGACGCATCCCATGTCCGAACAAAAACTGCCGACTCGCGCCGAAGACTTCAACGAATGGTACAACCAGCTCGTCATTCGGGCGGAGCTTGCCGATTACGCGCCGGTGCGCGGCTGCATGATCGTCCGTCCCTATGGCTGGGCGCTGTGGGAGAACATTCAGGCGTCGCTCGATCAGCGCTTCAAGGCGACCGGTCATCTCAACGCGGCGTTTCCGCTGCTGATCCCGAAAAGCTTTCTGGAGCGCGAGGCTTCGCACGTGGAAGGCTTCTCCCCGGAGCTGGCGGTCGTGACGATTGGCGGCAACAAAGAGCTTGAAGAGCCGCTGGTCGTGCGCCCGACATCGGAAACGGTCATCGGTCATGCTTACGCCAAATGGATCCGGTCATACCGCGACTTGCCGGTGCTCATCAATCAATGGTGCAGCGTCGTGCGGTGGGAGCTGCGGACAAAGCTTTTCTTACGCACGCTGGAGTTTTTCTGGCAGGAAGGGCATACCGCGCATGCGACCTTCGAGGAGGCCGAAGAGGAAACTCGCCGGATGCTGGAGGTCTACGCCGACTTTGCGGTGCATGAAGCGGCGCTGCCGGTGATTCCCGGCATCAAGTCGGAGTCGGAGCGGTTTGCCGGCGCGGATCGGACCTACTCGATTGAAGCGATGATGGGCGACGGCAAGGCGCTTCAGTCCGGCACGTCGCACAACCTGGGACAAAACTTCGCCAAAGCCTTCGACATTCAGTTTCTTGACCGCGACGGCGAGCGGAAGTTCTGCTGGACTACGTCGTGGGGGCTGTCCACGCGGCTGGTCGGCGCGATCATCATGGTTCACGGCGACGATCAGGGGCTGGTGCTGCCGCCGCGCCTGGCGCCGTTTCAGGCGGTGATTGTCCCGATTCACAAAAATGACGACGAGCGGGCGCAAGTGATGGAAGCCATCGCCGGGTTGCAGCGCGAGCTAATGGCGGCCGGCATCCGGGTCAAGCTCGATGCGCGGGACGGGCTGACGCCGGGCTTCAAGTTCAACGATTGGGAAATGCGCGGCGTCCCGCTGCGCATCGAGGTCGGCCCAAAGGATGTCGCCAAGCAAACGGTGGCGCTGGCGCGGCGCGACCGACCCGGCAAGGAGGGCAAGGCCTTCGTGGCGCGCGACGGCGTGGCCGCCGCCGTGTCCGCGACGCTGAATGACATTCAGGCGGCGCTGCTCGCCAAGGCGACGGCGTTCCGGGATGCCCGCATCCGCGACGTAACGACCTACGATGACTTCAAGGAGGCCATCGAAACCGGCTTCGCGCGGGCTTGGTGGGCTGGCGACGCCGCGCTCGAGCGTCAGATCAAGGAAGAGACCAAGGCGACCCTGCGCTGCATTCCGCTAGAGCAGCCCGGCGCGACCGGCGCCTGCTTCATGACGGGACGCCCGGCGACGACGCAGGCGATTTTCGCCCGCGCGTACTGAGCCTTCGCCCGCGCGGGCCGCGCCGCGGCCGGGCCCAATGCGGTTGCCGAGCGCGTCGCTTGCGGGCGGATAGCGCGCCGCCGCCCGCCTCCGGCAGGTTGCCTTGGCGGGTTGCCCATTTGCGCGAAATCAAGCAAGCTGAGTTGGCATCCCCCGCCGGGGCCCCCGCGATTCGCCCAGGGCCCTGACTCGCCAATAGTTCCAAGGATACGCCCTATGTCACCAGATGAGCCGCTGCCCGCCGAGGGCGATCCGCCTGCCGCCGAGTCCGGCGCGACCGCTGCTGACGCCGAGCCAGCGCCCGCGGCTTCGCCAGCGGACGCGGCTTCGCAAGGGACAGCTTCGGATGCGCTGCCGCCGCCCGCCAGCGCGCCAGCGAATGGGGCGGCTGCCAACGGCGCGCCGCGCCGCGAGGCTCGCTGTCGCTACTGTGGGCAGCGCAACCGCGTGCCAGCCGACTGGACGCCCCGGGCGGGCGTTCGCTGCGGGCGCTGCCGACTGCCGCTCGATGAGCAGCCGCATCGCAAGTTTCCGGGTCTGTTGCCGCGCGAATACATCCATCCGCTTGATTCGCAGGCGCTCGAGGCGCTCCAGCTCATTCCGGGCATTGATCCGCTGCTCAAGAAAGCGCTTGAGATCACCGGCGAAAGCTATCTGCGGGTGATGTTCACGGCCAACGGCGTCAAGGTGTCGGAAAAGCAGTGCCCAGACCTGCATGCAAAGCTGGAAGTCGCCTGTCAGTCCCTGGGCCTGCGCGACCTGCCGGAGCTTTACCTGAGCGTGACGAACCCGCTCGGCGGCGGCGGGCTGGGCTTCAATGCCTTCACGAGCGGCGTCGAGCGTCCCTTCATCGTGTTGTTCACGCCGCTGGTAGAGCGGCTGGACGACATCGAGGTTTTGGCCGTCATCGCCCATGAGTTGGGCCATATCCACTGCTCCCATTTGCTGTACAAGGTGGCGGCCGAGTTGCTCTTTCAGCTCGGGAGCTACGCGCTGACGCGCGCGCCGCTGCCGCCCGGCATACCGGAGCTGCTGACGTGGCCCATCCGGAGCGCGCTGCTGACGTGGTACCAGAAGGCTGAGCTGAGCTGCGACCGAGCGGCGCAACTCGTCGTCCAGGAGCCGCATGTGCTGACAAAGCTGATGATGAAGCTGGCGGGCGGCGCGCTGACTTCAAGGCTGGATCACGAAGAGTTCATCGCTCAGGCGCGCGCCTTCGACCAGCGTAACGAGAGCAATTTCATTGACCGCTTTTGGACGTGGCAAATTGCCGGGGGGCGAACGCATCCCTTCCCTGTCTGGCGGGTTTCGGAAATTCTCAAGTGGACGGACAGCGAAGACGGCTACAAAAAGTTGATGAAGCCGGTCGCGCTCGCCACGACATCCTAGAATCAAAGCCGTGGAAAATCGGCGCGTAACGCATGAGGGCATTTTCGGCTTCAATCCCCCGCGAGCTGCGACCTGACTTTCACGAGTGGAAAGCCGGCGTCATCATCGTCGAGCGAACGGGCGTCCGGCGCCCGCTCTTTACGCTGCGTCAAGCCGACCGGGTGCTGGCGCGCTTGGTTTGGCGGCGGCGGCGGGCTGGTCGGTATGTGGCGCTGGCGGAAGGGCTGACCCTCGATCTGAGCGTCGGGCGGATGGGCTACGAGCTGACCATTCGGGATGACACGCAGGGGCTATCGCGGCTGCGTATCAATCGGCGCCGCAATCCGCACCGCGCGCGCATGACGATAGAGCTGCCGTCCGGGCGCTTCCTGGTCAGCTTGCGCCGCGATGGCCGACAGCCGGGCGATTTTTCTCTTCACGCGCGGCGGGAGTTCTACCGGCAAGACCTGCTCGAAGTGCGGTTCGAGCGGGCGCAGCTCAATGCGCGCCATGCCTCGCCATCCCGGCGACTTCTGACAATCCAAGTGCATCCCGTCATGCGCTGGGAAGCGGCTCACTTTCACCATTTAGTCGCCCTGTTGGTTGGCTGTGTCGTCTTTGTGGGCGGACATGACCAGTTCCGGTTCGATCCGCAGGTCAATCCCTACATGGTCAAGCGCCGTTCCTCAGCGGCATGAACATCTTGCACATCGCTCCCGGCCGGGACTTCGGCGGCGGGGAGCGGCACGTTCTGGAGCTGGTCGCGGCGCTGGCGGCCCGCGGGCATCGCCTGCACGTCGCGGCGCCGGCGGATGGCGCGCTCGCCCGTCGCTTGCGCGAGGCTGGCGTCGCCTGCGCCCTTCACCCGGTGGTCGCCCGGCATGCGCTGGACCTGGGCGCGATGCGCCGGCTGGCGAGGCTCCTGGAGCGCCACCGGATAGACATTGCGCATGCGCATTACGCCCGCGACTATCCGGTGGCGGCCGGGGCCGTCAGATGCCGCCGGCGGCGCGGGGGGCCGGGGCCGGCCTTGTTTCTGACGCGCCACCACTACGCGCCGCTGACGCGCAACCGGCTCTATGGATGGTGGCTGAGCGTGACGGAGCGGCTGATTGCCGTGTCGCGCTACGTCGGCGACCAGGCCGAGGCGTCGCTGGGCTGGGATGCCGCCCGCATCGCCGTCATCCCGAACTGGGTGGATGCCGAGCGCTTTCGCCTGCCGCCCGGCGTTGACCGGCCAGCCTATCGCCGGCGATTTGGCTTGCCGGAGGGGGCCTTTGTCGTCGGCTGCCTCAACCGCCTGGAGCCGGACAAAGGGCAAGCGACCCTGGCGTGCGCGCTGGAGGCGGCGGGGCGCGCTGCGCCGCGGCTGCATCTGGCGCTGGCCGGAAGCGCTGACGCGGGCTATCTGGACGAGTTGCGGCGGCGGCTCGGCGCGGCCGGGCTGACGGCGCGGGTCAGCTTCCTGGGCTTTGTCGAGGACGCGCCGGCCTTGCTGGCGGCCTGCGACGCCGTCGCCATCCCTTCCCGGGACGAGGCGTTTTCGCTAGGCGTCCTGGAGGCTTGGGCGGCGGGCGTGCCGGTGGCGGTCGCGGATGTCGGCGGACTCGCGGAGCTGGTTGTCCATGAAGAAAGCGGGCTGCGCGTGCCGCCGCTCGATGCGTGCGCCTGGGCGGACGCGCTGCGCCGACTGGCCGGCGACGCCGATCTCCGGCGGCGGCTGGCGGAAGGCGGTCGCCGGGCGGTCGGGCGCTATACGCTGGAACGCGCCGTCGCGTCCGTCGAGGCGCTTTATCGCGCGGCGCTGACGCGCGATAATCAGTGAGCTTTTTGCAACGAAAGGCGCGATTTTTTCGTCAGAATCCCGAATAAATCGCTGACGAGGGCGAATCCGGAACAGCGGGGATACGGGCATGGGAGACATTGGGCAGACAGGATGCCAGACGCTGCGTCGCTTCCTGACGCTTTTGGCGATTCTAGCGATGGTCGGCTCGCCGCTGTCGGCGCTGGCGCAGTCCGGTCGCCAGGCGACGCGACCGCGGATTGTGCCCGCGCGCCCGCCGGCGGATGCCCCAACCGCGGATGAGAATGAATCCGCTCCCCCAGCCCCGCGCGAGCGTCCGGCGCTGGGTCGGCGCGGCGACAGCGCGCCAGTCCCGACGCCGCCAGCGACGGCGACTGGCGACGAAGACATCATCACCATTCAGGCGACGCTGGTGACGATTCCGGTGGTTGTGAGCGATGACTACAATCGCTACCTGCCGTTTCTCAAGAAGAGCGAGTTCTCGCTGACCGAGGATAACGCGCCACAGGAGATCACGTTCTTTGCGTCCGAGAAGGTGCCATTCCATGTCGCGCTGGTGCTTGACGTGAGTCGGAGCGCCTATTTGAGCATTGATGACATGCGGAGCGCGGCAGACGCCTTCATTGACCATATCCGCCCCGATGACCGGGTCAGCGTCTTTACGTTTTCCGACAAGATTCGGCAGCTTTGCCCATTCACCAGCAGTCAGGGCGAGTTGCGGCGGGCCGTGGCGCAGGCCAGGATTGAAGGCGGCACGCGGCTTTACGACGCGACCTACCAGATTCTTGAAGGCCATCTCGCCCCGATTGAAGGTCGCAAAGCGATGATCATCCTGACCGACGGCGAAGACACGACAAGCCGCCAGTACCGGCCGCGGGATGTTCTCGATCGGGTGGTTGAGTCGGACACGCTGGTGTACACGGTGGAATATCCGGCTGCGACCCCCAATCAGGGACAGCCGCAGATTCTGTTTCCGTTCCCTATACCGTTTCCCGTGCCGGGGCGGCGCCCGCGTCGCGGCCCGATGTTTCCGGTCGCCGACCCGCCCCAAATCGGAAGCTCGCCGAGTCGGCGCGAGCCTTTGGCGCTTGGCCTGGAAGAGACGTTTCTGCGCGACATCGCCGTGATTTCCGGCGGGACGCACAATCCCTTCACCGATCTCGGCGCGGCGCGCGCCATCTTCAAGGCGATTGCCGAGGACTTGCGTCACGTTTACGTCCTTGGGTATTACCCGACCCGCGGGCTTGACCAGCCCGGCTATCGTCGGATTCGGGTGCGCGTGAGTCGGCCCGAGGCGCGCGTGCGAGCGCGGCCGGGATATGTCGTGACCGAGCAGATGGCGCGGCGAAACGCGCCGCCGGCGGCACCCGTTCCCGCCAACGCCCGCGACTGATGGACAACCGCAGACTGGTCATTCTCGATTACGGCGTGGGCAATTTGCGCAACCTGGAGCGCGCTTTCGCCCACGTTGGCGCAGCGGCTGAAATTTCGGACGATCCAGCGGTTGTCCGGCGGGCGACGCATCTGATCCTACCGGGCGTTGGCGCCTTTGGCGCCGCCATGGAGGAGCTTCAGGCGCGTCGGCTGGACGGCGTCGTTCAGGAGGTCGTCCGCGCCGGCCGGCTTTTACTGGGCGTCTGCGTCGGATTTCAGATGCTCTTTGAAGCGAGCCAGGAGTTTGGTCGGCGCGCCGGACTGGGGCTGTTGGCTGGCGAAGTGACGCGCTTCCCGCCCGACATACGCCCGGTGCCCCATGTCGGCTGGAATCAAGTCGCCCAGACGCGGGCGCATCCGCTGTGGCGGGACATTCCTGACGAAACGTTTTTTTACTTCGTGCACTCGTATCGCCCGGCGTCGGCGCGCCCGGAAACCGTCATTGGGACGACGGAGTACGGGCTGCGCTACGCCAGCGCCGCGGCGCGCGATAACGTCATGGGCGTGCAGTTCCACCCTGAAAAAAGTCATCGGGCGGGCCTGCAGCTTCTCAAGAACTTTGCCGCGCTGACCGCATAAAGCCGCGGGGCGCGAACAAGCGCGCAGAGCTTTCCCCGCGCCCCGCTTTCTCCGGCGGCGCGCGCGGCTCAGCCGCACGGCGGCGAATGCTGGGTTGGCGGCGATGGCCGCGTCAGGCTTGCGAGCTTTGCCGCCAGAGGAAATCCGCCAGGGGCAGGTCGTCCGGGTGGGTGATTTTCAAATTCCACCGCGGGCCTGGAACAATCCGCGCCGGCACGCCCAGGCGCTCGACGAGCATTGCATCGTCCGTGGCGCTGAAGCCTTCGGCGGCAGCCCGCGCATGCGCTTCGCGCAGCAGCTCGGCCTCGAACGCCTGCGGCGTCTGGACAGCGTAGAGCGACAGGCGCGGCGGGGTTTCATAGGCCAGCTCGTCGCGAACGAGCTTGATGGTGTCGGTCGCCGGATGCCCAACGACCGCGGCGCGGGCGGCGCGGGCGGCGGCGATGGTCGCCGTCATGAGCGCCGTGGTGGCGAACGGCCGCACCGCGTCATGGACGACGATCAGCGTGGCGCTCGGCGGCGCGGCGGCCAGCGCCAGCCGTACCGAGTCCTGCCGCTCCGCCCCGCCCGTCACGGCGGCAATCGGCTTGGCGATCGGAAACCGCTCGACGAGCGCGGCGAAATCGGCGCCCGCCGCGCTGGGCAGGGCGACGATGATGCGGCTGATCTCGGCGCAAGCCGCCAGCCGCCGCAGCGTATGGATGATGATTGGGCAGCCGGCGAGTTCGAGAAACTGCTTGGGGCGGTCGGACCCAAAGCGCGTCCCGACGCCCCCGGCTGGGACAATAGCGACAGCCGTCATGCGCGCGCTTCGACAATCATCGGCATCCCATACTTGGGCCGCAGCGTGATGAGCGGCTCTGGGACGATGCGCGCTTCGGGCGCAAGGCGGAAGCGCCACTTTTGGGCGATAGTCGCCAGGATGAGGACGCCTTCCATCCAGGCGAAGCCTTCGCCGATACACGACCGCGGGCCGCCGCCAAAGGGGAAATAAGCGAATTTCGGCCGCTTTTCCTTTTCCTCCGGCGTCCAGCGTTCCGGGATGAATCGCTCCGGCGCCGGGTAAAAATCCGAGCGCCGCTGCACGACATACGGACTCATCAGCACCAGCGCCCGCGCCGGCAGGCGGTAGTTCCCGATGGAGAACGCTTCTAGGGCGCGCCGTCCGAAGACCCAAGCCGGAGGGTACAGGCGCATGCTTTCCGCGAAGACCATTTCAGTGTACTTGAGCTTGCCGTAATCGGCCGCCGTCGGGAACCGTCCGCCCAGGACGGCGTCAATCTCGGCGCGCATCCGCGCCTCGACCTCTGGGTTTTGCGACACCAGGTACCACGTCCACGTCAGAGCATTGGCGGTGGTCTCGTGACCGGCCAGAAAGATGGTCATCGCTTCATCCCGGAGCTGCTCATCGGTCATGCCGGTTCCATCGCCTTCCTCGTCTTGCGCGATGAGCAGCATGGAAAGCAAATCGCCGCGATCTTCGTTGGAGCGGCGGCGCTCGGCGATGATGCGGTAAACCGTTTCGTCCAGCCGGGCGCGCGCCGCGCGAAAGCGGTAGTTGAACGGCAGCGGCAGCTTTTCGATGAGCTCGAAAAACGGCAGCGTCATGATGGCGGAAAACAGCTCGATGGTCGTTGTCAGCGCCGCGCCGATTTCATCCATTTCGCTTTTGACTTCCGCGTCAAAGAGCGTCTTGGCGACGACCCGCAGCGTCAGGCGCATCATTTCCTTGGCAATGTCATGCTGCTCGCCGGGTTGCCACTCGTCGCGTATTTCGGCGGCGTACTGCGCCATGATACGCGCGTAGGTCGCAATCCGCTCGCGGTGAAAAGCTGGCTGCGACAACCGGCGCTGCCGCTTGTGAAACTCGCCTTCGCTCGTGAGCAGCCCGTTGCCCAGAAACTTGCGCGCCCGCTGCAAGCCGCGCCCCTTGATGAAGTTCTTGTGGTTGGTGACCAGAATCTCCCGAATGTAATCGGGATCGCTCACCATGAATACCCGCTCGCTGCCGAGGTGAAACTGAACCACATCCCCGTAACGGCGATACATGCCTTGCAGCAGCCGGAGCGCGTCGGTCCGAAAGCGATAGATGTTCGCGCCCGGCAGCGCGCGCGCCGCGCGCGGGGCTTCTAGCTGAGCAATCATGGCAAGGCGTCCCCAATGAAAAAGAAATCACAAGCCGCGGGTTCAGGGCGGATCCCGGCGCTGGCGAGCGCGGCCCGCGCGAAACGGCGCCCCATTATTTACCCTTTGACGCTCGCGCGATGCAATCTAGAAATGTGAATGGTGGCTCAGTTTTCGCCGGGCGGCGGCTTCCACCGCTTGCCTGTGCGGCGCGCGACGAGCTGGGCCAGCTCGATGCCGCTGACATAATCCGACGCCCTGAAGGTCAGGCGTTGGCCCGCGCCGAAGATCGTGTAGATGGCTTGGCGACCTTCCGCGCCGTACAGGTCAACCTGCAAGCGCTCGACTTCCGCCCACGGCAGCTTCACTTGCCGCCATAGGCCCTGATACTCCAGATGAAGCGGCGTGATGGTCACATTGACGCGCGCCAGGCTCCACCCGAGCAGGAGCGCCAGCAGCCCAAGCGGTATGAGCAGCACGGCGCTGACCAGACTGCCAAGCCAGAGCGGCAGCAGCAGACACAGCGCGCCCGCGCCGTAAGCCGGGAAGCGCAGCGCCGAGCGCAGCGGGAATTCGCTCGCGCCAAGGCGATAGGTCTCGCTCTGAGCATTGCCAATCCACTGCGTGCCAGGCCAGTCAAACGTTACGCGCAAGCGCGGTCCGCCCGGCCCAAGCTCGATTTCATCGCCGCTGGCAAGCGCGGCCCGCGCGATGGATTGGTCATTGAGGAGCGTGCCGTTGGCGCTGCTCAAATCCTCGATCCAGAAGGCATGTCCGTCGAATGAAAGCTGGGCGTGACGACCCGAAACTTCGGCGTGGCTGGGGTCAATCCGAATGGCGCACTGCCGGGAGCGACCAATGACGGCCGGAAAGTGGCGAACGACTTCCTGTTGCCCGGCCAGGGCGCCGCGCAGGCGCGTCACGGTCAGGGTGACGGACGCCGGCGGGGCGGGAAAATCAGACTCGTCATTCGTCGTCGGCATCATCAGCAGCGGGCGCGAAGGGGGCGATGACGAAGTCGCCATCCGCTGATTGGAGAATGGTTTCAATCCGCTGCTCGGCGGCGGTCAGACGCTCTCGGCACAGTCTGGCCAGCGTCATGCCGCGCTCGAAGAGGTCCAGGGAAGCTTCCAACGGAAGGCTGCCGTCCTCCATTTGCTGCACGATCCGCTCAAGCTCCGCGAGCGCGGATTCATAACTGAGCGGCTCATTGGCTTTCTTGGCGGGCATAGGGCGTCAAAGCGCGCGCAGGTAGGCGATGAGGTCGGTCAGCTCTTGGGCGCTGTACTTGCTGCCAAAGGCCGGCATGCCGCCGCCGCCTTTCTGAATTTGCGACTTGACCAAGGCGACCGAAACCGGGCGGCCAGTCGCCGGCATTTTCTTCTCTTTGAACAGACCCTTCAAGCCGGGACCGACGTTTGTCGCTTTACTGGAAGCGCTGTGGCAAGGCGCGCAGGTTTGGGCGAAGAGTTCCTTGCCTTTGGCGGCGTCGCCGGCGGCTTTTCCCTTTTGGACGGCTGGGGCAAGCCAACCGCTGGCCACCGACCCAGCCAGCGTGGCGGCGAGCGCCAAATGCTTGAGCATGGAAGTGTCTCCAAAACCCTGCTTCCGGTGGAAAAAGTCCCCTGCCAGCTCTGGCGAGCGGCAGGGGGCGAGTATCAAAAGCCAACGCCGACCCTAACTGACGACCGGCCCGCGGAGCAGCGGATCCTTCTGGAGCACAAAGCGCAGCAGGGCGGCATGCTGGGCTTCCGCCGCGCCGATGCCCGCCAGCACTGGAATCAGGTCTTTTTCCGAGAATGAGGTCAGCACGCCAATGTACGCGCCGGCGGCCTGCTCTTCCAGGGTTAGCGCAAATTCCAGGATATCATTCGCCGACTTGATGTTGGGCACCGCCTTGGCGATGGCCTCATATTCTTTCGGATCTTTCTTTGGCTCGACGGGCGTGCCGCCAAACTTCTTGATGACGCCAATCAGCGAGTCGCGGTGCGCTTCATGATGGCTCATGAAAAGCTTAGCGGCGGCGAGCGCCGCGCCCTCGAGCAAGCCCGTGCCCGCGCCAACGCCGTAGGCGGCGATGGCTTGATGCTCGAGGTTGAGCGCCACATTGGCGATTTTCACATCGCCGTTCTTGTCGTCGCCAAGCGCCGTAGCCGGCGCGAGCAACGAGCCGCCGAGCATCGTGAAGGCGCTTGCCCCGAGGCCGACGACGCCGGCTTTGAGCGCGGCGCGGCGCCCCCGTTGAATGAGTTCGCCAGCTTCAAGGTACTTATTGGTCAGGTCGCGTTCTTTCATGAGAGTCACATCCTCCAAATGTGAGAAAAAGCCGTGCGTGAGAAAAGCCGCGCGTTGACGCAGGTCAAGCGTGGATATATGACTGCCCGATGATTGCCTGCGCGGCGGGGCTGATATGCATCGGCTACTACGCCCCGGTACAAGCTTTTGGATGAGCTTCTTATTTTGGGCAGGCTTTGGCGATGACTTGGAACTGAACTGGTCATCCGTGACGCGCTGGCAGCGAAAGTTTTATTGCATCGAGCGGCAAGATGCAAAGCGTTTTGAGTCTGCGAGCGCAGTCGCGGTTTTCCGCACGCCCGCGTTTTGGGAGGTCGGCGTCATTTATCACGGGCGAGCTAGTTGTCATGCATGCCAGCATACGGACGTCATTACTGACTTCATGCCGACTTCATGCCGACCGGGCGCTTGAACGAAGCGTCCGGGGGTTGACGAAGAGCGCGTTGGCGAAGTTGAGCCGTCCATCCTCATAATGGTAAGGGTCGTAGAAACCATAGAAGTTGAAGCCATAGCCGCTCAAAAGCTCGTGTAGCGCGAAGAAGTTGGTGTGTCGCCCGGCGGTCTCGAAGTCAATCTCGGCGTAAATGAACGTCGTCGTCGGCAAGAAATCTTTTGCCCCGGCCAGAACCTGGAGCTCATAGCCCTCGGTGTCTATCTTGAGGAAGTCTATGCGGGAAATGCCGAGTTTCCGGGCGCTGTTGGCAACCGTCTCGACTTGGACGATCTCCGACTGCCCATCTGGAGTTTCCCGGTTCACCGCTGGATTGAGCGAGTTGCCGCGCGCCCTGGCTTGCAGGTGCACCACCGCTTCGCCGGGTTCCGCGCCCAGCGCGACATTGAGCGCCGTGACGCGCGGCAGTCGCCCGACGTTGGCTTGAAGCTGGCTGAAGG